>CAJTLD010000039.1:15722-20954 GCA_910577065.1 uncultured Lachnospiraceae bacterium | reverse complement strand
CGGCGCGTTTAGGGCGGTTCCGTCCGCACGGGAAAACGCATCGGGGATACTTTAGAGCCGCTTAATCCGGGAACACCGCCCCTGCCGCATACCCTGCCCTCTGGCTGATGTATCTTTGCCAGACCTCACAGCCGCGCTTCTTAAAACACGTCCCGCAAAACCCGCGGCAATTCCGCAATCTCCTGCACAAACGGCGCCTCCTGCGAAATCCGCCCAAATCCATACGCCGCATGCACAAACTTCACTCCCGCTTCCATACTGGCATCGTAATCGCCCTGGATATCCCCGACATAAACCGCATCGTCCAGCGCATTCCGCTTCACAACCAGTGCAATATTATGCCCTTTTCCCATTTGGTTATTCCCAAAGCACTGGATATCCTTAAAATACTCCCAGAACCCATAGTAATCCAAAAACGCCTCGATATACCCGTTCTGGCAATTGCTCACAATATAAAGCGGATACTCTGCCGCCAGAATCCGTAACGTCTCTGTAAGCTTCGGATACAGTATCCCCCCGTGTACCCTAAGATATGCGTTTTCCTCCTCCCCGCAGAGATCCACAAGCGCATTTGCCTCTTTCTCTCCCAGCATAGGAAACAGTATTCCCGCAATCTCCGTCATCGTCCGACCCATAACGCCCCGGATGTCTTCTGTCGTAATCCTCCGTATTCCCCCCACTTCCTTCCGAACCGTTTCGTCCCAGGAACGGGCGACATGTTCCGAGGAATCCCACAGCGTGCCGTCCATGTCAAAAATAATCCCTTTTTTCATGCAAATCCCTTCCGGTTATACCTCGTCAATTGCCTTTCCGATATCATGCCGCATATATTTATTTTCAAAAGAAACCCATTCTGCCGCTTTATATGCATTTGCACGCGCTTCTTTCAGATCCGCTCCTTTTGCCGTAATCCCCAGCACGCGCCCGCCGTTTGTCACAACCGTCCCGTTTTCATCCAGCTTTGTCCCTGCATGGAAACAGTAATACCCTTCTTTTCCTTTAAAATTCTCTTCTCCGGTTACCGCAAACCCTTTTTCATAGGAAACCGGATATCCGTCCGAAGCCAGCACCACGCAGACTGCCGCATTGTCTTCAAATTCCAGCGGAATCTGATCTAATGTGCCGTCCACACAGGCTTCCATAACGTCAATGATATCGTTTTTCATCCGCGGCAGTACAACCTGCGCTTCCGGGTCGCCGAACCTGGCATTGTATTCTAACACCTTCGGCCCTTCTTTTGTCAGCATCAGCCCAAAGAATATAACGCCCTTGTATTCCCTGCCTTCCGCAGCCATCGCGTCTACCGTTTTCTGGTAAATATGCTCCCTGCAAAATGCGTCTGTTTCTTTTGTATAGAACGGGCTTGGAGAAAATGTTCCCATACCTCCGGTATTTAATCCCTGATCCCCGTCTTTTGCACGTTTGTGATCCTGCGCGGACGACATGATGCGGATGGTTTTTCCGTCTACAAACGTAAGTACGGAAACCTCGCGCCCTGTCATAAATTCTTCTACGACCATATGGTTTCCGGCCGCTCCAAATTTTTTGTCCTCCATAATTTCTCTGACGCCGTCTTTTGCTTCTTCTAACGTATTGCAGATTAAAACGCCTTTTCCAAGCGCCAGCCCGTCCGCTTTTAATACGACAGGCATCTTTGCCGTCTCAAGATATGCAAGGGCAGCCGCCGGATCGTCAAATGTCTCATACGCCGCCGTCGGTATCCCGTATTTTTTCATCAGGTCTTTGGAAAACGCTTTGGAGCCTTCTAAGATTGCCGCGTCCTTCCTCGGGCCGAATACCTTTAACCCGGCCGCTTCAAACACGTCTACAATCCCGCCGCAAAGCGGATCGTCCATCCCGATAATGGTAAAATCAATCTCTTTTTCTTTTGCAAAACCGGCTAATTTTTCAAATTCCATCGCGCCGATCGGCACGCACTCCGCTATTGTTCCAATCCCGGCGTTGCCCGGCGCGCAGTAAATTTTATCCACACGGCTGCTCTTTGCCACGCTTGCCGCAATCGCGTGCTCCCGTCCGCCGCTTCCTACAATCAGTACTTTCATCGTATGCTCCTTTCGTTTCGGCAGTTCTGTCGTCCTCTTTTAAACCGCAGTTTTTATAAATATGGCTGTATCGAAAATTCCGTCTGTTCTCCGACTTTTTTATTTACTAATTCAAACAGATTTTCTTTCGTCGCAAACAGATTTTCCGGATTACGCCCAATCAGCAGATATTGGTTTTCCCCATCCAGAGAAATATATTTCCTAGCCGCTTCGTCCAGTAAAATGTCAGCATTATCTATTACAATCAATTTTCCTTTTGTATGCCGCAGCAATTCCTTTATGTCCCTCCGGCAATCCAGATAATTCAGGCATAGAACAGCTTCATCCACCGCCATGCATTCCCGAATCATGGAAAAAGACAGTGTTTTTCCGGAAGCAGAAACACCCGTTAAAATTGTAATATTATTAGTAAAGGCAAAATTCAAAAGAAAGGATGTATGCACCGTTGAAAAATGTTCCATAACTACCGGTTTACCGTTCATGATGCCACCACTCCTTTAATATTTCATAATCGTCGATTTCCCGGCTGCTTTCACCGGAAACGGCGCAAACCCGTGTCATATCAAACGGAATCATCGCATAATTGCTGTAAACAGCGCCCCGTGAGAGACGATAGAGCGCTTCCAAAGCATTCTCACCGCATTCTTTTATACAAAAAACCTTATCCGGAAAATATAATACATTTAAAACCGTCTTGCAGCCTGTAGACAGGCAATCAACATCCACTACTGTTTCATGGAATTTAGAACGGATCTGAAATTTGCTGATTACCTTCGCTTCATCAATCTGTTCTATGATTTTCGCAGCGCGTCCGTCCAGCTTCAAAGCGGTGTTTTTGTTAAAAAAAAGATCATTCCACTCTACGTATTCCATATGAATCGGTATATCTTTCTTATCTTTATATATCGTAATCACAATAACACCTCCAGCCCTGCCTGCAAAAATTTACTGTAAAGAGAGGTTCCCCTTAAAACAGCCTTCATTTTATCGGCAGCCGACGGGCGAACCGGATCCAATCCGCATACATCATTTTCCTGCCGTCCTGCCCAATCGCAGCATGCTAAAATCCAGCAAGCCCCAATTGTCCCTTTCGTAACCTCAAATCCGGTGTTTCTTGTTAAATCAAACAGCAATTTTGCGGATAATTGCTCAATATTATGTTTTTCCAGATGAGCGTCATACTCAGCCACTTCCCGGAGTGTTTTGTAATCTGTTTCTCCTGCGCTGAGCATTTGTACAAGTTTCTTGCGCGCCCGGATTGCACCTGCCCGTTTTGCCAAAAACTCATCTTTGGGCGTATAAATCCAATCTATCAGCCTGTCAAATTCCAACAGTACATATTCAAAGCAGACAATATCCACAATGATAACATTCGGCTTTTGTCCTGCATACAGATTCAATCTTTTTCGTTCCTGATATGCCTGAACATTGTCAAAAGCATTATCATATACAATAATATATTTATTATTCTTATCTTCTAACGCTTTTACCGCTTTCACAAGTTCACTGTTATTTTTTCTTCCTTCAACAATGACACCCGGACTCATTTGGTGCATAAATGCCGACCAAAATGTATATCCTGCTTTTCCCTGCCGATCCTCAATCCAAAAATATGTTTTACACGGCATTCCTATCACCGTATCCTTACTCCCCGTCCGGCAAAACCACCGCCCTGCCGTCCGCAATCCGCACACGCCCGTTTGCAATCAGATGAATCGCTTCGGGCAGAATCTTCCACTCCGCCTGTTCCATAACCCTGCGCTGCAGCGTTTCGGGCGTATCCGTCTCTTCCACCGCAACCGCCTTCTGTAACAGAATCGGCCCGGTATCCGTCCCTTCGTCTACAAAATGCACCGTCGCCCCGGTCACCTTTGCCCCGCGCGAAAGTACGCCCTCATGCACTTTTAGGCCGTAATATCCCTTTCCGCAGAAGGCGGGGATCAGAGACGGATGAATATTGATGATCCTGTTTCGGAACGCTGCGATTACTTCCGGCGGGATCACTACCAAAAAGCCTGCCAGCACAATCAAATCCGGCTCCAGTTCTTTTAACTTATCCAGCAGCGCCCGGTTGAACCGTTCCCTGCTCTCAAACGATTTCGGGGAAATGCACGCATGTGCAATCCCCCTTTTTGCCGCACGCTTCAGGGCATAGGCATTCGGATTGTTGCTGATTACCGCTTCCACCCTGGCATTCGTAATCGTCCCGTCTTTGACGGCGTCTAAAATCGCCGCCAGATTCGTACCGCCGCCCGACACCAGTACCGCCACCTTTAACATAAAGTAACTCCTTTTTCTTTCCGTATGATATTCCCGACCACATAAGGCGTATCCCCGGCCGACCGGACTGCCTCCGCCGCCTTGTCCGCATCCGCAGAAGAAACCGCAAGCACCATGCCGAGCCCCATGTTGTAAGTATTATACATCATCTGCTCCGATACCTGGCCTTCCCTTGCCAGCATCTGAAAAATCGGCGGCACCGGATAGCTGTTCTGTTCGATTACTGCGTGCATCCCTTCCGGCAGCATCCGCGGGATATTTTCATAAAAGCCGCCGCCTGTAATGTGGCTGCACCCTTTTATCCGCACGCCCGCTTCCTTTACTGCTTTTAACGCTTTTACATAAATCTTCGTCGGGGTAAGCAGCGCTTCGCCAAGCGTCATGCCCAGTTCGTCGCAGTGCGTGCAAAGCGCGCCCTCTTCCATCCGAAATACCTTGCGCACCAGGGAAAATCCGTTGGAGTGCACGCCGGAACTTGCGATACCGATCAAAACGTCTCCCTCTGCAATTTCGCTGCCCGTAATAATGTCCCCTTCGTCCACAACCCCAACGGCAAATCCCGCCAGATCATATTCATCCTCCGGCATCAGACCCGGATGCTCCGCCGTTTCACCGCCGATCAGAGCCGCGCCGCTCATCTTACAGCCTTCCGCCACGCCCTTTACAATCTCTGCGATTTTCTCCGGATAATTTTTGCCGCACGCAATGTAATCTAAAAAGAATAACGGCTCAGCCCCTGCGCACGCAATATCGTTTACGCACATGGCGACACAGTCGATTCCAATCGTATCGTGCTTATCCAAAAGAAACGCCAGCTTTAGCTTTGTGCCCACGCCGTCCGTCCCCGACACCAGCGTCGGCTTCTTCATTCCCTTAAAGCCTTCCATTG
>CAJTLD010000039.1:13962-15712 GCA_910577065.1 uncultured Lachnospiraceae bacterium | reverse complement strand
CCCGAAAACCCGCCAAGCCCGCTTAACACCTCGCTGCGCATCGTTTTTTGTACATGCTGCTTCATCAACTCCACCGATTTGTAACCGGCCTCTATATCCACGCCTGCTTTTTTGTAATCCATCTGTTCTCCCCTACTCTTTCCCATACTTTTCATAGCCTGTTTCCTGCAGCTTTGCGTCTTTTGCCTGAACCTGCTCTTTTAACTCCCTGGCATAATCCTTTAGCTTCTGCAAAAGCGCCGCGTCGCCTGTCGCTAAAATCTTTGCCGCAAGCAGCGCCGCATTTGCCCCGCCGTTGATCGCCACGGTCGCTACCGGGATCCCCGACGGCATCTGTACTATCGAATACAGCGAATCCCGCCCGCCAAGGGACGAGGTATGCATCGGGATGCCAATTACCGGCAGCGGGAAAATTGCCGCGCACATACCCGGCAGATGCGCCGCCATACCCGCCCCCGCAATAATCACCTGAAACCCTTTTTCCTCGGCTGTCTTTGCATATTCGTAAAATACATCCGGCTCGCGGTGTGCGGAAATAATCCTCATCTCATATTCGATTCCAAGCTGCCCTAATACGTCGGCCGCCTTAGCCATAACCGGCATATCCGAGTCGCTTCCCATTACAATTCCTACTTTTGCCATAATGACGCTCCTTTTCTGTTTCGTATTCCAATATTCCTGTCCATACCCCGCCGGGTTAGTACGCCGGCAGGCGGCGAAGGAAATACGCAATACCCAAACGGCATTTATCCTTCGCTTTGGAGTATATCATCAAATAAACTTCCTTTCAATATACAAATCTAATCTGACGAATAATGGGGGACAGCTTACTGCTGCCCCCCATTTTCTGCAAAAATTATTTTGTCTTAACAAAACGTTTTCCACAATATCTGGTATAAACCTTCTTACCATCCAATTTCTTATAAGCGCGCACACGAACATAATATCTCTTGTTTGCTTTTAATTTCTTAATCGTAACTGCCTGCTTATTTTTTACGGAAACTTTCTTTGCATTGCCAAAGTCTACTCTTGTAGCGTAGCTGATTTCATATCCTAACGCTCCGGAAACCTTCTTCCAGGAAAGCGCGATGGATTTCTTCTTGCCGGCTACTTTTTTCAGCTGAACTGTGCCTGCCTTAAACTCCAGCTTTTCAATCATAAGCTCTGCTTTGGCAAGCCGTTTTGCCGCGTCGTCCGCTGCTTTCTGGGCCGCATCCGCTCTTCTCTGGGCTTCTAACGCCAATTCGCTTGCCACCTGGGCCAGACGCATCGCATTTTCGGCCTTTTCTGCCGCCTGCGCTACCTGGGCGGTAATTGCAGCCGTTTCTTTTGCAAAATCCGCTACCGCTCTCTGGGCTGCCTCTACGGCTTTGGTTGCCTCGGCCTGTGCGTCCGCCGCCTGTTTTAACGCTTCCGCATTCTGCTGGCGGATTGCTTCTGCCGCTGCGTCCGTCACCTGTTTTGCGGCGTCAACCGCATTCTGAATGACAGTTCTTCCGGTTTCGATTGCTTCTTTCAGCTTATTCTCAGCATCTATTGCCGCCTGCTGTGCCAGATCGCGCGCTTCTTTAGCGTCGTCCATATGGATCTTGGCCGTATCCCGTGCTGCCTCTGCTGCTGCCGCGGCTGCCTGTACCAGGCTCTCCTGGCTCTGTACCAATTCCAAAGCCGCATTTGCCGCGCTTGCCGCAGTCGCTGCCGCTTGACTGGCCTGTTCCGCCATGCCAAGCATCAATTCCTGATTTTGTAA
>CAJTLD010000039.1:0-13952 GCA_910577065.1 uncultured Lachnospiraceae bacterium | reverse complement strand
GCTGCTTGCCCTGCCGCTGCTTCCGCCGCGGCTGCCGCATCTGCTGCAGAGTTTGCCGCTGCCTGCGCCTGTCCGGAAATCTCAATCATCGCCGTTTTATCTTCTGCCGCCGCCTGAGACGCCTCTGCCGCCTTCTGGGCGCTTTCCGCGGCTTTGCGCGCTTCTTCCGCTGCCTTTGCAGCTTCCTGCGCCGCTTTTACGGCTGCCTGCGCCAGATCGTCATCCGGCAGTTCCGGTTTTTCCAGAGCCTTAAACTGGCTTCCAAGTACGCTTGCCACATAATTTAACTGAACCTGCAGCGCATTTTCGTCTGCCGCAATCAGTTTTGCGGCGTCTAAAGCTGCCTGGTATGCATTCCAGCTTTCTTCGGTATAATCTTCCGCTTTTAATTCCATGCCTTCATACCCGGCGATCTGTTCCTGTAAGGAAGCGATATCCGCGCCTTCCCTTGCCCTGACTACAAGTTCGTAAATACATGGAAGCGGTTTTTCCGGATCAAAACTCAACTTGATTTCGGTAATACTGCCGTTAATCTCAAATACGTTAAGCTGATCGTCCAGGCTGCCGACTTCTTCCCATGTGCCGTCCGTTTTCTTAACGCTTACTGCCGCTCCGCAAAGATGCTCCGCATCCTGAAGAAGCGAAATAGATTCAATATTCGTGTAAGATACCAGTTTATAAATCAAATAATCGCCTTCGTTTATGCTGTCTGCCGTTACGGCCGTCGTATAGTCTGAATCGTAAAGATTCGTAATATCATCTACCGCAAATGACGCTTCCGCCAGGACAGAAGGCTGCTTGTTATAATAAATCTCGTGTACCTGTACCCAGTTTCCGCTGGACTGTGTCGCAGAGAACCGGATGTGCCGCGCCATTTTGCCTCCGGCATTGAATTTTACGCTTGCAACCTGCTGCCCGTCAATTGTTTCCACCACATACTTATCGTATGAAATAGCAGAGCCAATCTCTTCCCATTCCGTCCCGTCTGTAGAAATCTCCAGTTTCGTTGCCGCAAAAGCGTCTATGCCTTCACTAATTCCTTTCGGATTTACGGCATAACAGATCTTTACGTCAAACAACGGAATTGTATTTTCAAAATCGGCACGCACATAATCGGAAATACGGCTTCCGTCAGAGGAATAATATTTCGTCTTAATATCCCCGTCCACAGCGTTTTGAATCGGGTTCGAACCATAAGTACCCATGTTTGTACTTGCCGTAACGCTTCCGGCATCAAAATTGGTAGAAGCGGCAAAATCGTTTATGGCTACTTCAAGCTCTGCTTCCCCGGTATTAACCACACGGACAGAAGAAGCAATCACTGCCGCAGTCGTCTTTAACACGCTGCCTTCCGCAGCTCTCTGGGTGTTTTCTTCCACAACGGTTTCTACTGTTTCCCAAACGGTACCGTTTAAGGAATACTGCAATTCAAGCGCGTCTGCCTGTGCTGTGTTTAAGCTGATTTCCGTAAGAAGCTCTTCACACGGCAGGTTAAATCCAACATATCCGCCGGCTCCTAACGTAACCTGTAAGCTGTCTACGGAGTATACGCCTTCTTCTTTTACTACGTCTTTGTCCAGTATTGTCCCGTTGTTCCAGAATACGCCGCATTCTACTTCGGGATTTTCTACTGCCATAATCAAATTCCATGCTTTATCCGGGACTGTTTCCAGTAAAGGCTTAATCTTGTGTTCGCCTACTTTAACAATGTTCTTCTTAATCGTCCCGTCTCTCTCCAGGCTGTCTACCGTAAATTTCTGGGTTTCTTTTAACTTATTGCTTAATAATTCCAGTTTCTCCAGCATGGTCTCGTGATCTTTTGCAGAAGCTGCTTCTAACGCTTCCATGCCTGCCGTACCTGCCTGCGCCAGTACTTCGTATGCGTCCAGGAACGGGTTGATCTCTTCCTGAAGTCCTTCATTCTTAAGGCTGCGCAGCGGAGCCACATCTGCCTGCATCTGATTAAATTCTTCTTTTAAAGCTGCAATCGCCTCTTCGGTTCCTTCCCCGCTTTCAACGGCTTCATCCAAAGCGGCCATTTTGTCCTGCAGATAACGGGATTCATCTACGGTAAGGCCTTCCATCTTAATATAGGAAATATTATCTGCAAAACGCTCAAATTCTTCGTTCGCTTCCGGAGCAATCCTCTGAATAGAAGTTTTCCAGCTATCCATATATTTAAAATCCGCTACGTTCCAGGAATAATCCGCTCCGGAAAATACTGCCACTTTACTTGCATCCGCCTGGGACATCGGGTTTAAGAAGAAACCGCTTATATTGTCCACATCCGTACCAAGCGCTTCTAACGGAGCCATCATCAAGTTCCCAAAGCAGTAATCATTGGTCGGATAATTCCACCATGCTGCCAAATCACGGGTAAAGATTTGGGTCTGTTCCTTCGGCCATTCAAAGCCTTCTCTCGTAATATCACCAATCGTTTCCGCACCGGTCCACATAACGACTACGTCTTCATGCAGATCCCTTAAGAACGGTTTGAAATAAGTCTGCATATTCGGTCCCCAGGCATTTGCATACCGGGTTCCTACAACAATAAGCGGTTTCACATCGCTTTTTGTCTTGACAAACTCTTCATCTACCCTGTTGATTACACTGACATGCTGCGGCCCGCTGTAACCGCTGGCTAAGTCGTCGTACGAAACGCCAAACTGCCGGACGCCCAGCTCATACAGCTGTTCAAACTTTGCGATCAATGCGTCAAAATCAGCGTCTGTATTGTAATTATAACCATTCCCCGGATGAACGTTCCAGCAAAAACTCATATTGTTCTTATCCGCTTCTTCTGCAAGCTGACGGATCTTTTCTGCTTCTTCCTCCGGATACGGTTCACGCCATCTGTCCTTATGATATGGATCGTCCTTCGGCGCATAAATATAAGTGTTCATTTTCAGCTTGGAGGTTTCCTGTATAATACTCAGCCTGTCCTCATAAGACCACGGGAACCCATAGAAGCCTTCCACAATACCACGCAGCTTCACGCTCGGGTAATCATAAACCGTAACCTGTGCAAAACCGCCGTTTTGCGTCTTCTGATCCAGAATCTGCTGTAATGTCAAAACGCCATAGTAAGCGCCTTCTTCGTCGGCTCCCGTAATCGTAACTTTTCCTTTGGGATTCGTATCAATTTCAGAAGTCAGCACATATCCCTGCTCTTCTTCCAGAACATGCTCGCGGTCATTTACATCCGAACATACCTCACAGTGATCTTTATCGGAAGTAATAAAGATAACCGCTCCGTCCTCCGGTATCTGTTCGCCCTGCTCATATGTAATTTCTTCGGCTTCAAGCGTTTCTTTTAATCTCAGAAGCGTATTTGCAGTCTGCGTACCATGTGAAACCACCGTCACTTTTCCGTCGAACGCCATTCCGTCTTCCGGATCAAACGTCAGTTTATGCGGCGTCGGATAAATATCCGCTTTTACAATATCTTCCGAAAGCACCGGAATCTTCTCTAACGCATTGTATTTGTCTGCCAGTTCGCCCGCAGCGGCATTGATCTGGATCTGCAGTGGATTTTCTACCGCCGCAGCCTTTTTCGCCGCCTCCAAAGCCGCTTTAAACGGCCTCCAGCTCTCTTCGGTATATCTTCTGGCTTTTAAGGCAGAATACTTTTCAATCATCGTATCCAAGCCGCTCTTATCTATACCATCTCTGGCTTTAACCAGGATTTCATAGAGGCATGGCAGCGGTTTTTCGGGATCAAAGCTAAATTTCACTTCGGTAATACTGTTGTTTACCTCAAAAATATTGACTCTCTCATCCAGCGCCCCAATCTCACTGTAAGTACCGTCGAAATTTTTTACGCTTACTTTTGCGCCGCAAAGCTGTTCGGCGTCCTGAAGAACCGTAATGGATTCCACATTGGTATAAGACGTAAGCTTATACGTCAGATAATCGCCTTCTTCGATACTATCCGGTGCAACTGCGGTTGAGAAATTGGAATCGTACAGCTTACCGATATCATATACGTCAAAAGACGCTTCCGCTAAAACTGCGGGATTCTGGTTGTAGAGCACTTCATAAACCTGTACCCAGTTGCCGCTGGATTTAGCAGCGGAAAACCGGATATGGTTTACCACTTTGCCGCCTGCATTGAATTTGACAGACGCCACCTGCTGCCCGTCGATTGTTTCCATATCATAATTCACATAATCAATGGCGGAGCCTATCTGTTCCCAGTTTGTCCCGTCTGCGGAAATTTCAAGTTTTGTCGCTGCAAATCCGTCTACGCCCTCGCTTACGCCTTTCGGATTTACGGCATAACAAATCTTCAGATCGTACAGCGGGATTTTATGCTCCATATCCACACGGATATAGTTGGAAGTGTTTGCCCCTCCGTAAGAATAAAATTTGGTCGCCATATTTCCGTCAACAGCATTCTGGATATTGTAGTTTTCATATGTCCGCAGGTTTGTACTTGCCGTCAGCCTGCCGGCGTCAAACCGGGTCGACGCGTTAAAGTTACGGATTGTAACTGCAAGCTCCGAAGCCCCTTTGTTGACGGCCCTGACATAGGATGCAAGCACCGGAACCGTCGTTTTCAGCGCGCTGTCTTCCGACGCCGCTTTTGCAGCGGGAGTTTCGCCCTGCTCTATTTCGGTTTCTGCGGTTTCCCATGATACGCCGTTTACGGAATACTGGATTTCCAAAGCGTCCGCCTGAGCCGAATTGAGGCTGATTTCAGGAAGAATGGAAAGAGCCGGAAGGCTGAATCCAACATATCCGCCTGCTTCCAGCGTAAGCCCAAGTTCTGCTACGGAATATACGCCGTCTGTAAACGCCACTTCTTTGTCTGCAAATGTCGCGTTGTTTGAAAATACGCTGCTTACTACTTCGGGATTTGACGTCGACATCAGCAGGCTCCACGCCTGGTTGGATATGTCTGAAAGTAAAGGCTTAATCCGCTTTTCGCCGACTTTTACCACATTCTCCTTGGTTTCCCCGTTGCCTTCCAAGCTTTCAATGGTAAACGTTCCGGCCTCCTCTAATTTGGCCTCCAAAACATCCAGCTGTTCAACCATAGCCTGGCTGCTGCCGTCCGCGGCTGCAATAATCGCATCCATCCCCGCAACGCCCGCAAGCGCAAGCGCATCATATGCGCCAAGGAACGGATTGATCTCTTCCTGCAAATTAGCGTTATGAAGCGAACGCAGCGCAGTTACATCTGTATGCATCACTTCAAATTCAGCCTTCATGGCCTCCGCCGCTTCTTTCACTCCGGATTTATTTTCAAACGCTTCGGTCAAAGCTGTAATCTTTTCTTCCAGATACCTGGATTCATCAAACTCAAACCCGTCTTTGATATAAGAAATATTATCCGCAAAACGCTCAAATGCCTCGTTCGCTTCCGGCGCCAACTTCTGAATGGAAGTTTTCCAGCTCTTCATGTATTCAAAGCCAGTCACATTCCAGGAATAGTCCGCCCCGCTGAAAATGGCCACTTTACTTGCATCCGCCTGGGACATCGGATTTAAGAAGAAACCGCTTAAATTGTCCACATCGGTATCCAGGTTTTCAAGCGGCGCCATCATCAGGTTGCCGTCGCAATAATCGTTTACCGGATAATTCCACCATGCGGCCAGATTACGCTTGTACACGCCCGTCTGCTGTTTTGGCCACTCAAAAAAGTCCTTTTTGATTTCAGACATGGTTCCCTGCCCTGTCCACATTATAACAATATCATCATGCAAATCAGAGATAAGAGGCCTGAAATATCCTGTCATACTGGCTCCCCACGCATTGCAGTACCGGGTTCCCACGACAATCAAAGGCTTGACGTCGCCCTTTGCCTTGACAAAATTATCATCCACTTTATTGATCAGGTTTTTATGGTTTTCACCGCTGTAACCCCCTTCAAGGTCATCGTATGAAATACCAAACTGACGCACGCCCAAGCTGTAAAGCTGCTCAAATTTTGCAATCAGGGCATTGTAATCATTATCGTTGCTGTAATTAAAACCGTATCCTGGATGGACATTCCAGCAAAAACTCAGGTTGTTCTTGTCCGCCTGCTCTACCAGCCTCCGGATATGTTCCGCTTCCTCTTCCGGATATGGTTCTTTCCATCTGTCTTTATGATACGGATCGTCTTTGGGCGCATAAATATACGTATTCATTTTAAGCTGGGCTGATTCCTCAATCAAACTCATCCGATCTTCAAATGACCACGGATATCCGTAAAAACCTTCCACAAACCCACGCAGCTTGATGCTTGGGTAATCAGAAATTTCCGCTTTGGCAAACATACCGTCCGTATCTTTCTGTTCCAAAAGCTGCTGTAATGTTAAAACTCCATAATATGCGCCGTCCGCATCGGCTCCCGTTATGGTAACCTGGCCGTTTTGGTTTGCGCTGTTGTCTGAAGTCAGCACATACCCCTGCGCCTCTTCAAGCACGCCCTCGCTGTCCGTTACGCTTCCGCAAACCTCGCAATGATCTTTATCAGAAGTAACAAAAACAGCCGCCCGTTCTGCAGACAGCTCTTCACTTTCCTGATATGCAATTTCCTGGGCATCCAGTACAGCCTTTAGTTTCGGCAGCATCGCCTGCGACTGATCCCCATGTACTACAATGTCTACACCCCCCCCCCACGAAATTCATGCCTTCTGCCGGGTCAATTGTAATGTTCTGCGGTTTTGGATAAACCTCAGCCGTAACGGCGGGTGTTCCGTAACTTCGGCCGCCTGTACGGCCAAATCCTGCAGACCGCTCTGCGTCACGGTCAGCGACAGTGCAAAAACCGTCGCCAGTCCTGCTTTTGCCCTTCTCCTCCAACTTGCTCTCATCATTTCCTCCTTTTGTAAAATAAATCCTCAGTGCTGCTAATGGTATCATTTTATCACGATTTTTACCATCTTTCAATATTTATCCAAAAGTACCATTTTTTTATTTGAATGACAATTTCAGGGATAAAAATATCCTGTTATTAGCGTTCCAACCCCAATAGAGATGCGTTTAGTTCCTCCGTCCCCGGCGCCGCAAATCTTCCGTCCCGAAACACCCATGCCTTACTCCCATCCTTCCTTACCACCGTAATCTCCCCCAGTTCATCATAAGGTATAGTAATATCCGTATGGCAGTTCAAATAAGCCCCAGCCGCAGTTTCTTCTTCTTTCCGCAAAATCGAAACGCTGTTATCCTTCGCTACCATTTCCTTCCCGTCCGGATTAAACACCCCTGTCTCCTCCGCATGCGAATAACACGTATCCCCGATTGCAAAATGCGGCCCCGTCTTTTCCGCAATCAAAATCGGCAGCTTTTCCATAATCCCAAACGTACGCGCCATCCGGTACGCCGTCGTGTTCGTTCCAATCGCAAACTCCCCCAGCGGAAGCGACGTATGCTGCTGCATGAGGTTTTCCAGCAAAAATTTCCGGTTTTCTTCTTCGTCCGCAAAATTTGCGCATGTAAAAGACGTCACTTTCCCCTCTGCAAATTCCAGCGTCAAATCCTTATACTTCAGCCCGTTTAAATATACCTGCGTCACATGCAGGGTTCCGTTCGTCCCTTCTAAGACCGGAGAAGTAAACACCTCCCCCACCGGAATATTCACGTCCGCCACACAGTTTTCAAATGCCGTCTGTTTCTTTGGGTCGGACAACGGATATATTTTCACCCATAAATCGGTCCGGTTTGCTCCCTTTCCCGTAATGTGCACACGGTCGGCCGTATCCAGCACGTCAATCAGCTTCTGCTGCATATCGCTGTATTTCTGATAATTCAGCGTATTCAGCTTTACCGTTTCCCGGAAAATCGCTTCAAACTGCTCCCCGATTGCGGGAATCGGATAAGCAATGATTGTAAAGCTGCGTTCGTCCCCCGGAATATATGCATTCGTCAATTCCCCAAGCCGCGCAGCCTGATACACCGTCAGTTCCTTCTGCGCGCCGCTGTACGAAAACGCCTCGGGCTTTTGTACCGGCGTAAAATGCTCCTCCCCAAACGTCTCTATCACGGCCGGCCCCGCATGACGCGCCGCTTTCTTTTTATACTGCTCAAACGCCGCCTTCATCGCCTCTAGGCGGCGTTCCACAAACGCCTTGTCCAGATAAACGGCGGCGTCCGCCTTATGATCAAACGCAAACTGCGGGTTTACAAACTGCGCGCAAAAGCCCCGCCTGCGCCCGTTTCCCATGCCGAACGAAGACTGCGGGCTGCGGTATGCCGTCGCTGCAAGCCCCATCCCGTTCAAATTTTGTATGGCAGCGCGTACAATCCGTTCAAAGCCCATCGGATATTCCATACATACGGTATCCTTCTTTGCCAAATCCTTGCCCAGCTTTTCATAGCCGATGCGAAAGCCTTCTGTCATCGTATCCGCCATAGCCTTTATCTCTTCCTCCGGCAGCGTATTTAAAAACCCGGCGGTACGAATTTCGCTTTCACCGACATACTCGCCGTATCGGTAAAGGTAGCGCAAGTCGGACAAGTCCGCTCCCATCACAATTCCGGTAAAAAAATCATAGTCCGGATCTACCATGTCGCGCACCTTGTCCTCCGCAAACACCTCGCTGTAATCATGAAAAAACCAATACAAAATCTGACGGATTTCTTCCGGCGCCGTCCCTTCGCTGCGTTCAAAGCAATTATAGATCTCCACAAACAACTCCAGAAAAATCGTAACGTGCATTTTCCTGCCTTCAAACGCATATGCCGCCGCGCCGCGCAGTTCGGTATACAAAAAACACAAAAGACCGCCGTATTCCTCTCCCAAAAGCCGCACAGCAGCAGACGGATTGGCATAGCTATCGCCGTAATTCTCCTGCAAAAGTTCTCCATAAATCCTGCGATTGCACGCCTCGCATTCCGGAAGCGTCCGGTTTTCCAGTTCCCCTTCCAATGCCTTACAGAGGATTTCATCTAAAACGCAGAGAAACTCTGCCGTTTTCCTAAAATAATCCTGGTATGAACCAGAAACGCACGCATCCGTCCCAATCTCCCGGATCCGCCCGCTCACTAATTCATAGCGTTCGTTTACTTCTTCATTTCCCGCCCTAAAAATATCCTGATATCCCATATTCTCTTTCCTATTCTATAATATTTCCTTTTCCGGTATTTTCCTCAATAAGCGTCCGGATATAATCCCACAGCGTTTCGCTTCCCTCGTGGGTCGTACGGTTGCGGTTTAAGATCTGTTCTTTTTTAATTCCGTGTTCCCGCCAGCTTTTCCCACCCGAAGCATGGTTTAAAAGTACTGGCTGCACCTTGTCTAACGTATTCGCAAACTTCGCTTCCGGCGTCTCCCTCTTTTCAAACTCCTCCCAGAGCGCACGATATTCCTGCTTCTGATCTTCCGGCAGCATCCCGTAAATCCGGTCGGCGGCGCGTTCCTCCCGTATTCTCTTCGTCTTGCTCCCCTCCGTATCATAGGCATACGTATCTCCGGCGTCAATCTCCACCACATCGTGCAAAAGCACCATTTTGACGGTTTTTAAAACGTCAATCTCTTCATTGGCGTAATCGGCCAGCAAAAACGCCATCACCGCCAGATGCCAGGCATGTTCCGCGTCGCCCTCCTTACGGCTTGCGTCCGCCAGATAAGTCTGACGGACAATTTCTTTTTGTTTGTCAAGCTCCAGCAAAAACTGAAGCTGCCGTTCTAACCGTTCCATAATCTTTCCTTTCTGTAATTAATTATGCCAGAAAAAAGCCCACCGCATACAGCGCAATCCATGCGCCAGCCGCCAGTACGGAAAGCAGTATGGACGCCAGGGGGAATCCCCGGAAAGAGTCCTCCTCTCGCAAACTCCCCACAGCCAGGATAAGCGCCGCCAAGGCCGCCAACATTGCCAGTATGCCTACGCCTCCCAGATAAGCGCCCCCGTTTCCTTTCTGCCAGAATGACGACAAAACCAGATAGGCCAGCGCAAAAATGGATGCCGCTGCAACGGCGCAGGCCAGCATCCCTCTCTTCGAATGTTTTTTCCCTGTAAATTTGTTATGTTTTCTGTCTCTCATGTTATCCTCTTCCTCACAAATACATAGACGCGGTATCCTAAGAACCCCAGCATACCGCCCAGAGTATTGAGCAAAATATCATCCACATCAAAACTCCCCACCTTAAACACAAGCTGAATCGTTTCCACCAAAAGGCTAAATTCAAAACTGAACATCGTTGTAAGAGCAAACCTGCGACACTTCCCGTACAGCCATGGCAAAAACATGCCAAACGGAATAAAGGCCACGACATTTCCAACCAGATTTAAGGCGACTGACCAGAACCCGAGTGTTTTTCTGTGCACCCAGAAACGGCATATTTCTTTTAGCGGCATTAAATTATAATGGTATGTCCGTTCCGTAAAACCCCTTCCCATGCTTTCCGCAAAAAACAAAAAATAACATAAAAACGCAAGGTAAGCCGTGAACAAGAGAATTTTCAACGCGTATAATAACTTCCTGGTATCCTCTTTTTTCAAAATCCTACTTTACCCCGTACTCTTTATAGTATTCATCAATTGCTGATTTTATCGTATCGTCAATTATGATACTGCCCTGACAGGGGCGGTTATAAAGATGCTCTGTGACTTCCGCCATACTTACAATGGCGTTTGCAGGAAAACCGTAAGTTTCACGAATTTCATCCAACGCCCCTGCTTTTCCCAACAAGCCGACTTCCATCCGGTTTAGGGAAACCATTAAACCTACGATTTTCACATCTGCCTGCGCTTTTAAAATAGGATACGTTTCTTCGATGGATTTGCCGGATGTGGTCACGTCTTCGATGATTACGACACGGTCGCCGTCTTTTAGCCTGCTCCCAAGCAAGATCCCGGTATCCCCATGATCCTTTACCTCCTTGCGGTTTGAGCAATAACGTATCTCTTTGCCGTACAGCTTAGAAAAAGCGATACACGCCGCAACACAAAGCGGGATCCCTTTATATGCCGGCCCAAATAAAACGTCAAAATCCGTCCCATAATGATCGTGGATGGCTTTGGCATAAAATTCGCCTAAACGCATCAGCTGCGAGCCGGTCGTATATGCTCCCGCATTCATAAAAAACGGGGATTTGCGGCCGCTTTTCAGTGTGAAGCTGCCGAATTTTAATACGTTGCTTTCTACCATAAATTCAATAAATTCTGTTTTGTATGCTTCCATATATTCTGTTCTCCTTTTTTTTAGCTGTTTACAGGTATCCGCTTCTCTTGATCCTTTTGTTTCTGTGCCAATTTTGTGCCAATTTCCATTACCCCTGTTTTATTGTATTTTCATACTGTTTGACTCCATCAAACAATGCTTCTTGAGTAACATGCATGTATAGATCTGTAGTTAATTGCAGCTGCGTATGTCCGAGCAATGCTGATACAGTTTTTAACGGAACTCCTGCTTCTAAATATCTTGTAGCAAAAGTATGCCTAAAACAATGTGGCGTCATCTTTTCAAAAATCAAGTCCGGGTTATTCTTCTGTATTCTTTTGATTGTTCCAAAGATACATTCAGAAATAAGAAATTGTGTCGTTGGTCTATTATTTCGAGTAACAAAAACCAGATCCTCATATCCTTCCAATGCCTCTTTCCCTTTATTAATAATGCTCCGTTTTACTAATCGCTGGTTTTTTAACGCAGCAATCGCATTTTCTGTCAAAGGAATATCTCTCATCCCTTTATTTGTTTTAGCAGGATGCAGTTCAAACACATATTTTCCATCTGCATTAGAAAAGTACGTCATTGAATGCCGCACATGTATTACCTTGCTGCGGAAATCAATGTCTTCCCACTGTAGTCCCGACAATTCTCCAACCCTCATCCCTGTTTCTAACGCAACAATAAACAGATTATAATAAAGCGTACCCTTTGCTTCTATAAAGAATAGTTCTGTCTCTTCTTTTGTAAGAACTCTTCTCTCTTTTTTCTCTTCTTTTGTGATTATGGTAGTAATCTGTTTTGCTGTATTTTTAAGAATCAAATCTGAATCAACGGCTTTTTCAAGCATATCTACTAATATCTTTTTGGCATTTTTTCTTTCATTGTCGCTATTTAATTTATTAATAGCCTGTTGCATCACCATCAGATTCAATTGGGTTAATTTTCTCCATCCCAATTCATCCTTCACACGTTTATAATGTCTATAATAGGTATCTTTTGTATTATTCCTGCAATTGGCCTTATATGTGTCCAACCACTGCTTATACCATTCATCTAACGTTATATTTGACTCAACTACACTTATTTCCCTTTCATCAGCATACATGGCTTCCCTCATTTTCTTTTGGATACCATTATATGTTTATCATATATTACCTGCCTTTTACCAAACCTATTAGTAAAGCGTGCCTGATACAGACCATCGTTTCTCTGCCGAATACCCGTTCCCAATTCTTTTCCTTTTAACGATTTACCCATATCTTTCATCCTTTCTGATTTGTATAGCAAACCATGAAAGAAAAGCACAGATATATTTTGAAGTATATCATTAAATCCACTCCCTTTCAATATACAAATCCAATCTATCTCTTTATTTACATTTAGCTATTTTAATCCGCCTATTATTTAATTACATAGTCTGTCTGTCAATCCATGCATCTAATTTTATTTTATTAGCATACCAACGATTACCAATCTGCACGCCAAAGCCGTTACGCCCTCTTAATAACTCTCTTGCCTTTGTCTGCCCGATTCCTAAATAATTGCAAAATTCACTAATATTCAATAATCTTTTATCTACTAAAACTTTTTCGCTTATAATAAATCATCCTCCAATATCGCTATATTATATATAATAAAGGCACCGCAAGAACTAATCCCACAGTGCCGTAATCAACAATCAATATTCTGTTTTTCAATTCATCTATATTCTATGATTCAAATGTGCAGCAGGACACGGATATTTTACCGAATCCTGCACACGCATTATATACTGGCATCCTGTCTAATCATTTTCACTTATTCTATTTACCGGATACGATTTCTTTTCTATCCATAATCTGATTCAATGCTTTCCGGCACTCTTTTTCAACCTGGTTAAATTCTTCCATACGTTCAATATATACCTCTTTTACCTCGTTTAATTCTTCAATCAATTTCCGGTATTCCGCTTTATACCGCTCCAACTCCCCAAGTGATTCCCTAAGTCTCTGGTTATCCCGCTTTAACTTCTTATTTTCACGTAACAATATATTTATGGTTTCTTTTTCTGCATCTCTGTTAAACATTGTATTCCCTCCATAAAATTGCATTAAAATAGGGCGGTTGTTTGCCGCCCATTTGGTTTTTCCTATCTATTTTTATTTAATATTCCTTTTTAATTGCACAGCAATTCTTTTAAAACACTTCTGAATATCTCAATGCAATGATCCCTTGCTGTTTTAAATGCTGCAAAATCTGAAGCTAAAAATTGTTTATTGACATCATCTGTGTGTCCATGTGATTCTTCTATAATTTCTTCGCAATATTTATAATTATTCCAAAAATCATTAAAGAAATCCTCTCTAATATTTTCATACGACCTATTAATAGTTTCATCAATTATTTCACTTGTAATGCTTTTCATATTCTACCGTCCTTTCTATGAGGTATCTCCGTTACTATTCATTATCCAATAACGGAGATACTATTTAATTACTTATCTTATATTCTTATATGCAAGCCTTCCTGCACCTGCCAATCGGTCAATCGTAAAGCTTTTGATGCACCTTCTTACTTTTTCGCTGCTTTGTATTGTTTGTAAGAAACTTTTCTCATCCACAACATTTGGAAGTTCAAATGTATAATGTACATCCCCAAAAGCAGCCGTTGTCCCTGTGTCCCTCTGCACTGGATGCAATGCCTGTAACTCCTGTATATAATTCGGCACTTTCACTAAGTCAGACATATCAAATGCCTGTACCATTTCTGGCATTTTCTCCGTAAACTTCTGGAACAAATCTGTCTGTACAGGCGTTAAAACCGCTTCCCCGCTTTGTACGGATACAAGGCTTGTGTCACCATTGTCATGT
>CAJTLD010000038.1:603-21001 GCA_910577065.1 uncultured Lachnospiraceae bacterium | reverse complement strand
CTCTCACGGCGGAAACAGGGGTTCGATTCCCCTACGAACTGTTCTGTTTATTATAAACAGCCCAACCCGAAAGTTCTGATGCCTGATTTTGGTTTCAGAACTTTTTCAATAGGAGGAGCGCGCATATGGCTTTATTAGAGAACTGGCAGAAGGTTGCCTATAATGAAAAGACGGACAAGCAGGAATTACAGAGATTTTGGCAGAGGTATTTTCTTCTGGAAAAAGGCGTATATGAGAAGCTGCTTTTAAATCCGGATGAAAAAGTAGAAGGTACGGTAAAAGAACTGGCAGAGAAGTATGGGCTGAGCATTATGGATATGACCGGATTTTTGGACGGGATTAACGACAGCCTGATAGAGCCGAATCCAATTCAGACCATGGAAGAAGATACCAGGGTGAGCCTTGCATTTGACAAAGAGAAGCTGTATAAAAATATGGTGGATGCAAAGGCGGACTGGCTTTATAACCTGCCGATGTGGAATGATATTTATGACGAGGAGACGAAGAAACGGCTGTATTTGGAGCAGAAGAAATCAGGTACGGTTATCGTCGGCAAAAAGCCCGGGCGTAACGATCCATGTCCGTGCGGAAGCGGCAGGAAATATAAGCGCTGCTGCGGCAGATAAGGATATTCAAAAACTTGAATTGTGAGAATACGTAGACGAGAAGAGTAAGCTGTAGCAATGCAGCAGAGAGAGATGCCCGCAGGAGTAAGCGTTTTGCTTTTGCGCGTGCTGGAAGCATCTTTGCATGAAGCGGCTGAAAACCAACTCTGAGTGGCTCTAATCCGGCCCGGTGATTCCGTTACCGTCGTATGAGATGTTTTCCCTGCAATGGGAAAATAAACCAGGGTGGAACCGCGGTGTGAATCGTCCCTGATACACATAAAAAGTGTATCGGGGATTTTTTATACCATAAATAATAAAAAGGAAAGGAAAATATAAAATGAAAATTACGTTAAAAGATGGATCTGTCAAGGAGTATTCGGAAGCAAAATCCGTATTTGAAATTGCAAAGGATATTAGCGAAGGTTTGGCAAGGATGGCATGCGCCGGAGAAGTAAACGGAGAAATCGTGGATTTGCGTACTACGATCCACGAGGACGCCGATCTGAATATCGTTACGGCAAACGATAAAGCAGGGCTTACGGTTATCCGCCATACGGCGGCGCATGTGATGGCAGAAGCGGTAAAACGCCTGTTTCCGTCAGCAAAAGTGACGATAGGGCCTGCAATTGAGGACGGTTTTTATTATGATTTTGACACGGAGCCGTTTTCACGGGAAGATTTGGATAAAATTGAAGCGGAAATGAAAAAAATTATCAAGGAAGGGCATGAAATTTCCCGTTTTACGCTGCCCAAAGAAGAAGCAATCCGTTTTATGGAAGAAAGGGATGAGCCGTTTAAGGTGGAACTGATACAGGAGCTGCCCGAAGACGCTGTGATTTCGTTTTATGACCAGGGCGGGTTTGTGGATTTATGCGCCGGCCCGCATCTGATGAGCACGAAAGGGATTAAGGCGTATAAGCTGATTTCCTCTTCTATGGCATACTGGCGCGGCGATTCAGACAAAGCGCGCTTACAGCGTATTTATGGGACGGCTTTTAATAAAAAAGAAGAATTAAAAGCGCATTTGGAGAAGCTTGAGGATGCAAAAAAGCGGGATCACAACCGTTTGGGGCGTGAAATGGGACTGTTCACAACGGTAGATGTCATTGGGCAGGGACTGCCGCTTTTTACGCCGAAGGGAACCAAAATGATTATGAAACTGCAGCGGTGGATTGAAGATCTGGAGGAAAAAGAGTGGGGCTATGTGCGCACCAGGACGCCGCTTATGGCGAAATCGGATTTGTATAAGCTTTCCGGGCATTGGGATCACTATAAGGAAGGCATGTTTGTATTGGGCGACGAGGAGACGGACAGGGAGGTCTTTGCGCTTCGTCCGATGACCTGCCCCTTCCAGTATTATGTATATAAAAATGAGCAGCATTCTTACCGCGATTTGCCTTACCGCATGGGGGAAACGTCCACTCTGTTCCGTGCGGAAGATTCCGGGGAGATGCACGGGCTGACCCGGGTGCGCCAGTTTACAATTTCCGAAGGGCACCTGATTGTGCGCCCGGATCAGATGGTGGAAGAATTTAAAGGATGCCTGGCGCTTGCCAAATATTGTTTAAAAACGCTTGGTGTGGAAGAAGACGTAACGTACCATCTTTCCAAATGGGATCCTGACAACCGGGCAAAATATATCGGGGAACCGCAGGTCTGGGAGGAAACCGAACAGCATATGCGCGATATTTTAAACGAATTGGATATTGCGTTTGTGGAGGATGTCGGAGAAGCGGCATTTTACGGGCCCAAGGTAGATATCAATGCGCGAAACGTGTACGGCAAAGACGATACGATGATTACGATCCAGTGGGACGCGCTGCTTTCGGAACAGTTTGATATGTATTATATTGACCAAAACGGCGATAAAGTGCGTCCGTATATTATCCACAGGACTTCTCTGGGCTGCTATGAAAGGACGCTGGCCTGGCTGATAGAAAAATATGCGGGCAAATTCCCGACATGGCTTTGCGCGGAACAGGTGCGCGTGCTTCCGATTTCCGAAAAATACGAAGGCTATGCCGAATCTGTGCGCAGGGAATTAGCGAAAAACGGAATAGACGTTACCGTGGACAACCGTTCCGAAAAAATCGGTTTTAAAATCCGCGAGGCAAGGCTGGATAAGCTGCCGTATATGCTGGTTGTCGGCCAGAAGGAAGAAGAGGAGCAAACGGTATCCGTCCGCAGCCGTTTTGCAGGAGACGAAGGGAGCAGGCCGCTTTCCGAATTTATTTCGGATATCCGGAAAGAAATTGATTCCAAAGAAATCCGTAAAGAAGAAGAGGCCGGCAAAAACTCATAAAAATAAAAAGAATAATTTGCAGCATACCTTCAAATACTAAATCCGGCCGGTGATATCTGGCCGGATTTTTTAGAATAGAGAGGAAGGAATATTATGACCAAATTACAATGTTCTGCAATGAATTGTTATTACAATGAAAACCGGTACTGCTGCAAAGGAGATATTATGGTAGAGGGACAGGACGCTAAAGATGCGCAGGGAACCTGCTGTTCAAGCTTCCGTGAGAGAAAGGGCGATTCGGTCAGAAATTCTATGAACGAGCCGAGGAAAAATATTGACGTAGACTGCCATGCCTGCAACTGTGTGCATAATGAGGACTGCAAATGCAATGCGGATCAGATTGGGATTGGCGGCAGACATGCCTGTGAATGCCGTGAAACAGAGTGCACGTCATTTTGCTGCAAATAGCAGATAAAGTGAGAAAAGAGGCATCCGGCGCAATTTTTGTCGGATGCTGTCTTTACCTGTAGATACAAAATTTTGTTTCAAACGACGTTTTCAGGCTATTTCAGGTGATTTTCGAAAATATTTGTCGAAATAAGCAGAAAAAAAACTATCGAATTTGTTTGATTTTTGTTGGATAAGAGGTTAAAATGTCTACAAGGGTAAGGAACACAGGAAAACCAAGTAAAGTTACTGTCAGCATCCGTAAGCCCAAATAAGGCAGGGAGGTTGTCCGGATAAAAACTGAATTAATGGAGAACAAAATGAAAGAATTATTGGAATTGCAGGAGGACATTGAACGTCAGAGAAGCATAGTCAATGAAATGATTGAACATGGTACGGATGATGAAGATTTTATGGAAGCAAATCAGAAAATGGATCGTTTGATAGAAAAATACATAGAACTGGAGGCGCGTGAAAAGCAGTTAGCATATCAGGGTAAGTAGATTTAGTGCGATTACATCAGCTTATATGAAAAGCTGGTGTATTTTTTTTGAAATCATTTCAATCTATAAAATGAAAACAAAATATATAGAATGTACGCTTGTATCGGACAGGAGCTATGTTACACTTAAACTGAGACGGTTTATTGGTGCATATGGGGCATGAAAGCCGCGAATATTATAATAGGAAGAAAAAGGAGGACAGAAATGAAGACAAAATCAAAAAGAGTAGTAAAACGGTTTACACTGGCGTCTTTTTTCCTGGCTGTTATGCTTGGCGTCACGGGGGCAAGCGCTTCCGCTGCCAATGCAGAAGCGGTGACGGGGAACGAATGGACGACGCCGGAAATAGTCCGGGTAAACCAGACAGACGCCAGGGCTTCTGTTATTCCATTTGACGATTTGGAATCGGCAAAGAATAACCCAACCCTGCGTTTGGGAAAAAATTCCCCCAATTACATTGATTTGGACGGCACATGGAAGTTTAACTGGGTATCCAAACCGGCGGATAAGCCGGATATTACAGGAGTTACGAGTATACCGGAACATTATTTTGATATTACGGTGCCTTCAAGCTGGCAGACTAATATGCAGTATGCCGGATGGAAAGGCGATGAGATTGACTGGCCGATTTACAATAACCAGGATTATCCGTGGGAGGCTTCCGGAAACGGCGTGGCAAAGCAGCCAAGGGGAGACGGTTCTGCGGCGCCGGCGGCTTACAATCCGGTCGGCACGTATATGAGGACGGTTACGATTGATGAAAAAGATATCGGCAGCCGTTTTATCATTACGTTTAACGGTGTGGAATCGGGATTTTATCTGTATGTCAACGGGCAGGCGGTCGGATATGACGAGGATAGCTTTACCACGGCGGAATTTGACATTACGGATTACCTTCATGCCGGAGAGAACCTGATTGCGGCGCAGGTATACCACTATACGACAGGCAGTTATATAGAAAACCAGGATATGATTTACTACGCGGGAATCCACCGCGACGTTTATATTACAAAACAGCCAAAAGTATCCATATTCGACTACAATGTGGAAACGACGTTTGAAAACCACGATTACGGACAGGCGAACCTGGAGTTAAAAGTGGATGTGGCCAATACGGCGGATGCCGCCGCGGCTCGTCAGGTGCGCGCATATCTGTACGACGGCGCGGGTAATGTGGTTCCGTCCGTAAACGGGATTGTGCAGAACGTAAACCCGGCGGCAGGAGAAGAAGCGGCAGCGGTGTTTCACGCTGTAGTAGAAAACCCGAAGCTGTGGTCTGCGGAGTTTCCCAACCTGTATACGCTTGTGATGGCGCTGTATGACGACGACGGCAGCCTTTTGCAGACGGTTGGAAAACGCGTCGGGTTCCGTGAGTTTTACATAGAAGGCGATCCCGGCAAATCAGAGATGCGCCTCAACGGGCAGAATATTGAATTTTACGGCGTGTGCAGGGGCGAAGCGGATCCTGCGGGCGGACACCATATCCCGTATGATACGATTGTAAAGGATGTGCAGAACGCCAAGCAGTTAAACATCAACGCAATCCGTACGAGCCATTTCCCGCCGGATCCGCATCTGATTGAACTGGCGGACGAATACGGGCTTTATATTATGGACGAGGTCAATGTAGAGTCTCATAATGCCCGTACGATGGGAATCCCTTCAGATGCAAAATATGAGTCTTCCGGCAGCGGGGACAGGGTATTCCCGGGCAATGACAGGCGTTATCAGAACGCTATGGTAGACCGCATGACAAGCCTTGTGATGCGCGATAAGAACAATGCGTCCGTATTGATTTATTCCCTGGGGAACGAAGCGGGCTCCGATAAGTCTGACAGGCTTGCGCCCGATCCGCAGGAAGGAAACTTTAACCGGATGATCGATGTTATCAAAGCGTTCGATTCGGAAAAACTGATCCATTACCAGGGGTGGGTCGGCAATCAGAGAGTAGACATTGAAGGTACGATGTACCCGGCGCACAATAAATTAAATCCCGGGGAAAAGCCGTTTATTATGATGGAATACCAGCATTCCATGGGAAATACGGGCGGTGATTTTGAAAAATATACGGATGCCTTTGAAGCGTCCCCGCGGTTCCAGGGCGGATTTATCTGGGATTACGTAGACCAATCGGCTTATACGCCAAAAAACGGTAAAGGCGGCCCCGGCCTTACAAAAGACGATTTGTTCTTTGGGTTTGATCACAGCTGGAAACAGGGGAGCGACGATTACAATTTCTGCGTCAACGGGTTTATTTTCCCGGATCGTACGTGGTCGCCGCAGGCATATGAGATTAAATACCGCCAGCAGGATTTAAAATTTGTACAGACTGCTGCGCAGGCGGCGGAAAACAAATTTACAGTAAAGAACTTTAACCGCTTTAAAAATGCGAATTTTTATGAACTGACATGGGCTGTCTTGGAAAACGGCAGCGTGCTGCAGGAAGGAACGTTTACAGACGACGAGGCAGATCTGCTCCCGCCGCAGGGCAGTATCGGGACGGCTTCTTTCAAGGAACTGGCCGTGCCGTTTACCGTAACGGAACCGAAAGCAGGGGCGGAATACATCCTTCAGATTGAATATAAGTTAAAAGAAGATCTGGTATATGCGAAAAAAGGCTATGTCCAGGGAAGCGAGCAGTTTCTTATGGACGTGGAAACAAAAGAGAAGGTCGTAGAACTGGACGCATTGCCGGAACTTACGACGGCAAACGGGGACAAAACAGTCGTCATTACAGGCGCTACAGAAGCAGGGAAAGCGTTTACGGTTGCTTTTGATAAAGAAACGGGCCTTATGGACGTTTATCAGGTAGGCGGTAAGGATTTGATTACAAAAGCCCCGGTAGGATCCTTTTTCAGGCCGGAGCCGGATCAGAACGCGGCGATTGGCGGAACCGGGTGGAGAACCGGAGGGGAAGCCTATGATAAATGGTACGGCCAGGGTGAAAATATGAAAGACGTTACGGTACGGGTAACTTCTGTTATCCCCCAGGCGACTACGGTCAGCGTCAGTGCAAAGCTGCAAAACGACAGCGTTTATGATACGGAATATACGGTTTACGGCAATGGAACCGTAATGGTAAAGGCCAAATTGGCGCCGTCGGAAACGGCTCCTTCCCAACTCGGCGAATTTGGCATGTGGATGCAGGCGCCCGGCGAATATGAAAATATGACCTGGTACGGCAGGGGGCCAAGCGAGACGTACTGGAACCGCAAAGCCGGAAATATGGCGGGCGTTTTCAGCGGCAGCGTAACGGATCAGTTTGTGCCGTATGTCAGGATACAGGAAAACGGGAATAAGACGGATGTACGCTGGCTGGCGTTACTAAACGACGAGGGCGACGGCTTACTGGCCAGCATGGTTTACGGCGGCGATATGTTAGAAGCGGTTGCGCTGCACTATACGCCGGGAGAACTTTCCACGCATCAGTCCGGCAACTGGTACCCGTACCAGGCCCAGGCGACAGAAGAAGTGAATTTACGCCTGCTTTTGCACCAGAAGGGCGTTGGGAATGTAAACTGGAGCACGGAACCGGTCAGCGCGGTAATCAATAAGACAGACTCTAAATTGCTGGAATACTCCTATATGCTGATGCCATTGTCAAAGGACGAGGATCCGATGGAGAAATCCCGGGTAGTAATGGAAGAGCTTCCGGAGATCCCGGCTATTACGTCCATCCGGTTTGACGACAAGGTTTTGTCGGATTTTGATCCGAACCAGACGGAGTATACGGTTGTGCTTCCGTCCGGCTACACGGGCATCCCCAATGTATCCGCAACCGGGCCTTCCACACTGGAAATTGCCTGTACGCAGGCAGAGGCGGTTCCCGGCGCAGCGGTTGTAACGGCCGCATATACCTCCCCGGATACGGGCATGGTAACGCAGACAGAATATACGGTGGTTTTTGACCCGGGTACCAGTGAAGTGGAGCGGCCGTTGAGCAGGCTGGTAACGATTCCATCCATGAAGGAGGAAACGCCGGCGATCCATCCGGGCGGCAGGCTGTTATTTGCTTATTCCGGATATCATGGGATTTATCCGGATATGTCGGAAAAAGGGGCGTTATTGACGACTGGGCCTGGAAATGCGCAGACAACCTATGAAACCGGTTTTGCCGGAAATGCGGAGCAGATTCTGGATATCGATATTTCGTCGCTGGATGCAAAAGCATTCTCAGGCGTAGGCGGCATTGACTGGGCTTTAAAAGCGAACAATTCAAAATCCACAATTATATTCGAGGTTTGGGCGCACAAGGATGTCAGCGTTTTAACAGAAGATTATTATAAGGATCCGGAGCATATCAACAATGATAAAAACGGCAACGGCTCAGCAGACTGGACGGCGTCCGGCTGGACAAAATTGGCGTCATCCGCCCTGCTTACCGGAACCTCAAAAGAACCGAAACATATTTTTGACGGGATACCGATGACATATGAGGAGGAAGGCTCTGAAAAATCCTATGAAGCAATCCGCCTTGTCATGAATGCAAACGGCAGCAACAGCCACGATCAGGGCGTATGGGGCGATCCGAGGATTAAGTGCATTACGGAAGAATGGCCGGGCAGCGGTTTTGAAGATCCGAAAGAAGATGCGTTAGAGATAAAAGTCAACGGCGTCGCCCTGAGAAATTTTGATCCGTCGTCCAAAGAATACGATGTGAAATTAAGTTATGGGATGGGACTGCCTGAGGTTACGGCGCTTGTATGCGACCAGGGCGCAGCCGTTCCGGTAAAAATTTCAGAAATTACACAGATACCGGGCGACGTTACCGTTTCATATGACAACGGGACGCCGACGGAGTATACGATTCATTTTACAAAAGATACCGCGATGGAAGAAACGACAGTATTCTTATCGGACGCTGTGGAAATTCCAAGTATGGAGGGGCCGGCTTTTGCCCAAAACGGGAATCTTTTGTATGCGTATTCCGGCGCAGGAGGCGTTTACCAAAACAGGAGTGAAGGAAACGGGACCGATACTTCGCTTAAGCTTGGCAGCGGCGACGCGGCTGAGACGTATGAACATGGATTTGCGGGAAGGGCGCAGCAGGTCATTGACATTGATATTTCGAGCCAAAAAGCCGGGATCTTTCGGGCAAAGGCCGGAATTGACGCAGTTATGAAGCCCGCCGGCAGTACGCAGGGCGCGCAGGCCCCAACCGTTCGGTTTGAAGTATGGGGGCACAAGAGCATTGGACGCCTCGATTACAGTAAGACGAAACTGACGCCGGACGGCGCAGGACAGGACGGCTTTGAAACAGAAGGATGGGTAAAACTTGCCGCGTCGCCTGTTATGTCCAATGGGGATTACAGCGGCGAGCTGGAGGTGCAGGACGGCATTTACCAGTTCAACGTCAGCCTGACATATATGGACGGCCTGGAGACGAAGAGTTATGAAGCGCTGCGTCTGGTGATGAATCCCGCCGACGGCAGCAATGCAGGCGATCAGGGGATCTGGGCGGACGCCAGAGTAGATTTTATAGAAGAAGAAACGCCTCTTATGGCAATGCCGAAGCTAGACGGCACAAAGATGGAAGTAAACGGGGACGGCGTAAGCCTTCCGATCCTGCTTTCCGGTATCGACACAAGCGCCGACCGTATGTTCAGCATTTTCTTTGTGGCATATGACAAAGAAGGCCGTATGACAGGGTTTACCAGGGAGGCTTTTAACGCAAAGGACACCGGGGCGAACATTGACGAAACGATTCGCGTCAATTATGATGTGGCGGCGGCAGAAGACGCCAGCCTGGCATTTATGGTCTGGCTGGATGATGAAACGGCTGCGCCTGTATTCGGTACGTTTACCGGAACAAAAGAAGGCGGCTTTAAGGCTGCAAACCTTTCGTATATCAATGCGACGGCTCAAGATCCCAAAGCCGCCCTTACCGTGGACGGGCAGAAGGATACGGTTACCGTAACGGGCAGCGGCTTTGAACCCAACAGTACGGTGACATTATTTGCCGTTTATGAGGGAGGCTCTTTTACGCGCGCTAATTTGGCAGATAAGCCGGATTGTGCGGCGCAGGTGATGTGCGATGCCCTTGGCGCATTCCGTTATACCTATCTGTCCAATTACGATTTGGAGCAGGATTCCAAGGTGGAAGTTACGGTCGGAGGACAGGGCTTATCGGCGGCGGTAAAAGCCGTGAACGGTTCTGCGGCACAGGAGGAGAAAATTGCCGTAATCAATACGGCGGGAGCGGCGGAAGTAAATACGGCGGTTACGGATCTGTCAACCGTAAACGGGCTGTTTATACTGGGTGAGGGCGCAGGCTCTCCCAGATACAGCATTGTGGCAGGAGGAACCGGGGAAGCGTCCCTGGGAGAGGACGGCAAAACCTTAACCGTTACCAAGTCCGGCACAATCCGGATTGGCATGGTCACATCCCCGACCGAAACGCATGCTTCCGGCGCAAGGGTAATCGCTACGCTTACCGTTTCTATCCCCAAAGCGGACAAAACGGCGTTAAACGAACTGATTGCAGGGGCGGACGCCCTGGAGGAAACCATATATACGCAGGAAAGCTGGGAGGCGCTTATGGAAGCGCTTACGGCGGCAAAAGCGGTGGCGGCCAAAGAAGAACCTTCCCAGGAAGAAGTGGATCAGGCGGCGGATTTCCTGAAGCAGGCAATGGACCATCTGGCCGAGGACAAAATAAAACCGTTTTATTATCTGACGGCAAAGGTGGATGAGGCAAACGGCATTTACGGTACCGATATGCCAAAGGCAGACGAATACGGGCTGATTTATCTGGACGCGGCAAATTCAAATTCCGCATGGGGCGGGATCCATGTCAACGAATACGACGGCGGAGCGAAAACCATGGGAGCCGAAAGCCCTATCAGCATGAAGGTTGACGGTGAGCGCAGGGTATTTGACCAGGGATTAAGCGGCAATGCGAATGCGACGCTGGTATTTGATTTAAGCTCTATTCCGGCAGACAGATTGGAAGGATATGTCGGTATTGACTACACAAAAGCCGGGAAGACGGGAAGGGACGGAGCGCGTTTCTTCTTCTATAAAGAAAGCGTCGGGCAGGAAAATCTGTTAGCGGACAGCGGCGTCATAAACCAGCCGGATAACGCCAAATTTATGAACGTGGATTTGACGGGCGTAAAGAAACTGATCCTTTATGTGGACAACAACGGTACGCAGAATGACGACTGTATCGATCTTGCAGACGCGAAAGTTTATGTGAAAACAGACAAGTCTGCATTACAGGAAACGATTGCGCTCGCGGAAAGTAAAAAAGAGCGGGATTATACGCCGGAAAGCTGGGCGGCGCTTATGGCGGCTCTTGAGACGGCAAGAGAAGCCGCGGCAAAAGAAGACGCGCTGCAAAACGAGGTGGATGAAGCGAACAGCCTTCTTTTGGAAGCTTTGGACGCCCTGGTAGAAAAGACGCCGGAACGGGTGCATACGTTTTATTACCTGACGGCAAAAACAGACGAGGCAAATAAGGTATTTGGGACGGATATGGAAGAATCCGCCGATTACGGCCTGCTGTATCTGGATACGGCAAATTCTGTTTCCGCATGGGGAGGCTTCCATGTCAACGAATACGACGGCGGCGAAAAAACAATGGGTAAGGACGCGCCAATCAGCATGAACGTAGACGGCGCTCGCAAAGAGTTTGCTCAGGGCCTAAGCGGCAACGCAAGCGCAACGCTGGTATTTGATTTAAGCGGCGTCAAAGCGGATCGCTTTGAAGGTTATGTCGGGATTGACTATATCAAGGCAAATAAGACGGGAAGGGACGGCGTGCGGTATTACTTCTACAAGGACAGCTTTAACAAAGAAGATCTGCAGGAAAATCTGTTGGCAGACAGCGGCGTCATAAACCAGAGGGATAACGCGAAATTTATGACGGTAGATCTGGCCGGCGCACAGAAGCTGATCATTTATGTGGACGACAACGGTACGCAGAACGACGACTGTATTGACATTGCAGAGGCGAAGATATATGTGGATACCTTAGATGTTATGCAGGAGCTGTTAGACAAAGCAAATCAGGCGGAACTTGCGGCAAAAGACGCGCAGGATGCTGCCGAAGACGCGCAGGATGCTGCCGAAGCGGCAAGGGATACCGCGTTAGAAGCCGAGCAGAATGCCGGCAAGGCGGCAACTGAAGCGGCCGATGCCCAGAAAAAAGCTGAAATTGCCCGGGCAGCGGCGATAGATGCGCAGGAGAAAGCCGAACAGGCGCGCAGGGAAGCGGATACGGCAAAACAGGCGGCCGAAGATGCGCAGAAGAAAGCCGAACAGGCGAGAGATGAAGCAAAACAGATACAGGAAACGGCTTCCGGCAGCATTACGGAAATCAATGCGGCAAAGAAAGCTGCAGAGGATGCGAAAATAGCGGCTGAAGAAGCGCGCGACAATGCAAAAACGGCCGAAGAAAATGCGAAAACAGCACAGCAGAATGCGTCTGACGCAGCGAAAAACGCCGCTACGGCAGCAGGAAATGCAAAGACCGCGGAGGAAAATGCATGGAACGCCAAAGCGGCAGCCGAAGACGCCCGCGATAAGGCGCAGGATTCGGAACGCAACGCGTTAATATCCGCTAATTCAGCGAATGCGGCAGCAGAGGCGGCACAAAACGCCTTAAACGCAGTGGACGGTTATGCGTCCGATGCGGCTCAGGCAGTCGAAGATGCGCAAAACGCTTTAAACGATGCGCTGAAAGCCAAAACAGAAGCCAATTCCGCCAAAAACGACGCGGTGACGGCAAAGGATGCAGCTGAAACGGCAAGAGATGCAGCGGCGGGCGCGGCATTAGACGCGCTAGAATCGAAAAACCAGGCCGGCATAAGCGCACAGGAAGCCGTGAATGCAAAGAACCTGGCGGTAACCGCCCAGACAATGTCGGATGCGGCAAGCAAGTTAGCCGAAACCTTCCGGGACGGGGCAGACGCAGCCGCAAAACTGGCCAAATCCTACAGCGACGGCGCGAAAGAAGCGCAGCGTCAGGCATTAGCGGCGCAAAAAGCAGCGCAGGACGCAGCGAAAGCAGCCGAAGCTGTCTTGTTGAAAGCACAGGAACAGGCGGCCGCGAAACTGGCAGCGGCAGATAAGAACCTGAAAAAGACGAAAATCCTGGCGGCCAAAACGAGGTTTAGAAGCCGTAAGGCAGCGATTTACTCCAGGAAGAGTACCAAGAAGGGACAGGTTCAACTGAACTGGAAACAGACCAATGAGGCGGAAGGCTATGTGATTGAATATTCAGAAAAGACCCGGTTTACGAATCCGAAGACTATTACGGTAAAAGGCCAGGATTCATTAAAGAAAACCGTGAAAGGCTTAAAGAGCGGGAAAAAGTACTATTTCCGTATCAGGGCTTACCGGACAATAAACGGGAAGAAGGTATATTCGAAGTACAGTAATAAAAAAGCAGTGACTGTAAAATAAAGAGCAATTGAAAAGAGGACTGTCATTTTGGCAGTCCCCTTTTTAAGGTTTCCTGCAGACGTCGTGTTTTAAAAGCTGGTAAGCAGTCGCCGCAAGGGGCACACTGAGGAACATGCCCAGAATGCCCATAACGCCGCCGCCGACTGTTACGGCAGCAAGCACCCAGATACCCGGCAGCCCGATGGAAGAGCCGACGATACGCGGGTAAATCAGGTTGCCTTCCAGCTGCTGTAAGACCGACAGGTAGATCAGAAAAATAACAGCCTGCACCGGGGAAACGGTAAAAATCATAAACGCCCCAATGACTGCGCCGATATAGGCGCCCGCTACCGGAATCAGAGCCGTAAACCCAATCAGGCAGCCAATCATTGCGGCGTACGGCAGCCGCAGCAAAAACATGCCGAGCATGCACAGCAGGCCAAGGACAACCGCTTCGGTACACTGTCCCACGATAAAGCTGTGGAAGGAGTGGTCAAGAGTTTTTGTTACATAATAAATTTTATCAGTCGCTTTATGGGGCAGGTAACGTGTAAACAGCCGTTTAAACTGCCCGGCAATTTTTTCTTTTCCCGCCAGCAGGTAAATCGAAAAGATAACGGCCACCAGCGCGGTTACCATGGTAGAAACCACAGAAGATAAAATGCTTGCCGCCGCGCCCATTGCGCCGCCAAGCCCGTTTAACAGAATGTCCATAATTTTTGCAAGATTCTTCTGCCAGTCCATTTCACTGCCGGACAAAAGGCTGTCTTTGCTTTGGATCAGGGATTTTCTTCGAGCCACAAAAATACCGTATTTAAGGCGGCAGGAAGTTCTTCCAGCAGAATCTGCAGGCAGCGGATCAGTTCCGGCACAATCATCCAGACAATAAAGACCGCAATGCAGAGAATGCTGATAAAAGCAAGCGCCATGCAAAGCGGACGGCGCAGTTTTTGTGCTGTTGCAGAGCGGGACGCGGCATCAAAGCGCCGTTCAAAAAAAGACATCAGGATATTGACCACATACGCAACCGCGCAGCCAAGCAGCAGCGGCATTGCGGCGCCAAGCGCTATACGCGCCAGTTTTGTAAATGCGGGCCAGTATTGCATGACAAGGAACAGGATTATGACGGTAACGCCGATCCGTATGCAGCTTTTCCATTTTAATTCCATATAATTTCCTCCCGATAAATTTCAAAAATTTGAAGTTATTATAAGAGGTGCGGACGAAAAAGTCAATCAAAACAAAATTTTGGGAATGAAAAGCCGCGCCCTAGTACTGCAGCGAACAGTGTTGGCAAAGTTCCGTCAGGCAGAGGGTTTCCGCTTCCCAAATCTTCCTAATGGATGCAGACCTTTACCACAACTTTTTGTGTCGGCATTATACCGGAATGATTTTTCAAACACGCTCTAAACAGATGAAAAAATTATGGAAACGTGATATAATCAAAAGCACGTATCCTGATTTTAAATTTGCTCTGGACAAAGAAGCGATTGGGAATCAATAAGTGAAAAAAGGAGAAATTATGTTACCACCCGAATTTGAAGCCCGGATGCGCGATATGCTGGGCAGTGAATATACGTTGTTTGAAAAAAGTTTACAGGCTCCGCCGCACCAGGCGCTGCGGATCAACACGTTAAAAACGCCGCCCGGGGATTTTTTGGGAAAGGCGCAGTTTTCCCTTACGCCGGTTCCGTGGGCGAAAGCCGGTTATTATTATCAGGCCAAGGACAAGCCCGGGAAACATCCTTACCATGACGCGGGCGCGTATTATATCCAGGAGCCAAGCGCCATGGCGCCCGCAGAGTATCTTGGGGCGCTTCCCGGGGAGCGGGTTTTGGATTTGTGCGCTTCTCCCGGGGGAAAAAGCACGCAGATTGCGGCTGATATGCAGGGACAGGGGATTCTTATCTGCAATGAAATCCATCCTGCGCGGGCAAAAATCCTGTCGGAAAATATAGAACGCATGGGGATTGCAAACGCAGTTGTTACAAACGAAACGCCGGAACGTCTTTTGGAGCGTTTTCCGGCGTATTTTGACCGGATTTTGGTGGACGCTCCCTGCTCCGGGGAAGGGATGTTCCGCAAAAATGAGGCGGCCGTACAGGAGTGGAGCCCGGAGCATGTCGTTTTATGTGCGCAAAGGCAGGATAAAATTTTAGGCTGTGCGGCGGGGATGCTGCGTGCCGGCGGGAGGTTAGTTTATTCCACCTGTACGTTTGCGCCGGAAGAAAACGAAGGCAGCGTCAGCCGTTTTCTGAATCGTTTTCCTGAATTTTCTGTGCTAAAGGCCAAACTGTTTCCGGGGATGGAGCCCGGCAGGCCGGAGTGGGAGCCGGGGGCTTTGGGGCAGGCCGGATATTGTGCGCGCTTGTTTCCGCATAAATTAAACGGGGAAGGGCATTTTTTTGCAGTCCTGCAAAAAGAGGGGGTAACCGGCGGTATTTTTGCCCCAAAAGGCGGGGAAGAGACCGGGATGCGGGAAAAAGAGTGCGCCGAGTGGTTTCGCTTCCAAAAAGAGAACCTGCGTATGCAGCGGGAAGGGAATTATCTTTTGTTTGGGGATCAGCTGTACCTTGCCCCGTTATATATGCCGCAGATCAAGGGCCTAAAAGTGCTTCGGCCGGGGCTTCATCTTGGGACAAACAAGAAAAACCGTTTTGAGCCGTCCCATGCGCTTGCGCTGTTTCTGCACAGTAAAGAGGCGTTTAAAACGGTGAATTTTTCGGCGCAGGATCCGTCTGTACGGGCATATCTGTGCGGACAGGCGGTCGCTTTGGATGGGGAAGCGGGCTGGCATCTGATTATGGTGGACGGGCTTGGCATTGGCTGGGGAAAGCGTTCGAAAGGAATGATAAAAAACCATTATCCCAAAGGGCTCCGGAAGATGTATTAAAGCGTGTTTGGGGCAATGTGCCTGCCTGCGACTTCCAGAAACTGCCGGAGTTCTTTGGAAACCGATTTATCCGGATGCATCAAAAGCTGCGTGTAGACAGGAAAATCCGTGTTGTAATTGATTTTTTCCAGCATATGGTAAATTAGTTCTTTTCTTATGGCAAATTCCGGCAGCAGCCCAAGCCCGGCGCCGCAGATCGCCATTTCTTTTATAACAGGGGTGGAGTCTGCTGTCAGGGCGGTTTTGGGGAGGATGCCGTCGGCGGAAAGCTTCTGTTCCAAAAATGTGCGGTAGGGACAGTCTTTTGCCGGAAGCAGCAAGGGATACCTGCCCAGTTCTTCCGGCTGGATGCGGTGGCCGCCGGAGAGTTCATGCGTGGAGGCCGCCGCTAACAGGATGGTTTCTTTCCGCTTTAGCAGCACTTGGATAGGCTTTCGTTTTACGGGCACGTCAAGCACAATTGCCAGATCGAGTTCCCCGTCGCAGAGCATCCCGCAGTAATCCCTGTGATCCGTCATTTGGAAAAAGATTTCGGAGTCCGGGCAAATCGCGGTAAATTCTTTTAAGATATTCCCAAGCAGGTAGTTGGCGGCGGCTTCCGTTACGCCGACGGTAAGCCGCGGGGATTTTCGGTACAGGTTTTTGGCTTCGGAGGAAAGGGAAAGCATTTTTTTGGCGTACGGAAGCAGAGCGGCTCCTTCGGGCGTCAGGCCTGTGCGTTTGCCGATACGGTTAAAAAGGGGGACGCCCAGTTCATTTTCTAACTGCCGGATGTGTGCGGTGACGCCGGACTGGGCGCAGTTTAATCTGGCGGCGGCCTTGGTAAAGCTGCCTTCTTTGGCCAGGGTTAAAAAAACGGTTAATTGCTTTAAGGTCATAAGCCTGCTCCTTTATTTTGGACGGGGCCGGCAAAATGCCCCGGCCCTTTTTCTGGCGTACTTGGCTGACAGAGGATAATACAGATAATACAATTATAAAGACATTTATAAGGAGCGTCAAGGCGGACGGCGCCCGCGGACAAGGGAGGTTTGAGATATCCGCTTGACTTTTATGTTCGGCAGATGTAGAATATAATCAGATGTACGGCAGATGCCGAATATAAAATACAGAGCGTGATATGCAGAAAGGAAATGGAAATGGAAATGGAACACAAAACGCTGCCCAATTCGGAACTGGAGCTGATGATGATACTTTGGCGGGCAGGCAGGCCTATGACCCGCGTGGAAATTGAGGAACAACTGCCGAAAGAACGGACGTGGAGCAAGACAACCGTGCTGTCGTTTTTATCGCGCCTGGAAGAAAAAGGGTTTGTCCGGGTAGAAAAAGAGGGGCGCAGTAACTGTTATATCCCTCTGGTAGCAAAGCGCGATTACCTGCGGCAGGAGAGCGGTTCTATTTTAAAAAGGCTTTACGGCAGTTCCGTAAAAAAGTTTGTGGCTGCATTGTATGACGGGGACGGGCTTTCCGAACGTCAGATAGACGAACTGAAGGATTATCTGGACAGCCTGTAGGAAGGAGCGGACGGGATGGAATGGTTGCTTTATTTATGGAATGTTTCCGTATTTTGCGGGATAGGGATCCTGCTTGTTTTTGCCGTATCCTTGCTGCTTTGCAAAACGCATACGGTTTTCTGGCGGTATTGCCTTTGGCTGCTTCTGGCCGTCCGGCTGGCGCTGCCATTTGATATTTCCGTTCCGGGCAGGGCGGTTGAAATTCCTTTTTTGTCCGGCGGGGGAGCGGAAGCATATTTTTTGCCCGGCGCTGCAAAAGAAGTTTCAGACGAGGCGGGCGGCAAGGAAAAAGACGCGCAAAAAAGCGTGGATTTGCAGCGCAAAGCCCATACGGATGATGCGCCCCGCAAAGCAGAACGTGGGAAAACAGCGGACGGAGGGGCAAAGAATGTCACGGATATTGGTTCTGGGGAAGAAAACGGCGGTAACCGGTGGGAAACGACCCCGCGGCAGGCGTTTTCCTGGGCGGCCTTTGTATGGGCGGCGGGTGCGGCGGCTTCGTTACTGTGGCAGATTATTTCTTATGCGCATTTTTACCGGAAAACGGAAAAAACCAAACGTTATGTTACCAGTGTGGAGAACATTCCGGTATATATTTCTTCCGCTGTCGGGGCGCCTGTGCTGATGGGGCTAAAATCCCCGCGGATCCTGCTTGCGGACAGGAAGTATGAAGAAAAGCAGCTTGATTTTATTCTGGCGCACGAACTGGCGCATTACCATAGAAAAGATCTCTGGGCAAAAATGCTGTTTGCAGCCGCAAGGACATTACACTGGTTCAATCCCCTTGTGTACCGGATGGAACGGCAGGTGCGACAGCCGCGTCGTCAGAAATTTTTCCAGGGATGAAAAAAAGCAGTATGGGAAAACGCTGCTGGACTGCGCGTCTTCTTCCAAAAACAGGCGCGCATTTTTTGGAACCAGTGATTTTTCCAGGGATGTCAAGACATTAAAAGAGCGGTTTGCAAATCTTTTTTCCGCAAATACAAAGAAAAACGGAATTTTTGCGGCAGTCCTTGGCGCATCGGTTTTGCTTTCGGCAAGTCTTTTTGTGGCATGCGCAGGATCCGTGGAAAACGCGGAAGAGCCGAAACAAAAAACAGAAGGGAACCATCCGGAAACGACGGCTTTTAACAGGACGGAGACAGAAAATCAGGCGCAGGATGGCGCGCGCCTGAATAAGATGCGTTCAAAACTGACAGGGCTTAACACAGAAGATGCAGCCGGCGCCGTTTACGGAACCGTATTCCCAAAACTTCTTTATGCTTCGGATGAACGGGCAATACTGTATGATTATTGGGGGCTTATGGTTTATGATCTTAAGAACGGCAGAATCGGGCAGCTGATAGACTTAAAATCTGCAGATTTGTGCCATATCCAGGGGGAATGGGCGACGCACATTGAGGTTTCAAAAGACGGCGGTACGATTTTGCTTTACAATGAGCCGGACGCCGGGGAGCAGTTTTTGTATGACGTGGATAAAAGGCAATTAGATTATTCGGATCTGAAATCGCTTGGAGAAGAGCGTTATGACGCTCTTTTGGAACGGGGAGACAGGACGTTTGCAAAGACGCCGTCCGGAAAAATCGTATATTTGTCCGCAGATTCCCTGTTTACAAAAGACGGCGGAATCTTTCATCCGGATGATATGCAGGGACTTTCTATTATAGCGGCCGACGGCGCCTGGGGCGGCGCGCAGATTTATCCTTTATTTTCAGAATATTATGAAAAGAAGGGGGAAGAGGCGGTTCCTTATCTGAAGATGGAAGATTTGGGCAGGATTTTAGAAAAGGAATTTTTGCATGAGGATGAAGAGGGCTGGCGCTATTACCTGGAAGAGGATCTGGAAAGGGAAAGCCCAATTTGGGAATTTGCGGAGCAAGTGGGGCCGCTTTTATTAACAAGGTATCGGAATGGGGAACGGCAGGTGCTGGAAAATCTGCTGTTTGAGGACGCCTGGCGGGAATGCCCAGTGCTTTTTGCAGGCGGAAGGATTCTTTATAAAGCGGCTGTAACGCCGGACATTACGGGAATAAAGGAGGCAACGCTTATCAGTATTGCGATGGACGGAAGCGGCCGCAGGGCGGCGGATACTATAATGTACCGTGTTTTTGACGGAGTATGCGAGGATGGCGGCTGGATTTATTATTCCGGGTGGACAAATGACAGTTTGCAGCCAAAACCGCTTTGCCGTATTTCTCCTGGCTTTAGCGGCGGGGCGCAGTTTGTAGAAGAAATCCCCGGGCTTTTGTGCGGTGTGAAGGACGGTTTTGTGTATTATCTGGCGTCGCATGAAAAAGATTATACCGGTATCTGGAAGCGGAATCTATCTACCGGGGAAGAGCAGATTTTTGATAAATGGGGATTGGCCACGGAAGAACTGGTATTTTTCTGGGCGAGGGAAAATATATTTGCGCCGGGAGAATTAAGGGTCGGGGAGACGTCGGGGTGCAGTATTTTGTATATGACAGATGATGAGGATAAATATTTTGTGAGCCATGTGCCGTTTGATTAGAGCGTGTTTGAAAATATTAACGACGCAATAGTGCGAAGCAGATGGTACAAATCAACCTATTAATTGTTTCTCCATAATTTCATAAACCAGTTTTACGTCATTCTCCAATTCACAGACGCCATGTCCCACAGTCTGATAACCTCTGTGCCCGTAGAAGCATACTGCGGGAAGCGAGGCGTCTAAAATCGCTTTATCGTGCTTTTCTGCAATTTTATGTTCCAAATAATCCATAATCTGTGATCCGCCGTGCTGCTTCTGATAATCGGGCAGTACGTATACTCCCGTGATATGGCTG
>CAJTLD010000038.1:0-586 GCA_910577065.1 uncultured Lachnospiraceae bacterium | reverse complement strand
CCGTGCCGACAATCGTACTGCCGTCTGTCAGCACGCCTATATGTTCAGACGCTATCCGCTTCCGGATTTGTTCTTTATTATGAAGCTGGATAAAAAAATCTACTGCTTCTTTCGGGTAATATTTGGGATAGACTGTGCGGATTGTTGTATAGAAAACGTGGTAAATATCATTTGCCATTTCAGTAACTGCAGGTATATATTTCATGTCTTTCCTCTTTTCCAACGGATTTTTTCCTTCACTAAAACCGTTTGGGCTGCAAATGAACGATGGGTTTTTATTTAAGGTGATGATCCTTTTTTTTATTTTAACATAGAAAGAAAAATTATAACATATGTTTTGTGCAATGTTTATTCTTTAAACACTCGTTTTAGAGAATGTAAAAGAACGCATTGTCGTGCAAATTGATACATCATACGAAAAATTAATATTAGTTGACGCTGTTTTTTCTATATGCTATATTGATTACAGGAAAGGAAAACCTTCAGTTCACATATACCCCTATCTACAAACACACAGGAGGGCATGGAATGTCGGAATTTTTGATGAGGCCAGAGCGTGTTTGAAAAATGCTTTCCGGCAGATGTA
>CAJTLD010000037.1:7450-21192 GCA_910577065.1 uncultured Lachnospiraceae bacterium | reverse complement strand
TGACGGAACTTTGCCAATGTTGTTCGTTTAAGGGACATTCGTCATCAAAGTCACTGAATGCCGGAAAGATAAACATCAAAAAAACAACCGATATTTATGAAAAAATCGGTTGCTGATTTGCTTTCTTGAAAGACCTGATTCGGATATAATATGTTTTTCCTTTCTTTTATTTGCTAATCGTATATTGATTTTTGGATGCGGACTTTAATTTCTTTACCGTTGCTTTTTTGAAGTTTGAAGATGTGCTATACTAAATTTCATAACCGGTGATTTTGGCAGTTTTGGCCCACTTAGCGGCAATTTTCTTTGGCTTATTATTCTTAGCCGATTTTAATTTGGGTGATGTTAAACGATATATTGCGTTATCGCTGCCGTATTCCCCGGTTATATCTTTATAAGCCGCTTGGATTTTGCAGCCGTACATAGTCCCGTTTTTTGATTTGGCCGACGTATCCGTAAAATTTGTAAAATTGTTAGATTTTCCAGAAATAAATGAAACTAAATTGGATGACGAATAAAAATTTGCGGATTGTTATTTTTGCAGTTCAGTCTTACATGGGTAATCATATAAAGAAATAAGCCAAAATCTCGTTTTAGATTGAGAAACATATTATTTATGTTATAATAAGACAGTATAGTTGAAAAGAAAGCAGGATGCGAAGTTCTGAAAGATGCCCTCAAGTCTAACGAAAGAGGGTGGCGCTGATGAGCGTGATGGAAATATTGACATTATTGCTTGTAATATTTACAGCCCTGTCATACATAGACAATCATAAAAAGAAATAAGCATCCCTGACCGACCAAAGTTGAGGATGCTTATTTCTATAAGTCAACTTAACTGAGGGCAAATCGGAACTTTGTGTCCGATCAACCTTTCTGATTCGATTATACACTAGGGCTGCTTGTTTTTCAAGTAGCCCTTTTTAAATTTAATCTCTCTCTATCTCATTTTATCACACAACACCAAAAGTTGAGCAAAAAATGAGTCAGGGCTTGACAATTCTCTATTTTCCTTTATAATAAAACATTGGAAAAGCCCATAAAATCAAAGTTTTTCCAAAATAAAACGGTGAGTTCGAGACCTTCCTCACCTAAAACAAAACTAAAGGAGACAAAAGAATATGAGAGACAAGAAAGTACTGTTGACCACCCAGGCGGCAATGATTGCCGCGCTGTACGTTGTATTAACCCTGCTTGCAAATGCGCTGGGTTTAGCGAATTACGCCGTACAGGTACGCTTTTCCGAAGCGCTGACCATTCTGCCGTTTTTCACACCGGCAGCCATACCCGGCCTCACTGCAGGATGCATTTTAAGTAACCTGCTGACCGGATGTATGCCGCTTGATATCGTATTTGGAAGCCTTGCAACGTTGCTTGGCGCGGTCGGGACATATCTGCTCCGTAAGCATATGTGGGCGGCTCCGCTTTCCCCCATTGCGGCGAATACCATAATTGTTCCGTTTATCTTGGCATATGTATACCGGTTTGAAGGGTCTATACCGTATTTTATGCTGACCGTTGGCATAGGGGAACTTATTTCCTGCGGGATTTTAGGAATGATCCTGCTCGGCGTATTGAATAAATACAAAAACGTACTGTTTACAAAAGCAATCGGATAAATAAAATAAGCAAACAAAAACACAGGCAAAGCATAGGAATTTGCCTGTGTTTTTCTATAAAATTGGCTTAAAGCCTCTTCTTTAACATATCCGGATGCGTTGCAAAATCCAGCGCCGTCTCTGCCGTAATACGTTTCGCCTTGTACAGGTTCAGAAGGCTTGTATCCATGGAAATCATATCCGCGCTTGCCGAAGAATAGATTAGGCCGTCTATCTGCGGGACTTTATTGTCGCGGATCATATTGCGGATGGCGGGCGTTACGCTCATAATTTCAAACGCCGGAACCATCGTCCCGTCAACGGACGGTACAAGCTGTTGTGAAACAACGGCCTGTAAAACCATGGAAAGCTGGACGGCAATCTGATGCTGCTGGTTCGGCGGGAATACGTCAATAATCCGGTCAATCGTATTGGCTGCGCCTATTGTATGCAGTGTGGAGAAAATCAGGTGCCCAGTTTCCGCTGCGGTCATTGCAACCTGGATCGTTTCGTAATCACGCATTTCCCCAAGCAGAATAACGTTTGGGCTCTGCCTGAGCGCAGCGCGCAGCGCAGTGACATAACTGTCCGTGTCAACGCCAATTTCGCGCTGGCTTACGATACTGCGGTTGTGCCGGTGCAGAAATTCCAGCGGATCTTCGAGCGTAATAATATGCTTGTCAAAGTGCTGGTTAATATAATCTATGATACAGGCAAGAGAAGTTGATTTTCCGCTGCCCGCTGCTCCGGTAATCAGTACCAGGCCCTTTGGAAATTTGGCAAAATCAATGATTTTGTCCGGAATGCCAAGCTGAGCGGGATCCGGAAGCGAGAAGGTAATGATCCGGATAACGATGGAAAGCGTGCTTCTCTGTTTGTAAGCGCTGACACGGAAGCGGGACAGCCCCGGGATAGCAAAAGAAAAGTCGTCGTCGCCGGAATTGTTTAAAATATCCATGGAACGGTTGTCTGCTAATTCGTATATCTGCGAAATAATGGCGGCGGTATCGTCCGGCAGAAGCCGATCTTCCCCGATCCGGATAACAGATCCCTGCTGCCGCATGGAAACCGGAAGCCCGGCAACGATAAATACGTCGGAAGCCCCTTGCCCGACCGCTTTTTCCAGTAAACTGATTGCATTTAAATCCATAAACGCAGCCTCCTTATAATAAATTATTGAATGAGTTGTAATGTGTTGTCGCCTTCCCAGTCTTTGGTATGGATAACTTGCCAGGACAGAATTTTGTAATAAGAATCTGCGGACTCTTCTTTGATCTGCTGGGGAGAACGTATGGCGAGCCGCACCGAAAGCGCCTGCGAGTCGTTGATATCCACCTGATAGGCCAATGTAAGCTGCCCGTCCGTCTCTTCCGCAGTAGTAAAACCGGCGGTTTCTTCGGATACCCGGGCGAAAAATTCAGCGGTATCTGCAGTTTTGCTGCCGGTATCCGCCAAAATCCGGTCTGTCTGCGCCAACAATTCCTCTGCTTTGTTTGAGGCGGCGTAATATCCGGTCAGCTGCGCCTGCATTTTCTGGCCAAGACGGGCGTCGCTGGCAGCGGATGACAGAGAGAGCGCGGCAAAGGTTACCATACACAGTACGATAAAAATCATTATCAATGATATGGTTCCGATATTTGTAACAGGTAAACTCTTTTTTTTCATAAACGGACACCTCTATAAGCAATCAGGGCTGGTTTGGCGCATGCAGCTTTAGTTCCAGGGAATAAATAGACGTTTCGTCTTCTGCTGCATCATAAACAAAGATCTGGAATGGAGTAATATCATCCTGTACGGTTGTTTGCAGAATCTGCATATAATATGCGCCGGTCTCTTTGGGACAGCTTTCCCAGTTTGTATCGTAGTAAACCGTAATGCCTGCCCCGTCTGCCGCTGCATCCGGATATTCGTCTAAGATGCACCCGGGGAACCGGCTGGCGTTGGTTCGGTACGAGTTTTTCAGCAGTTCCGCGGCATTGCCCGCTTGATTAACCGCCATATTCAGTTCTGCAGCGGAAACGCTCATGCGGCGGGACGCGGCAAACATCCGAAGGCATACCGCGCCTGCTAATGAGAAAAACAGTATGGCAAACATCATTTCCATCAAAAACATCCGGGAGTGGCTATTGGAAGAACGGTTCATAGCGTACTCCTTTCCGAGGCAAACAGCGTAAGCGTATTCCCTTCCGCGTCAACCGAAGTAAAGCGGAATAAGCCCTCGTTTGTTTCCTCTACGGTGAAATCACGGATTGCCATAATGTTTTTGCCATCCGCTAAATAGGCGTCGGCGTCACTGCGGATGAAAAGTTCCTTTAACATGCCGTCGTGCGCATAAATATATGTGGTATAAAGGACGTTATTTAAATTGCTTTCCATGGCCAGGCAGTCCTGTCCTTCTAAGCTTTGAACCGAAATCGCACCTCCGGCGTCGTTCTGGCGGAATTTTTCGCTGATGTAAGAAAGGGGTATGCGGGCGCTGTAATTGCTGTTCGCATCGGCCGTCTGCCTGCTGTAAATATTTGCCGCAAGCATAAGGACGGCAAGGAAGGATGCTGCAAACACAAAAAATACTGCAATTGGAAATACAAGATCAATGACATGGTTCTGGCGTGTACCAAATTTCAATGAAAACCCTCCTCTTTATTTAGCCTTTCTTCTGATGATAGTAACATCCGGCAAAATGTTTGCGCCCATTGGCTGATAGTCGATAAAATATTTGTCCTCATTGTAAATCAGGCCGTAATTCTCCTTTAAATATGCAAGGCTCGCCGGATAGGAGCCTTCCACAGCGTAGCAGTAGGTAATTCCGCGCGTGACGGCAGTTTCAAGCGTCTGTATTTCTTCTTCGTTTGTCCTTGCAGATAAGGAAGAAACCGCAAACCAGAACAACAGGAATACGGCTGCAAATACAGCGGCAGAAATGAGCAAACTGCGGGAAGATGATTTTTTGGTCGTAAAACGGTGCTTCATAAAAACCGCCTCCATTATATTGATTCACAATTACCTTATAAGCCTGCCATAATCCCCATAAGCGGCAGCATAACAGATAACAGGATAATGCCGACAATTACGGAAAGGATAATGACTAAGGTCGGTTCAATTGCTGCAATCATGCCGCTGATACGCGCATCAATATCTTCCTCGTACTGGAGGGAAATTTTGGACATGACTTCGTCAAGTACGCCGGTTCGTGAACCGATAGCAGCCATCCGGGCATAGGATCCGGTAAAGACGCCGTGCTCAAGAAGCGCTTCGCAAAGATCCTGCCCTTGTGAAACCGCGGTTTTGCATTGATCCAGGCGGTTTTTGAACGCTTCCTGGTCGGTTAGCTGTATGGCGAGGTTTAAGCATTCTTCCGGCGTCAGGCCGCTGCTTAAGGTAAGCGCCATACCGTTGGAAAAGCGGTAAGCGGCAATTTTGTGGGAAAGTTCGCGGCTTTTCGTAAATTTATCCAGAAAAGAACGAAGAAGCTTCTGGCCGCCTGAAAATCTGGCAATGTAAACGGCAAACGCAATCAGCGCCACAACCAGAATTGCAAAAAGAATAAAGTTGCGGTTGATAAATGTGCCAATGTTTAGAACAATACGGGAAAATCCGGTCATTTCCGTGCCAAGCTGCCCGAATACCTGATTAAAGACAGGCATGACTTTGGTTATTAAAACCAAGATAACCAATACCATCATGACAAGCATAACCAGAGGGTATGTAACGGCGTTTTTGATGGTCTGCGCCAGGCTGGCTTCCTTTTCATAGTATCTGGCAAGCGAGTCCATGACGTCGTCCAATTTACCGGTCTGTTCGCCAAGCTGTACCATATGGAGCAGGTAATCAGGGAAAACGTTCGTCTGTTCAAGAGACTCGTATAATGAACCGGTCTGCATCAGGGTTTCCTGGATTTGTGACAACAGTTTTTTTTCGTCCTCCTGCCCGGCGTCCTCCATCATCAGGGTAATCCCTTCGATAGAAGAGATGCCTGACTTTAAGATAAGCGCCATCTGTGAGCAAAAGGAGGCGGCTTCCATGTTGGAAAAAGGCGTTAAAGTTGTTTTGCCCATACAATCTCCTTTCCGGAACACCTGATAGGACAGGCGTTACAGGATTTTTTTCTGATTCATATAAAAGAAATGTCAGTAGGAATATTTTACTACATAATTGGAACCGTCGCCGATATATTTCCCGACAGCGGAACGGTCGTTGCTGGCAGCTAGGGTAGGATCCATTAACGTCCAGGTATTGCCGTTAAATTCAATGATTTTATCAATCCAGCCGATATCTGCGATATATGTGCTGATCCAGGCGTGGTATGCCTCGCCGGAATAACCTACTTCCAGCTTGGTTGGAATCCGCTGGGAACGGAGCATCGCGCTCATAACGGCCGCATAGTCGAAACAAATCCCTGTTCCGCTGGCAAGCGTTTCGTCCACGACTGGAAGTTAGCCGTAACTGACGTTTGCGGCTTTTTGTTCGTCGTAGGTAATTCCTTCTATAATATAATGGTAAATATTCTCAATCACTTCCAGATCGGAATACGTATCTTTTGCAAGTTCGCTTCCCTTGGCAACCGTGTTGCAGCCGGGGGTGAAATTTACGTATTGGTTCGGGTACAAAAACGGGCCAAATTCATTGGTAATTGTAACGCTCAAATCGGTGGAAAATGCAAGCGCATACATATCGGCGTTTGCGTTTTCCAGAACCTGAACCTGGTAATTGCCGCTGCCGCAGGTAAGTGGGAACGTTTCGTATTCCTGGCCTCCGGAAAGCAGGTATATGTATTCCGACTGGTTCGGGCCGGCTATACGCAGCTTAACCTTAGCGTTGCTTCCGGTATATTTGACCATGATATAGCCTTCTTCCGCATGGGAAGCGTCAATGGAAGTCAGGTCATTTCCGTAAACGGCGGTACCGGATGCTTCCGGAACCAATGCCTGCGGCGTATTGTCCCGCGGAGGGACGGAAGGATCCGCTTCGGCTTGATTACCGGAACTTTTTGAACCGCCGGAACTGGTATTGGCCAGCGGGCTTTTGGGCATATCCGGCATATCTTTGCCGGAACATCCAAAAAGGAGGAGGCTTGACAGGGACAAAACACAAATCAAAAATGTTTTGGGTAAATGTTTCATGCAGGCCTCCTTCTTTTTAATCATTCTGTAAATCATCGTCATTGTTTTTCAGTATAGCATAATATTGGCAAAAGGGCAATCCATTTGTTTAAGCCGGATACCGCAGAAGTAACAGTTCACTGGAGCTGCGCAGTCCGCAGCCGATACAGCACAATAGCAGGGATTCCGGCTCCTGTGCCGGGTTACTCTGCCGTATCGACATATACAACGCTGGAATCTCCCTGTTTTGCCTGTTCGAGCACTGCCGTAGCCAGTTTCTGAAAAGAATTGTATGAGGACGTAGCGCCGGACAGGGCGTCTAATTGATCGGTTGCCTGTTTTTCCAGCAGCTGTCCCGCATATTCTCGGGTATATTCGTTTGGATAGGTTCCGTTGGAGTGAAGCATATTCTGCATATAGGCGTTATCCCAGCTTTTGATAAATCCGCTGGCATTTTCCGCATTGTATTCCACAGAAACAATACTGCCGCCTTTTACCATAATGGTAATGTATTCTTTCCAGCCAAAGTTAAATTCTGCAGCCTGTGCCGTGTAATATCCGTCCTGAAGACCTGTTTTTTCCCCGCAGCCGGCCAGCGGCAACGCCGCCAGCGCTAAAATCAATAGCAGGCATAATATCCGTTTCATTGTTCCTGTTCCCCCTTCACTACAAATTTTTTCACCTGGGCCCGAAGCGATTCCGCTTCTTGTTCCAGCAGCCCGCTGGAATGCTTCGTCCCAACCGCATTCTGCAGGTTCCGGTCGGCAATTGCGGAAATGTGTTCAATCCGCTCTTCCATAACGGCAATCGCGTTTTCCTGTCCCTCTACCGCTGCGACCAGTTGATCGGTAATGGCGCTGATCTGGCCGGAAACGGCGGAAATATCTTCTAAGGAGCCTGCCGTATCGGCAGTCAGTTCCACGCCTTTTTGAATAATATGTTTGGTACTGCTTACCATATCCGTAGCGCTTTGCGCGGCCTCGGAGCTTTTGGAAGCTAATTGTTTTACTTCGTCCGCTACAACGGCGAACCCTTTTCCGGCGGTTCCTGCGCGGGATGCTTCTACGGAAGCGTTAATGGCCAGAATGCTGGTCTGGAATGCGATATCTTCAATGGCTTTGGCAATTTTAGTGATTTCCTGGGCGTTTGTGCTGATGTTGTCCATTGCGCCGGAAAGGGACGCCATACGCGTGTTGGCCTCTCTGACGCAGCGGGTGATTTCTGCTGTTTTGGTTCGGGTCTCATCGCTGCTGTGGGAGACGTTGCCTAACTGTTCTTTGACATTGGAAACTTCGTGTACAAGCGCTTCCGTCGACTCGTTTTGTTCTACAGAAGCCTGATGCAGCTGCCCGGACTGATCGTTTAGTTCTTCCGACATATCGGCCAGGCGGGCGGCGGCGGAGCCAAAGCCTGCGATAGTTTCGTTCATAGATGCCAGGATCGTATGCAGGCTGGAGCGGATCAGGGCAAAATCTCCTTTATAATCTACCTGTGGTTCGACGAGCAGGTTGCCGCCCGCAACCTGGGTCAGAACCTGCTGGATATCCGATATGTAACGGTTGACGCTTTCTACGGTATCGTCTAATGTCCGGGTTAAAAGTTCTAATTCGTCTTTGGAATGCGTCAGGGTTACTTCAGTATGCAGATCGCCGTCGGAAAGGCCGAGCATCCGGTCTGTAACATGTTTAACCGGACGGGAAATCGAACGGGCAAGGCGGAGTACCAGTAAGATGGAAATGATTAGTACTGCTAAAGTAGATAAAATAGCGATCCACAGCGCCGCGCTGATTAACGGGTAGTAATCTGACTTTGGAACCTGGATCACCAGGGACCACTGCGTGCCGCGGATGGGAGAAAATGCGGCAAGCATCCGTTCGCCGTTTGCCGAAAACTCGGTTGCGCCGGTTTCTCCGGTGGTTACGCGGCTGACAGCCTCTTCATCATTGTCGCATAGCTGTACCAATGTGTTTTTAGCCAGGACCAGGGACTGATCCGGATGCCCGGTCAGCGTGCCGTCCTGGTTTACCATGTAGGCCATACCGCGTTTACCAAGGTTAATATTGCTGATAACGTCATTGAGCGTATCATACTTGTAAACGCCGATTAGGTATAAGACCGTTTCTCCGTCTTTTTTTACCGGCATTCCCATTTTGATGCCAAGTTTTTCTTCATAAATGGTGGAAGCATCGGTGGTCAGATTATCTGTTTCTTTCAGGAGCGAAAAGAAATTGCCTTCCAGATTCCGGGGCGCGTTATCTGTTCCCTGTACAAGCTTGCCGTCTAAGTCATAAAGCGCAATCGTATACAGTTCGTAAGTCTCCGCAGCTTCTGTCAGTATTTCCGTCCGTCCGGCTTTTGCCTCAGCGGGATCCGGTGCAGTGATGCGGGAATCGGCTGCAAGCCCCATCATACGGTCCGCTAACATATGGATATTTGCCTCAACAGTTTTAGCTGACTGCCGCCCCATTGGCTGCAGGCTGTCCAGCAAAATGTTTACGGCCAGCTTCTGCATGGAAAATGTCATAATGACACAGCAGACAAAGACCAAAACCAAAATATTTAAAGTTGTGCTGCTTAATATTCTTATATTGAGGCTTTTTTTGATGCCCCGTCTGTGAAAATCTGTTTTCTTCCCGGACATATGTTATCTCTCCTTTCCTGTCTCAAAAACTTCAATCATTTCTCCGGTTAAGCTGATGGCAGGCTCCGAACGTTCCCGGGGAAGGTTTCCCCTGGAAAACCATTCTGCGAAAGATAATTCTTCCCGATCTATCAAAATTGCGGGACTGCCGTCTGCTTCGCAGAAAAAGCCTGCAAGAAGGGCGTATGAAAATCCCCACGGCTGGCTTTTATAATAGCGTATGTTTTTAACCGTAAGCCCAACTTCCTCCATGGTTTCACGGCGTACGGCGTCTTCTAAACTTTCGCCTGCTTCCACGTATCCTGCAACCAGGGCGTATTTTTGGAAGGCGCTGTGTCCGGAAGCGTATTTTGTCATCAGAAGACGGTCTTTATATGTAATGGCGACGATAACGCTCGGGCAAATCTGCGGATAGCGGATCTGTCCGCAGCAGGGGCAAAGCATGGCGCGTTCCGTTGCATGCTGCTGCATTTTAGTTCCGCAGTATCCGCAAAAGCGGTTTGACGTATACCATTGATACAGATGAAAGCCCGTAACGCCTGCAAATGCTTTCCAAATGGGACGGATGGAACGCAGTTCCCCGTTTGGTAAGTAAACATAATCCCCAAATTCTTCGGGGCCTTCTTCCGGCAGTCCCCAAAAATTTTGCTCGTCTATCCGGAACAAAAAAACCGTTTTTTGTATAAGCAAGGGGAACGGGCCGTTTAGTTCGGCTGCCAAAGGGTATCTGATATCATCTTTCCTCCGGCGGCATAACAAACGCCCTTTGTTAAAGACCAGCAGGGGATCGCCTGGTTGCCGTATGGGCTTACGGTATGTGATGTCGTAACGGTGGGGTGCAATATCCTGAATCATAACTAAGCAAGCGCCTTTCTGAGCATTTCAAATAAATTGTCGATATCAATCGGTTTGGCGATATGGCCGTTCATTCCGCAGCGCAGCGCTTCCTGCTTATCTTCTTCAAACGCATTGGCGGTCATTGCCAGGATCGGAATGGAAGAAAGCTTTGGATTGGTCAGCCTGCGGATTTCTTTTGCAGCCTCGTAGCCGTTCATGACGGGCATCTGGACGTCCATAAGCACCACCTGGTAATAGCCAGGATTGGAGTTTTTGAGCATATCCAGGGCAATCTGCCCGTTTGGGGCAATTTCCGTGTGAAACCCCGCGTCCCTTAATATTTCAGCAGCAATTTCCTGGTTGAGTTCATTGTCTTCCGCTAACAGGACGCGCCCTGTGGATATTGATTCTGTCTGGACATGGCTGTCCGTTTCTTTTTCGTCTTCTGAACTCACAATAGAGTACAGGCAGTCTCTTAACTCCGATAGAAACAGCGGCTTGCTGCAGAAAGCTGTGACGCCGGCTTCCTTGGCCTCGTCCTCAATTTCAGACCAGTCGTATGCCGTCAGTATAATAACGGGAACGTGCTCTCCGATTTCGTTTCGGATTCTGCGGGTTACTTCGATTCCGTTCATGTCCGGCAAAAGCCAGTCAATAATATAGACGCAGTATCCGTCGTTGCGCGATTCTGCCTGGCGGGTGCGCAGAATGGCTTCTTTTCCGGAGAGCGTCCACTCCGCCCGCATCCCGATTTGGCTGAGCATATAAGATACGCTGTCACAGGTGTTGAAATCGTCGTCTACCACAAGCGCCCTGCTGTTTTTTAATTCCGGTATATCTCTTATTTCGTTTACCTGGGTATTCAAACGGAACATAATAGTAACGATAAATTCTGTGCCGACGCCCTTTTCACTTTTGACCTCGATTGTCCCGTTCATCATGTCTATGATGTTTTTGGTAATGGCCATTCCAAGCCCTGTGCCTTGAATACCGCTGATGGTGGTATTTTTCTCCCGCTCAAACGATTCAAAAATGTGCGCTACAAATTCTTCGCTCATGCCGACGCCGGTATCCTTTATTAAAAATTCATAATTGGCATAGCCGGCGGGCGCGCCCGGTTTTTCGGTAATGCGGAGGCTGATGATACCGCCTGCAAGCGTGTATTTAATGGAGTTGCTGAGCAGGTTTAACAGTACCTGGTTTAAACGCAGTTTGTCACAGAAAATCTCTTCGTCAAATACGTCGACGGTATCGATGTATAGGTCAAGCTGTTTTGCATGGATATCGGCCTGTACAATATTGCGGAGCCCGTGCAGGATATCCGGCAGGCGGCATGGTTTTTCTTCCAGGTGCATCTTGCCACTTTCAATGCGGCTCATATCTAAAACGTCGTTAATCAGGCTCAGCAGGTGGTTTCCGGAAGTCATGATTTTTTTGAGGTATTCTTCTACCTGATCCCTGCGGTCAATATGGGTAATGGCCAGAGCCGTAAAGCCGACGATCGCATTCATCGGCGTGCGGATGTCGTGCGACATATTGGAAAGAAATACGCTTTTTGCTTTGCTTGCGCGGTTCGCCTGCAAAAGAGCGTCTTCGAGCAGGCTCTTTTGTTCCATTTCGCTGCGGATTTCCGCATCTACGCTGCGCAGTCCCAGGACAATTCCGTGGCTGTCGTCAAGCGCTCCCGCATAGACGAATTTCATCTGGTAATATTTCATTTCGCCGTATTTCTGCGTCCGGTAGTTTACGTAGTACAATTTTTTTTCTTCGAGTTCTTTCTGAAGCTTTTCTTTGTCTACGGCCTGCTGAAGCATTTTGCGGTCGTCTTCATATACAAACTTTTGCATATAAAGCTGGATGCTTTCGTCTAATGAAAGCTCGGGCGTAAAAATAAATTCAAAAATATCGCGGTCTTCGTCGCTCATCCGCAGCGGGATGCCTTTGCCTGTATTCAGGTTATAATAGCAGACCAGGCTGTAATCGACGCCCAGCGCCTGAATAAGTTCTTTGTGGTATTGCTCGTTCTTTTTTTCCTGCAGCTTTTGGGCCGTACAGCCCAAAAGGAATCGCTGGTAGAGCGGTTCCCCGTTTTCTTCTATCAGCTTGACATTGCCCATGATGTGCAGTATGCTGCCGTCTTTGTGGCTGACGCGGTACTCGACGCTGATGCTGTCGCCTTCGTTTTTGAGGCTGCATATCGCTTCCCTGAGCGCGCCTTTGTCTTCATCTAAAACGGAGTCCGCAACCATGTCAAAGCCCGCCGCAATCATTTCTTCCTGGGTTTCATAGCCTAAAATTTTAAGCGCTGCCCGGTTAATGCTTAAAATGCGCGAACCGTCAACCGTATGGCACATAATACCGCAGTCCATAGTAGTAAAAATCGTTTCCAGCGTGCGGTTTTTGCTGATAATTTCCAGTTTGTAATCGTGTTCTTTTGTAACGTCTATGGCTACTCCTACGGTTCCCATAACGCTGCCGTCCAAATCGTACAGCGGGGATTTGTAGGTTTCAAGCAGGCGTTCGCCTTCGCCCGTTTCTATTTTTTCTTCGGAAACATATGTTTTTTGGTGTTCCATGACTTTACGCTCGGATTCGATACAGACCGGGTCGTCATGTTCGACGTCCCAAATGTAAGCATGGCCGCGCCCTTCTACCTGGGCTTTTGACTTATTGACCGTCTGGCAGAAGCTGTTGTTTACTTTTTCATGTATTCCGTTTTTGTCTTTATACCAAATCAAATTAGGCGTGTTGTCAATAGCGGCTTCCAGAAAATGGTTGGTTTGCCAGAAATCCTTACCCATTTTAAACGCCTGCTGCCATCGCAGCAAGCGGAACCTGATTTCTTCGTCTGACATGGGTGTTGTCCACAGGTCTTTTAATGACGTAAGGCGTTCTGTTAAAAGGCCCGCCTGTTCTTTTTTGGTCAGCAAAACCAGTTCCGTTTCTTCGGACTTACCGCAAATCAGGGGCTTAAGCGCTGCTTTTACATCCATATCCTCTAAGTTTGCAAAAATAACAGTTGCCTTTGCCGCCAATGTTTCACAGGGCGTTTCGCTTTCTGAAAACTCATAGGTAAAATGTTCCATAGGAGACATTTCTTTTATCAGTTCAAAAGCCCTGCATGGCCGGCCTGCTAAATAAAACTGAACATGGCAATGATACATCCCTCTTTCCTCCCAATTCTTTGCAGATTTTTCGCATATACCGCTATTCTAACAAGCAGGCGAACCTATGTCAATATTTGAAATGACATAAATAATAAGAAGAAATCGCGCGGCTGTTTTTTACAATGCATAAGGCGTAGCGCCAATTGCTTGCCATCCCGCTAAAATGTATGGTACGATACGAAAAAACTTCAAAAGGAGTATTGATTCTTATGAAAAAAATCCTGATTGTAGAAGATGAATTTCACCTGAGAAAAAATATAAAAGAACTTTTAACGCGGCACAATTATGAGCCGCTTGCCGCGTCCACCCTTTCTGAAGCAATGCACTATGTCCTGAACCAAAAAGACATTGCCCTGTTTCTGTTAGACGTCTGGCTGCCGGACGGCGACGGTTTCGAATT
>CAJTLD010000037.1:6752-7440 GCA_910577065.1 uncultured Lachnospiraceae bacterium | reverse complement strand
CCGTATCCGCAGGCACACAATGACGCCGGTCATTTTTCTGACTGCCTGCGACGACGAAGAATCCGTTGTGAAAGGATTAAATATTGGCGGCGACGACTATATTACAAAGCCGTTCCGAACGGCTGAGTTGATGTCAAGGATCCGGGCGAACCTGCGCCGCCAGGAATCCGTCTGCGCCGAAAAAATTTTGCACAGCGGCGATATTAAGCTGGACTGCAGGCAGGGATTGGCTTACAAAAACGGCGCGAGCCTGCCGCTTGGCGCAGTGGAATACCAGCTTTTGGAAATATTAATGCGGAATGCCGGGCGTATTGTAAAACGGGAACAGTTTATGGAGAAGCTTTGGGACGCTTGCGGAAAGTTTGCGGAAGACAATACGCTTTCCGTCCATATGAGCCGTCTGCGAAAAAAAACAGGCTCCGAATACATTGAGACAATCCGGGGATTTGGATATCGGTTTATACAGCCGGTGACGGAACGGTTAGAATAAGAAAGCGGGTGGGCAACAATGGCAAAACAAAACAAAACCGCCTGGATTACGGGCTTTGCAGCTGGAAGTCTCCTTTTGATTGGCCTTTATGTTATGTCGTATTTTCTGATACGGGGTTCTTTTTTAACCGCCTGGCAGAATATGGTTGGAATTTTATACGAAAAAGATCCTGGCCTGTGTGAAGAAATCGTTCCTTAC
>CAJTLD010000037.1:0-6740 GCA_910577065.1 uncultured Lachnospiraceae bacterium | reverse complement strand
TGTTTGAAGAGAGTCTGTACTGGGACAAAATGCCCGAAGGGGAACATGCTATGATTGCGCTTGGATATACCCAGAAAGGGACGGATTACCTGTTGAAAAAGAGCGGATGGGATCAGGCCTATATAGGGATGCTTTTGATGCAGGCGGCGCTTTTGGTGTTCCTGTTTTATTTGTTTTTACGGCGGAAAAAACAGCGTATGTCCCAGGAAGAGGCTTTGTGCGGAGATATCCGCGATGCGAGGAAGGACTGGAAGGGATTGAAGCCGGAACGCTACCCGTTTTTTGGCGCGCCGCTGATTTGTGAAATTTCGGATACCTTGGGATTGCTCTGCGCAAAAGAGCAGTATTTGCAGAAAAAAAACAGCGATACGCAGATGTTTATAGAAAATGTCGCGCATCAGATCAAAACGCCGTTAAGCTGTATTTCTATTTCCCTGGATCTGGCGTTAGAAGAAGCGGACGACGCGCAAAAAGAACGGATTTTGGAATGTTTTTCGCATTTAGGGGGAATTGAGTCGCTTATGAAGCGTCTTTTGAATATCGGAAGGCTGGAAGCGGGAAAAATTATAATGCGCAAAGAACCGTTTGGGATGGAGCAGCTTTTGGAAGAGTGTAGAAATATCCTGCCGGATGCGGAACAAAGGATTATCGTGTCCGCAGAAAAGGCGTCCGGCCCGGTTGGACCGTTTTACGGGGATTTCGAATGGCTTAAAGAAGCCTTTTTAAATATTTTGAAAAATTGCCTGGAGCATGATAAAAGCGGCCTGCCGGTACAGGTTTTGGTTTCCCGGACGGCGGAGGGCATGAAAATTACGGTGCGGGATCATGGCCCTGGTATTTTCCCGCAGGATTTGCCTTATATTTTTGATCGTTTTTATATTCCCCATAACGCAAAAAAATCGCATTCCGGTATTGGGTTAAATCTGGCCAGACTGATTATCGAGCGGCATTTCGGCGTAATCCATGCCGCAAACCACGAGGAGGGCGGAGCGGTGTTTGCAGTTGTATTGCCGGTATATGCTTTAAAAAATGAGAAATTATAAAAGAGTCACCTTCCTGTAAGGTTTTCCGGGTATGGTATTTATAAAAGGGCGGGCGCGTGCAGATTGCGAGGGCAAATGTTCTTGCGCGTCCTGTGGAAGGCCGAAAGGAGAGAAGCTTATGGGGATTTTTTTGAAAATGATTTTGACAGGGCAGAAACGGCGGAAACGGGAAATGTGGTATGTTTCCCTTGCGGCGTTTATGGCGGCGCTGTTTATGTCGTCTGTTACGCTGTTCCAAAATATTATGGACCGTTACCTGATGGAAACGAATTATTTAAATTATGGGGACTGGGTAATCTCAGCCGTGGAAGATTACGAAGATTCCGCAGTTTTGTTTTCAGAAATGGATCATCCGTATTTAAAAACCTGCGGCAAATGTGTCAGCGGGCCGTCTCTGGCAGACGAGCAGCAGCAACCGGCGGGCGTTTGCATTGGAACGGTGGATGAAGCGGCAAAAAAACTGGGGAATATTACATTGTATGAAGGACGGTTCCCGCAGACAGAAACGGAAATTGCAATGGATTTAGCATCCCTTTCCGCGATGGGGTACAGCTATGAACTGGGGCAGACAATACGTGTCAGAATCCTTTCGGAAGGGGAAGTTTTGGAAGCGGACTATTTGCTGTCCGGGACGGTGAAAAGTTTTGCGGAAAACTGGAAGCACAAGTTTCGGTATCCTCTGCCAAACTGTATTGTAACAGAAGAAGGGTTTGCCCGCGTCGCCGCGCCGCGTTATGCTACGTATTTTTACCAGCTTGACAGAAACTACGAAAACCTTGATATGGATGAATTTACACAGGCGTTTTTTATCGAAGGCCATGCCCGGGAGTACAACAGCTACGTTTACGAGAACCGGGTCTGGGGTTCAAAAGAAACGTTTGACGCCGTCCGGCTGCTTTTAACGTGCATCGGCGCGCTGGCCATGGGATATCTGATGCTCTCTTATGTATCGCAGCGCAGGAAATGGTACTACAGGCTGCGCAGCGCGGGAGCGGATAAAGCGCAGATAAAGGCGATGATTTTTATGGAAGCGGCCTGCGGCGCGCTTCCTTACGCGTTTCTTGGCATGGCAGTCCCTTATGCGGTCTTTGCCGCGGTTTGCGCCGGCGTCTCGTCAGGGCTTTCCATTCCCTATTTTTTTACTTTTTACCCGGAGGATTTCTTTTTGCAGATGTTGGCGGCGTTTGGCATGATTTTGTTTTCCGTAGTGTGCGCATGGGCGTCCGGCAGAGATAAAAACCTGAGCAAAAACAGCGGCGGGATTACAAAACGGCAGCTAAGATGCCTGCGCCGGGATACGAAAAGGGAACGGAACGTGGGGCGTATATTCCTGCGGCGCCAGAGAAAGCTGCATCCTGTGCAGCAGGCGGCGTTTGCGTTGTTTTCGTTTGGCGTGTGCCTGTTTTTGGTATTGTGCCTAAATAAAATGTACGAGGCATACAAGACGTATGCGCTGACGGCGGAAATAAGCCATGATTTTTCGGCGTCAAAAACACGCCCGTTTATGTATTATACGACATTTGCAGACGGGAGCCTCGGCGGCGGCGATATGACTTACAATATGTATTTTGGGATGGATAAGACAACGGAAGATGAAATTTGTTCGCTGATTGGAATCCAAAAGCTTGGGTTTCAGACAATGGATCAGACCCATATTCTTTCCTGGCAGGGAAAAGAAAACAGTCCGGTCGAACAGTGTGTAAAAGAAAAATACGAACAGAACAGCGTAAAGATTCCCAGTACAATTTTTTCCTATTATGAATCGGCGGGGGGAAATTTTAAAAGATTTAAAGCGGGATTTTTCTCTGCAGGGGCTGAATGAAGAAGCATTTTTAAACGGTGAAGAAATAATTGTATTGTTAGGGCAATACGAGGGTTTGGGGATGTCCGGGCAAAAAGAAGGCGGCATCCGGGAAACCACCATTCATCCGGGGGACATGGCGGAGATTGTAAGCGCCGAGTCACAGCAGTCCGTTCCATTGAGGTTTGAAAATCTTGACAGCCTTCCGGGGCGCACTCCGGTCAAAGTGGGGGCGGTAATACAGGATTTGCCGCTTAAATGGAGGATGCGGACAAACTTTTTTATGTACGAGTATGGGATTATTGCGTCAGAAGCGCTGGCGCAGCGCGTGGCGAAGGCAGATAAAAAGCAGGTTTGCCACAACCGCCTGGAAGTGGATCTTGGCAGGGTCTCTTCGTTTGAAGCAACGCAGAAAAGGCTTGCCGACATTTTTAAGGAGCAGGAGATGGAGTATGGCTCAGACGCCGAGGAACTTGCTGCGGCACGAAATGTTTATATCCGGATTTTGTGTATTTATGGCGTTTTGCACGGTGTTGTGCTGTTTTTGTTTCTGCTTTTGTATATTCATTTTCACAGGCTGCAGGATCAGTTCTGCAGACAGGAGTACGGACTGTTAAAACAGCTTGGGATGGAAAGCGGATTTTTAAACGGGATGGCGTTTCGGGAAAGCATATGTAAGACCTGGTGGATGGCGTTTAGCGTCCCGTGCGGGTACGCGGTGATAGCGGCCGGGAATTACCGCGGATTTTTAAAGGCAATGAGAACCGCGGGGCTGCGCCAGTGGTCGGATCGGCTGCAGGATTATGTGTCGGATCCGGCGGCGCTTACGGCGGATCAGATGCGGGAATTTACAAATCCGGCCGTAAGCTTTGCTTCGGTTGTACTGCTTATTATAGTTCTAGCGGGAATTCGTCTTCTTCAGGTACGAAAATCGGTAATGAAAGCTTCCATAAAATGTAAAACACAATAAACCCCGCCATGCTGATCAAAACTCCTGCGGTAAGGCCGGGCGTCCGATAGTGCAGCCGGACTTCGTGACGTCCTTTTGACAGAGGCAAGGCCATAAACATACCGTTTGCCCGTATCGGTTTTTGTTCTTTGCCGTCGACCCATGCGCGCCAGCCCCTGCTGTAAGGGATAGATAAACAGAGAATCTTATCTTTGGAGAGGAAGACGGTTCCGGAGACCGTGTTAATGTCGAGCGTCTCGTTTTCTAAGATATCCGCCTTGCGCGCGGCAATCTGTCCGGAATAATGATCCATTGGCTGACAGATGATTTTTAAGCTTTCAAACGAATACGTTCCCTTTGCCGGAAATTTAATCGTAATTTCTGTCTGAGGGGACTCGTGATATCCCAGGTTAATCAGGTAATTTTTCTGGTTTTTAAAGTTTCGGTTTCGGTTGGACATATAACGCATCAGGTTTTCGGAATCCCCGGATTTTACGGTAATATTCAAGTCGTCCCGTATGGGGTCGTCCGGAATAATAACTGCGCCCTGTACGGAAAGGTATGTTTCGCAGTTTTTCAGCCCGGTAAATGACAGAGTCAGTTTGGCATTCTTCTTTTTGATCCGAAACGAACTGCTGGGCAGCATTTTAACGCCTTTTCCGGGAGAAACCGTATAACCCATGATCTGCGACGAAAATGTCAGATCTGTTTTTGGGAAATGGCTTAAGGCCTCTTGTTCCTGCGCAGGATCTGTTACAAGCCCCTGCATCAGCGCTTCCTGCCGTTCGTAGTCCTCCATGTCCTGCCATGTTTCGTTTGGGATGTAAGAATCATAGGTGTATCCTAAAGGCAGTGCGTATTGGTTTTCATAAACCTGATAAACCGTCCATGGCAACAGCGCAATCGTATCGTTTAACCGAAAGCCGAACGGTACGTCGCAGGGGTTTTTGCGGATATAATATTTCACGCCGGCCAAAGCGTCCAAAAAGGTACGGTGATCCAGATCCTTATAGTTGTGTATCACAAATGAGCGCAGCGACATGTCTTTTAAGTAACTGGAAATATTTCCGTTTTCCAAACTCCAGTAATATTGGACCCCGTTTTCTTTTGCTATGGTTGCGGCGTTTAAAACTTCCAGGTCGTTCGTTTCATACCGGTAAAAGGAATCGTCTGTTTTTTTGATGTGTTTTAACGCCGTGGGAGGCGTTTCAAGAATCTGCTGTAAAGCCGTGCCCATTGTTACAAAGCGTGAAGAATATTTGCGCATATCGGGACTGTAGAGGTTGTAAGCATTTGCAGCGATATGGAGCAGGGTAACGAATAGAAAGCATCCGCTTGCAATTTTTGGAACGCGCGTTTTGGCCTGGAAGCGGGAGGCGGCAAATGCAGCTGCCAGCAGGACGGCGTATAGTATGACGGGGAAAAGCCAAATACGTCCGGCTTTGGCCTGCATCAGTACAAAAAGTAAGGCGTAGAGCGCGCTTGCCGCCAAAATGAACCGTTTGGAAGCGCCGTTCAATAAAACCATATCGTCCCAGACCGTGACCAGGATGTAGCAAATAAGAAACGCATAAATCCAGCACCAGCGGTTTGACACATAGGCAAAGCCATTGAATACATTACCGGCGTACGGCAAGCACAATAGCGCCGTCGCAACACATAATGTGATTTTTAAGCGCAGGTATTTTTTCCTGGTTCCAAACAGCACAAGAACCGCAAGCAGCGCCGGCGCTGCAAACCCCAGGATAGTCCAGGTCCCGAAATGTTCCGCGGTCAGGAAAGACGGAATAAAGCGCACATAAAAATTCGGTTCAAACAACAGGGGAATTTCTTTTTTGTTGCCGAGCCGGTTTGTGCCGAAAAACTGTACGAGAACCGGGCACAGTATGACGGCGGACATACTGACCCCCACTATGGCAAAACCGGCGAACCGGGCAATAACCGATACGGCTTCTTTTAAGATGCTTTCATGGCTAAGCGTAAAAAAGCGTATGCCGACATAGGCGATTACAGCCAGTACAATCATATAAAAGAAATAGAAGTTGCTGATGGCCGAAATAAATACCATGAAAATAAAAAGGGCGGGATTTTTTTTCCGGAATACCCATTCCGCTCCCGCTAACAGCAGGGGAAAATATATCATGGGATTTACAAAGTATGGATGGCGGATACCGGCGTATAATATAAATCCACAGAACGCATAGGTGAACGCGCCCCCAAGTACGGCGGAATTGCTTTTTCCCATCTGCCGGCAGTAGTAGCTAAAGCTAAGGCCGGATAAATATATGCGCAGGATAATAAGGGCGCTGTATAAATATTCCGTATGCTTCGACGGAACAAAGACGCTGAGCAGGTTGAGCGGATCGCCAATCACATAATAGTGGAAGGTGGTAATAATGTCAGAACCATAGCCGATATGGAAATCCCAAAGGGGAACCTGGAATTTATGGTTTTGAAAGATATTCTCAATGATTTCCCGTCCCCATTGTCCCAGATACACCAAGGCATTGTAATGCTGACGCAGCCCGTCGCGATCCCAGATCAGGTTTTTCTGCGTTTTAAAAAATGAAAAGTAGATAATGGGAACCATAACAATGAAAATCATGGTAAATATGCCGTAATAGTGATCGTTTTTCTGTTCTGTCATTATTTATCATTCCTTTCTATGTAAAATATATATTTTTGCATAAGATTTGCATTTATAATAATATACACATTTTAACACAAGGTATCAATAGTATCTACACAATATTTATTTTTTGATTTTATGTCATTGATTTGGTGGATACAGAAATTATATGACGGCTGCCTGTCACTTTTTTGTAAGATTATTCCCTTATAATACTTTTACAATACCTAGTACTCCATCCGACCAGGAATTGAAGTTTGGAAACACCTGCTTTGTGCCAGTGCTAGGCAAAATTTCGACGGCGATGCGGCGGCATCG
>CAJTLD010000036.1:15755-21480 GCA_910577065.1 uncultured Lachnospiraceae bacterium | reverse complement strand
CAGTTATCCAACCCGCTCTGCCGGTACCATCTCCGGTCAAACAAAATCTTAAACCGTTCCGGAAATTTTTCAGCCCCAAGAATTGCGTCAACCAAGCTGTCTTTTTCCGGCACGCCATGATAAAACCGCTTAAAATCCAAAAGCTGCTTCTTCAAATCCCCATGCCGCTTCTTCAAATCCCTCGCCTTCGCCCGAATCATCCCAATCGCAGACCCGCTTGCGCCTACCTCATTCCCTTTGTGCTGCCGATAATAAATATAAGACGTTTCGTCAAAATAAATACTTCCCAGATAAGCCGCCGCCATATAACACCACCAGTCATGGTGGATCACATCCTCCGGAAGGCGATCTTTAATAATACCGGCCAGTTCCTGATTCATAAGCGCCGTACATCCGGAACAGATGCTTTCAATTACGGCATTTCCAAAACCAGGCGTCACATGAGGGTTCTGCTGGCTTTGGAACGGTTCCAGATTTTCATCCACCAGCGTTTTTGCGCCGCAATAAAGGGAAGGCCCTTCCATGCCCTCTAACTGCCTGACCGCATGTTCTATCTTCTCCGGCAGCCAGCAGTCGTCCTGATCGCAGAACCCTATGTAAGAAGCCTCCGGATTGCTTTCCCGCAGCAATTCAAAAAAGCTTTTATTAATCCCTATATTTTCACCCTGATACGCCTGTATATTCTGATGTAATTCTTCATATTCTTTCAAAATTACGAACGTATCATCCGTTGATCCGTCGTCCCGGATCAAAATATCCACATCGGGATAACTCTGTCCCAAAATAGAGTCCAACTGTTCCCGGATATACTCTTCCCCGTTGTAAGTGGACAAAAGAATCTGTACCTTGCCAAAATCCCCGTAAGAGTCGTCATCCTGCATTCCTGTTTTGTTTTCCTTTTTTGTATGGTTATTCGCTTCACCACATATCTCACTATTCATCTTTCCTCTTTAATACTTCTCCTTTTTTAATTTTTATATTCTAAAAACCCGTCTTCACAGGCTTTGTTTTTCCTGTCTGACTGTTCCTGCAACAATGCGACTTCCTGCACCAGCCGTTTTAGCTGTCCCGACTGCCGGGATACCTTTACCGTCAGGGAAAATAACAGCAGCAGCGTAAAACAGAATCCGAAGAAAAACATCATGTTGACCGGAAGCTCAATGCCCAGCAGACGCACTAGGCTATTCATAATGCCAGGAAAAAGATCCAAAAGCAAAACGACTGCTCCTACGGTTATCCAGGGCAGTGCAAACTTAATGTCCAGCGCTTCTTTGCGCACCAAATTGGCAATAAAGACAAGCGCCAATACCACCAAAACCGCTATAATTATCTGTATTTTCAAACTCATTTTATTCTACCTCCGACCATTATCCCCGGACTGCCGCCAGTAAAACCGCCAGAGATACCTTTATCATATAGTAAACGGATTTCCGCGGTGAAATAGACGAAACGCCTTCTTCCCGTGCATTCATTATAACAGGCAGTTCATCCACCTTCTTGCCTTTTTTCAGGATGACCGTCACGCTCTCCGGCTCCGGATAATCCTTAGGATAATTTTTTGCATATAATTCAATGACATCCCTGCCTGCCATCCGCATCCCGGAAGTCGGATCGGTTATTTTTTTTCCGGTCAGCCACCGGATCAGGGCGGTGAAATACCGGATACCAATACGCCTTATCCCGGAAGACTGAAACCCTTCTTTTTCAATATATCTTGAGCCAATGACCATATCCAAACCGTCTTTTATTAGCTTGTCTGCCATTGCATTCAGATATTTGGCATTGTGCTGCCCGTCGCCGTCAAACTGCACCGCGATATCATACCCGTTCCGCCACGCGTATACATAGCCCGTCTGCACGCTGCCGCCAATCCCCAGGTTGACCGGAAGATTAATCACATGGAAGCGGTTTTTTTCACACACTTTCAGAGTATTATCCGTAGAACAGTCATTAATAATCACATAGTCAAAATCCGGCGCATTCGTAAGAATATCCCGTACTGTCCGTTCGATTCCTCCCTGTTCATTATACGCGGGTATAATAATCAGTTTCTTTTTCTTTATCATAGTATTCTCTCCAGTGACGTCAATATACCATATACTGCAACACATTGTAAACTTACCGCAAAATACATCAGTTTACGGGACACGTCTTTTTTCAGCGTAATATTGGGGCTGTAGCACGTCATCCACAGCAGCGGGAGCAACGGTAGAAAATACCTTCCCTGGATTCCCATAATGCTGATAGAGCCTCTCGGCGTCCAGCTCATAAACATAGACGCAAACACCATTGCAACAGACAGCCCGCAGACCACTAGAAACGAAGCTTTATGCAGGCCGGAAATTTCTGCGCGGGAACTGTTCCCCGAATCTTCCGTCCGGACTATGGATAACAGAAGGAGCAGCAGCAGCCCATAAATAACAATCCTCGATACAAATACATTGAGCCATCCAAGCTGCATTCCCAGCATTGTTTCTAAAAACCCGTCCCCGGACACCAGCAGGGTACGCGCCAGCAGGTTTAAAAAAGTCATCGGTTCGGATAAAATACCCGCCGCCCCATACGCTTTCCCTTCCAGATAAGAACCGGCCGCCTGTTCCGCCGTAGGAGCCGCCACATAAAGCACATAGCTTAATGTGCTTGTCAGAAATGCGGCAACGGCTATCGCCGCCATACCGCCCACAAATATCCACTTCTTCTTCCTGTCTTTAAACCTGCCGAAAGGTATCAGCATGGTAAGCAGGCAAAGCGGCATATAAGCGCCGCCTTTGCAAATCGACAGTATTATCATAAAAAACACATACAAAACAACCTGATACCGCCGGATTTTCTCTTTGCCGTATAATAACCCGGATAGTACGGCGATATATAAAAACGCGGTTTCAATTACAACCGAATCATACGAATAAGAACAGCACTGCTGGATTGTCATTGGCAGAATTGCCATAATAAATGCAGCCGGTTTTCCAAAAGGCATCAGGCGGATGAACCAGTACATCGTAAATAAGTAAAACAGTATGGAACATATTCTGCCCAGATATATGGTTAATAATCCGTTCAGCCCGAGCATCCTCCCCAGCGTAAGCCCCGCAATTCCCGGAACATAAGTAACCGCCGGAGCCTGGGTGGCGGGCCGTTTGATTTCTTTTATGCCTTCTTTTCGTCCCGGCTTAAATAAGGTTTCCTTTAACGTGTCATATTCCGGAAGCGACGGAGTCGTCTCAAACACCTGCAGAGCGTCAAAATCCTCTTTATCCATACAAAGTTTCCCTGCCTCGGCCTGTTCCGATCCCACAAGGTAATTGGAATAATAGTACGCCTCTTTTAAGTGCGCTTCTTCGTCCGGAACCGCAAGCGGGGGCAGCAAAAGCAGATACACCACGGCAAGGATCCCGCCGGAAAACAAAAACACCTGTTCCGCTTTTCGGCGGAATACAGCAAAACCCAGGTATGTCCCAAACAGCAGCAGATAAATAAGCACAGCGCCAAATATGGCCCACTGCTTCCAATAGGTAAACTGATACTGCGCCGTTTGGATATTTAACGTTTCATTTCTTACTTTGCCGTTTATGGTAAGGGATGCATCCAAAGCATCCTCTGCCGAATAGCCTATTTTAAGCCCAACCTCTTCCCGAATGCCTTCGGCGTCCAGCGCCAGCGTAAGTATCCTGCCCTGCCATCCCGTTTCGGACGAAGGAAACGAGGCCACAAGATCCTGGTTGTCCGCCAGCGCATATACATCATAATCTGCATGCATAAGGGAATTTCCGGATTCGTCCCGCACATCCAGCCGGATTACGCCCAGATCTAAATCTTTTTCATTGGAAACCAGATTGCCAAGCGTATCTTCATCCAAAGAAATCCTGACCCCGGCGCTGAGCAGGCGTTCTGACGGATACGTAAATGCCTGTTCCAAGCGATCCCCGTCTGTAAGCACATAAAAACATCCTTCCTGCGCTTCTACCTGCGTTTCCACCCGCGGAAGTATCATACGCGTTAAAATGGTCGTCTTATAAACAAAAAACGCGGCAACCACAAACAAAACAGTCATTATTCCCAGTTCGATCCCGTTCTTTTTGTCTAACCTATGCATGTTGTCCGGATGTCCTCCTATTCGCCAAACCCTTCTTCAATCAACGTCACCAGTACGTTCAGGGCCTCTTCTTCGTCTTCCCCGTTACAGACAAGCTCTATTTCATCGCCTGATTTGATACACGCCCCCAAGACGCTTAAGACACTTTTTGCGTTTGCCGTATTTCCCCGGTACTGAAAGGTTATCAGGGATTTAAAATTCATTGCTTCTTTGCAAAGTATCCCCGCCGGGCGCAGATGCAGCCCGGTCGGGTTCTTAATTGTAACTTTTTGGCTTACCATACACGATCCCTCCTGTATTAGAGCATGGTATTTGTAATTAATTCCGCCAGCTTTTTGGCCTCTTCTTCTATTACCTGCTGATCTTTCCCTTCAATCATAACGCGGACCAGAGGTTCGGTACCGGACGGGCGAATTAAAACCCTGCCCTCCCCGTGGAATTTTTCTTCCAGTTCACGGATAGCGTCCGCAATGTCCGCGTATTCCATATAATGTTCCTTTTTGTGGTTCGGAACCTTTGCATTGACAAGCGACTGCGGCAGCACTTCCATAATCTTAGCCAGTTCCGAAAGTTTTTCTCCCGTTTCCTCCATAACCTTTAAAAGATGAAGCGCGCTTAACAAACCGTCTCCCGTCGTGTTGTCGTCGAGGAAGATAATATGCCCCGACTGCTCCCCGCCAAGGTTATAACCGTTTTCCAGCATATTTTCGAGTACATAGCGGTCGCCTACTTTTGTTTTTTCAATATGCAGCCCTTCGCGTTCTCCCATAAGCGTAAAGCCAAGGTTTGTCATAACCGTTACGACGACGGTATCGTTTTTAAGGCTTCCCTGCTTTTTCATATGGCTCCCGATAATTGCCATAATCTGATCTCCGTCCACGACGTTGCCCGTTTCGTCTACTGCCAGCATACGGTCCGCGTCCCCGTCAAAAGCAAGGCCGATATCCGCCCGTTCGTATACGACGCGCGCCCTCAGTTCTTCCATATGGGTAGAACCGCAGTTGGAATTGATATTTGTCCCGTCCGGATGGATATGGAGCGGAACCAGGTTTGCACCCAGTTCACGCAGTGTTTTCACGGAAGTATAATACGCCGCTCCTTCCGCGCAGTCCACCACAATTTTCATTCCGGAGAGATTGAGCGGAACCGTTTTTTTGATAAACCTGACATATTCATCCTTGATGTCCAGGCGGTATTCGACTTTGCCAATCCCTGAGCCTGTCGGCATTGGGACATCTTTCATATTGTTCCGGATCAGCGCTTCTATTTCATCTTCTAGTTGATCGGAAAGTTTATAGCCTTCTCCGTCAAAAAACTTGATTCCGTTAAACTCCATCGGGTTATGGGATGCGGAAATCACAACGCCCGCATCTACTTTATGCTTTCTGGCAAGATAAGCGATTGCCGGCGTCGGGACAACGCCTGCGTAAATGGCATTGGCTCCCACGGAACAGATTCCGGCCATCAGCGCATTTGCAAGCATTCCGCCGGAAATCCTGGTGTCGCAGCCTACGATTATCGTCGGCTGATGCTCCCTTTCTTTTGTCAGGACATACGCCCCTGCCTGCCCGAGTTTCATTGCCAGTTCAATTGTCAGTTCCGTTCCTGCCACGCCGCGTACGCCGTCCGTAC
>CAJTLD010000036.1:12432-15664 GCA_910577065.1 uncultured Lachnospiraceae bacterium | reverse complement strand
TCCGTTCGTATTCGTTTCTTTTTTTTCAGAATCCTCTTCTTCCGGATTTTTGCTGTCCGGCTTATTTTCTTCCGAATCGCCCGAACCCGCGCCGGGAGCGGAAACTTCGTCTTTTGGTATAATATCTACCGTTACCGTAGCATTTTTCACCAGGGTAAATTTATCGTCCAGTTTTAGTTCCAGATTAACCGTATGCTCCCCGTCCAGCATTCCGCTTACGTCAATGCTGCCTGTCAGCGTTGAGGCGTCAAGCGCTTCCAGTTCGGAAGAAAGCCCTTCTAATTCCACTTCCACCGTATCTTCCAGGAATTTTGCAACATACCTGCTGTTGACGTTGCTGACCGTGATATTTGCCGTAGGTACCTGGAATGTCCGCCTTTCATGTTTTTCTATCCGGACAGCCACGGAAATTTTGGCCTGTTTATTGTCTGCCAGCGTAACCCCGGCAGGCAGATAAGCGGAAATATCCACTTCTTTTTCAATATCATCCACCGCATCGGTCAAATCAAGCACCGCGCCCGGTATTGTAATGCTGTTTACCGTATTTAAGACCGCGGACGTCCCCTTTACTTTTACTGTCTGCGGGCTGTATTCTATACCAAGATATTCGTAACCATCCTGCAGCGTTCCTGTCGTCTGAAAATTCAGCGTCACTTCCTTGGTATCCAGAATACGCACAGACACCATAACATTCTGGATGTTAAACGACAAATCCCTGCTGTCCACTTCATTGCCGTCCTTGTCATACAATACCGGAATAACACTGTCGGTAATATCCTGGGACATACCTTCTACATTAACCGTGGCAACCGCCTTATCTACCGTATCCACAAGAGACGCCGGGCCTGACACACGCAGCAGCGTCGGCGACACGCTGGTGTCTCCAATCGCATGCTTATCCAAGACGTTTCCTTCGGTCTGTACGGAAATCATAAACGGCTTGGATACCAAATCCTCTACGTTTAATTCCAGATAATTGACCTTACTGGCAACTGTAACATAACCGCTGTAACGCTGCGGCGCAATTTCAATCGGAACCCGGTTTAAGTTTTCGATCATTTCCAGATCCGCCGTAGCTTTAAAATCCACATTGCTCATACGTTCCAGATAAGAACGCTTGCCGCTTACTTTGAACGTTACCGTATTGCTGTTGTTTATGATTTCATAATATTTGCCGATTTCCGTGAGATAATCATTGTTTTCCACACTGACAGTCGTTGTAAAGGTTCTCGTCGTCTTCGGATCGTCAATATTTACTACCGCAAGCCAAAGCACGCCGGCAAAAATAACCGCAAGAACCTTTAAGCCGAGATTATTCGTCATCCACTTGAATATCTTTTTTAGCATTCCTAAGCCTCCTTTTCAGTAAGCCTTTCCGCTTCGTCTCCGGCTCGAATTTATTCAGCGATTTTAAATTCTTACGCAGCCCTTCCTGATCCAAATCCCGTATCAGCTGCCCGCCTGCCGCAACCGAAACCCTGCCGTTTTCCTCGGATACCACAATGGTAACGGAATCGCTGACTTCACTGATCCCGACGGCAGCCCTGTGCCTGGTACCCAGATCCTTGCTGAGTTCCATATTGTCCGAAAGAGGCAGATAACAAGTAGCCGACACAACCCGATCCCCACGGACAATAATTGCACCGTCATGCAGCGGTGTATTTTTTTCAAATATATTAATCAGTAACTGGTTGGTCAGCACCGCATCCAGAGCAATCCCTGTCCGCTCATACTCCGAAAGCACAACCGTATCTTCTATTACAATCAATGCTCCCGTTTTCACCTTGCTCATTTCAAAGCAGGCGCGCACCAGTTCATTGATGGTTTTTTCGCTGATCTTTTCCGTATCATCCTTTCCAAATTCCAGGGAGGCAATGCCGCTTAAAAAATTCTTCCTGCCAAGCTGCTCAAGCGCGCGCCGAAGTTCCGGCTGAAAAATAATGACAATTGCTATAACGCCTACGTTGATTGTCTTTTCTGCCAGCCATAAAATTGTATTCATCTGGAATACCGCCGCAAGCAGGACGAAAACCAGAATCACCATAAGGCCTTTAAACAGCATCCATGCCCTTGTACTTTTAATCCAAACCAAAATGGTATAAAATAAGAACGCTATAATGATAATCTCAACAATATCAATGAACGTAATAACCGGCAAATCCATCCATGTCAGATACTTATCCCTGAAAATGCCAAGCATCGAAAACATATGTTCCACGCTCCCCACTTCCTTTCCATGCCGCTTCTATCTAGTTTTTCTTTTTACCCGTCCGGGGCTTTGCTGCAGCGTTTTTTTATTGGACTGCGGCTGCTTTTTCACATGACGCGCGCTGCTTTTTGCGCTGAACCGCTTGACTTGCTTTTCTGTTTCCGCCACATACATCTTAGGAACAGCCTTTACATAATAATAATATTCATCATCTTCAAACTGGACCCGCTCCGTCCTTGTATAATCCAGGTTAAAAAACAGAAATTCCAGTATCAGCGCCACTGCCAGGGAAAGTAAGGAGCCTACGATGAGCCCAATCGTCCTGCCCGTAATTCCAAGCGCCAGATAACCGGCAAACAATACTACAAAATTTACAAGCGATCCGATAATAATTGCCGCCGTCCATGCATAATCTATGGAAAGGTTCCGTATAAACCATACAATCAGCATCACCAGCGCAAATGTAACCAGCACAAGGAACATTTCTTTGTTCCCCATAAGCTGATTTAACGCCGCTGTAAATTTGGAAACGGAACCCGCTTCATCAATGCCGCCAAACGCCGTTTCGTTTTCTTTAACGCTGTTTAAAAAAAACCATACAACCGTTCCGCAAAGCACCGATACGACCGAATACGCTTTCCCCATCAGACCGATTGCCACCGGCATAACAGGACCGATATGAAAATGCAGGCACAAAGGCGTCAATACGGTATAAACGCCGTCCCGCGGCGCAAAGCGGAAATATAAAAGCCCGATTAGCAAAAACAGCGCGAATGCCACAAGCGCCACTTCCATAGCAAGGGAATACAAATGCAGCAGAATTACTACGGCCGCCAGGCAAATCATGGCATTTACCGGAAGTATGGAGCAGATCAGCGAAAGCGCCAGCGTCACCGGCAGAGACTTTAACCTTCCCATATAACCAATATTGCCATTTATAATCCAAAAAACACACAGCGCCAGAATAAATTTAAAAAACGGCTTTAAAAATATATCGTACCTGGCATATATATTTTTTAACTT
>CAJTLD010000036.1:5919-12418 GCA_910577065.1 uncultured Lachnospiraceae bacterium | reverse complement strand
CTAATAAAACTGTCACTGTCCTCTCCTCCTTGAGACAGCCGCCTTCCTTTACAGCTGCTCTTCCTCATGGTATATCCGGTTTACTTTTTTTAAATGGATATAATATTTTTTTATTTTCTGACGCCCTTTGGTATATCTTATATGATATACGATATAGGTTGCCAAAAGATAAACCGCCATGCACGCAATATAATATAAAATCCCCCTGACTGTTATCTGCCGGATATCAAGGGAATTGATCTGTTGTATCAGTTCTTCCATATGATACAGGCAAAATATCGCGGCAAACACAAAAAATGCGACGGTTCCTGTAATAAAGCTTTTTAACATTTCCCTGGCAATATAGTCTTTCCTGAAATACTGAATCATCGGCCTGCATTCCACGCCTTCCTTTTGATCAAATATAGCCAGACGAGTCATTTCACATACGCGTTCCTGATTTAACATGCCGTCCCCCAATCTGATGTAGGCCGTAAGCCCTTCTTTCATTCCATATGTTTCCATATGGCAATCCAGTATTAGTATAACATACTACGAATCAAATGCAAAGTTTTTCACAAAAAAAACGCACCCGGCAAAGTTCTTGTGCCAGGCGCGGTTCTTATTATGACTTATCAAGGAAACGCATGCGGTCTTTGTCCCTGCCCTTGCTTTTCTCTTCTTTGGGCGGCGTGATGGCATACATCTGTTTTAAGTTGGATGCCATATTGTTTTTGCACTTTTCGCAGAAACGCCCGGTCCGAATCATTGTGCCGCAGCTTTCACATTCGATTCCGACAGGAGAATTTTTGGTAAAGGTCAGCCTTTCTTCCCGTACCCACTGCTTAATCTGCTTTACGCTGACTTCTGTCGCGTCTGATATTTCCTGCATAGTAGCATTATCATTCTCCCGGATATAATCCCTTACTTCTACAAATTTCTCTTCTAACTTCTTCTTGCAGGCAGGACAAATCGGCTGTCCCTGTAGATAGTTGAATAACCTCCCGCAACTCTTACAACTTCTTGCATCCATTTATGCTCCTCCTAACTGTCTCTTCCTATACTGATACAGCAGGCGTACACCTCCTTTGCACCCGCTTCTTTCAATGCCCCGGCTGCAGCGTCTAAAGTGCTCCCTGTCGTATAGATATCATCAACAACTAATATATACTGCAATTGTACAATATTTTGCGTCGTTTTAAAAGCCCTTTTCAGATTAATTTTTCGTTCTTTTGCGCTCAGTGTTTTCTGGGGCTTCGTATCGCGTACCCGTATCAAAAGATCCGTATATGCCGGCAGCTTTAAAATTCTGCCCAATTCTTCCGCAAGAAGTTCGGCCTGGTTATACCCCCGTTTCCTTTTTTTCTTTTTCGAAAGAGGTACCGGTATAATGGCGCTTATCCCCCGGCTTTTTATCCAGCTTCCATATCTTTCCGCCAGTTCCTGTGCATAAACTTTTGCATACTCCCGCCTGCCCCGGTATTTAAAACGGTATACGGAAGCTTTTATATCATCTTCATAGACCCACAACGCCCTGTTCTGCGTAAAAATATGCCGGTTTTTCATACAGTCCGTACAATATTCCTTCCGCTCGTCCAAAAGCGGCTTGCCGCATTTCAGGCAGGCCGGATGCGACGCCGGACGTATTTTTGCCCGGCAGGCTGCGCAAATCCCGGTTCCCGGCAGGACTACCCTGTCGCAAACAGGGCAGCGCGGCGGAAAAAGCAAATCTAAAAACGCCTGATCCAGGCGGGCAGCCAGCTTTTTTATTACTGTAAATTCCATACTTTTATTCTTCATTTATCCTCTTTTGAATTTCCTCCGAAAGCCCGGAATAGCGTTTCTGCTGCATCGTATTTTCTACCATGGAGTAAAAGGCAGCCTCATCCCCCACTAAGGTAACGCATTTTCTGGCTCTTGTCACCGCCGTGTACAAAAGATTCCGGTTCATTAAAAGCTTCGGCCCGCCCAAAAGCGGGATAACGGCCGCCGGATACTCCGAACCCTGGGACTTATGGATGGTAACCGCATAGGCCAGTTCCAGCTCTTCCAGCCCTTTCAGGGAATATTCCGCCATACGCGCTTCATCAAATTCCACCGTCATAGTTCCGGCAAATTCGTTAATTTCACGGATCCTTCCCATATCCCCGTTAAATACGCCCACCCCTTTTTCAATAGCGATACCGTATTTGCTGCGGATCTCCCATTCCAGCTGGTAGTTATTCTTCACCTGCATAACCTTATCCCCTTCCCGGAACATATGGCCTCCATGCTCCCGCTCTTTCTTATCTTTTGCCGGCGGGTTTAAATACTGCTGTAATATCCCATTGAGGCGTTCCACGCCCAAAAGGCCTTTACGCATTGGCGTCAGCACCTGGATATCAAACGGGGACGCGTCCACGTAACGCGGCAGCTTCTGCGCAATCAGCTGAATGGTAACATTGATAATCTTATCTGCCTCATACCTTTTTAAAAAGAAAAAATCCATACTTTTATTATCTAATGACACTTCCTCCCCGGCATTGATTTTATGGGCGTTTAAAATAATATCGCTTTTTGCCGCCTGCCGGAAAATCTTTATCAGTTCTACCACGGAAAATGCGCCGGAAGATATCATATCCTTTAACACGCTCCCCGGCCCCACGCTCGGAAGCTGATTTACATCCCCTACCAAAATAAGCCTTGTCCCAGGTACAACCGCTTTAAGAAGCGCGTGCATCAGCGAAATATCCACCATAGACATTTCATCTATAATAATGACGTCCGCTTCCAAAGGGCAATCCTCATTTCTTGAAAATCCCGCGTTGCCTTCTATGCCGCCGTTCAGTTCTAACATACGGTGAATTGTCCTTGCCTCGCAGCCTGTCGCCTCGCTCATGCGCTTTGCAGCGCGCCCGGTCGGCGCAGCCAGAAAAATCTCAAGCCCTTCCGATTCAAAATAACGGATCATCGTATTGATTGTCGTGGTTTTCCCGGTTCCCGGCCCTCCTGTAATCACCGTCAGCCCGTTTTTTACCGCTTCTTCCACAGCCGTCATTTGCATTTCATCCGGTTCCATCTCATTTTGTTTCGCAATCCGCACAATCCGTTCCCTAAGCCCCTCGCCGGCCTCCCTGCATCTTACGTTCAGCCTGCGCAGCTTTTCGGCGACAACCGTTTCCATCCGGTAATAAGCAGCGCCGTATATGTGATCGCCTTTGATGAAAATCTTTTTTTCTATCGCCAGATCCATAAAATGCTTCTGTATCAAAGAGACGTCTACACCCAGTAAATGAGCGGTTTTGTCTGTCAACTCGTCTTTCGGGAGGTACGTATGCCCTTCCGAAGCCGCGCTTAAAAGGCAATAAAGGATCCCGCTGCGTATCCTAAAATCGGAATCCGCCCGGATGCCAACCCTTGCCGCAATCTCGTCTGCAATTTTAAACCCAATCCCCTGGATATCGTCCGCAAGCTGATAAGGGTTTTCCTTTATTACCCCATAAATTTTCTGCTGGTACGCCTGATAGATCTTAATCGCCATATTTAAGGAAATCCCATACTGCTGCAGAAATATCATCGCCTGGCGCATGTCCCTTTTTTCTGCCACCTGGCTGCCGATTTCTCTTGCCTTGCGCAGGCTGATTCCCTTTATCTCCGCCAAACGTTCGGGTTCTTCTTCCATAATCCGGAATGTTTCTTTTTGAAACCGCTTTACTATCCGCGCCGCTAAGGACATACCGACTCCTTTAATCGCTCCGGAACCAAGATATCTCTCTATGGCGGTTTCGTCCTCCGGTTCGCACTCCTCGGTCTCTTTGACAGCAAACTGCCTGCCGTACATCGGATGATTGGTAAAGCTTCCGGATGCCCGCATATTTTCCCCTTCCCCAATCAGGGCAAGCGTACCCACGCAGGTAATCTCCTCTTCGCCGCAGACCATCTCAAACACCGTATATCCGTTTTCTTGATTTCGGAAAATAATCTGGCTCACATAGCCTTTGATTGTTTCCAACGTACTTTCCTCCCATATAAAAGTGTGCTTTGCAGCAACACGGCCTTTCTATGAAATAAAAAATATTGGATGTATGCCAACTCCATACATCCAATATCAGAACCTGTTTAACCCTCCGGGCATCCCTTTATGCCATTCGGCATGCTAAAGGTTATACCTTCCAGGCATCCCTTTATGCCATTCGGCATATTATAGGTTATAGTTTCTCTTCATTTGTTCGTACATTTGCTGGGCAAGGCCCAGTTCCTGCTGTTCGCAGATTTGCCCTGAAAGCTTCTGTATCATTTCTTCTTTGAAATAATCCTTTAACTGCGACATGGAACCGTCTTCCTCTTCGTTTTTCGGAATCGTCTTTTCCACTTCTTTCATGACCTGCTCTACGAAATATGCTTCAAATTCTTTGCAAACCGACATCAGTTCTTCTTCCGAAGCTTTGCTCAGATTCCCGCCTAGTTTGTCCTGCAGGGCATTCGCCTTGCTGCTCGAAGCCGCTGTGCCTGTCTGGTTAATCATATCTGAAATGCCGCTTATTCCCATGTTCATTTATGCGTCCCCCCGTCTTATCTTCTCAGGGCGTTTGCCTGCTGAAGCATCTCGTCCGATGCCTGGATCGCCTTGGAATTTAATTCATATGCACGCTGTGCAACAATCAGATTCACCATTTCGTCGGCTATCTGGACATTGGATCCTTCCAGATAATTCTGGTGCACGATACTCCGTTTCAGGCCGTTTGTCGTCAGTTCGTTCTGCGCCGCGCCGGATGCCTCCGTTGCGGACAAAAGGCTTCTGGACATTTTCTGCAGCCCTGCCGGGTTTGTAAACTGATACAGGCCGATCGTCTGGTTCATCGGCACATATGTACCCTGTGCGGTACGGTATCCAATCGTACCGTCATTTGAAATCATCATGCTGCCGCTGGATACGCCTGCCGGAACAACGATTTGGTTGCCGTTGGAATCCAATACCGGATATCCGTCCGAATTGCAAAGCGTCGTCCCTCTCGGGCCTATCGCCCAGAAGAAGGAACCGTTGCGGGTATAATATACGTTGCCGTCGTCCCCGCGTACTGAGAAAAAGCCGTCCCCTTCTATTGCAAAATCCGTATCATTTTCACTGGCCAGCATAGAACCCTGTGTATAAAATGTATTGGTCGCCGCAAGCCTGGTCCCAAGTCCCACCTGCGCGTCAACCGGTTTGTTTTCTCCGTTTGCCGTCGTCGTCCTGGTCTGCAGGTTTTGGTACAGCAGGGATTTAAACTCCGCACGCTGTGATTTGTAGCCAGTCGTATTGACATTGGCGAGGTTATTTGAAATTGTGTCTACATTTGTCTGCTGGGCAATCATTCCTGATGCCGCGGACCAAAGCGCTCTCATCATATTGGGTCATCCTCCTATACCTGTCCTACTGCATTCACAGCCTTGTCTAATGTTTCATCAATCGCAGTTACGATTTTCTGGTTTGCTTCATATGCCCTGGTAATTGTAATCATCTCTACCATCTCTTTTACGATATTGGTATTGGACATTTCCAGGCAACCCTGCTCAATCCTGGCATTGGACGCCTGCCTCTGTGCGCCGGCAACCGGATCGTACAGGTTCTCGCCGTATTTTTCCAAATAATTGTAATCCGCAAAATCCACCAGGCCTATCTGCGCCACGCGCACATTGTTCTGGTAAATAGAGCCGTCGGCGTCAATCGTCACTTCCTGGTTCGGATCTACTCTGACATAGTTGGCTGCGCCGCCCGCCCCATTTGCCGCGCCGGCAGCATTGAGGACATAGTCGCCGTCCTTGGTCATCAGATAACCGTTCCGATCTACGGTAAATGAACCGTCCCTGGTATATTTCACAGACGTCCCACCGTTCTTGTTCCGAAACTCAATTGCAAAAAAGCCTTCTCCGTCCAAGGCCAAATCATATGGATTATCCGTCACGGAAAATGAACCCTGGGTATAGTCCCGGTATGTTTCCCCGACCTTTACGCCCAAATTCACGTTCCCAAGCTTCTTGGTACGGAAAATCTCCGAAGTATCTTTAATTTTAATGGCCAGCTGATCGTCGAACGACTGGTTTACTGTCCCTTCTCTCTTATATCCGGTCGTGGATGCGTTCGCAAGGTTGTTTGTCATAACGTCCATCCGCCGCATTTCTTCTATCATCCCGGTATAAGCGGTATATAACCCTTTAACCATTTACAGGTCTCCTTCCCTGCTCTTCCCTGAACTATTTGCCATCCTGAACATACTTTATATTATCATATCGGCAGGCAGACGAAAAAACTTTAGTCGTCGTCCCTTTTCCCTGATAAAAATTCTACAAATTTGCCTGTGCCGATCGCCACGCAGGTCATAGGCTGTTCCGCCGTCATAGTATTGATGCCCGTTCGATCCTCCAAAAGTTCCTCGAGGCCGCGCAGCAGCGCCCCGCCTCCGGTCAGTACGATACCGCGATCCGCAACGTCAGCCGCAAGTTCCGGCGGAGTCTTCTCAAGTACGCTGTGGACAGCTTCCACGATCTGCAGCGTCGGTTC
>CAJTLD010000036.1:0-5909 GCA_910577065.1 uncultured Lachnospiraceae bacterium | reverse complement strand
AAGCGCGTCTTCCGTTTCTTCGGAGGAAACGGTAACTGTCTTCGGAAGGCCGGTCACCAGGTTGCGCCCCCGTACGTCCATCGTGTCATTGCGCCCGTTCGGGAAACAGGATCCGATCTTAATCTTAATATCTTCCGCCGTGCGCTCACCAATCAGCAGATTGTGCTTTTTGCGCATATAGCGTACGATTGCTTCGTCAAAGTCATCTCCTGCAATTTTGATCGAAGTGCTTACAACGGAACCGCCAAGCGAAATTACCGCAATGTCCGCCGTACCGCCGCCGATATCCACAATCATATTGCCGCATGGCCTTGCAATGTCAATCCCAGCGCCGATAGCCGCCGCAATCGGTTCTTCAATAATCGTAACTTCCCGCGCGCCCGCATTGTACGTAGCGTCCTCTACGGCTTTCTTTTCGACTTCCGTAACGCCGCTCGGCACACAGACACTAATCCTGGGCTTGCGAAAATTCTTTTTGCCGATCGCCTTTTGGATAAAATATTTGATCATCTTTTCGGTCACCGTATAATCGGATATAACGCCCTGCCGAAGCGGCCTGACCGCAACAATATTACCGGGGGTACGGCCCAGCATCAGACGCGCTTCTTCCCCGATCGCTTTTATTTTATTGGTATCCCTGTCAAACGCGACTACAGACGGCTCTTTTAACACCACGCCTTTTCCCTTGATATAAACTAATATGCTGGCTGTACCCAAATCAATTCCTATATCTGTTGAAACCATTCTTGTTCCCCTTTCATCTTCCTGCAATTTATTTTGAACACAAAACGTGCATTTAATCATATTTTTTCATATATATCCTTATTATATACAAATGCTTCCATTTTTCAAATAAATTTTTCGGAAAACCGGCAAAAATTTCCATAAATTAAGAATTTCTCAATAACTCACAACAGATCCGTCCAAAACATTGCTGTTTTTATCTATATTTCAAACTTTCATCACATATGCATCACATACTTATCACATTTTCTGCCTATACTACAAGTGTATTAGCCGTTAAAGCTATTACATTTTTTCATAACTCATGCTCCCCGGATTCAGTTTCGGGGAGTTCTCCCCTTACTCCTTTTGATTTTCATATACCCCAACGGACGCCGGATTAGTTCCATCCGGCGTCCGTATTTTTTCACATTTTCTTTTGAATTGTCTGTCCCGCTGTACGGCTTATCCATAATTTTTGGCTTTGTATGAAGCGTTTACCCCAATAATTTTTTAATATACTTCCCGGTATAAGACCTTTTCTCCTTTGCCACCTCTTCCGGCGTCCCGCACGCAACAACCGTACCGCCGCCGTCGCCGCCTTCCGGCCCCATGTCGATAATATAATCCGCCGTCTTGATCACGTCCAGGTTGTGTTCAATCACCACAACGGTATTGCCCCCTTCGGACAGTTTATGCAAAATTTCAATCAGCTTATGCACGTCCGCAAAATGCAGCCCCGTCGTCGGCTCGTCTAAAATATAAATCGTCTTTCCCGTGCTCCTGCGGCTTAATTCCGTGGCCAGCTTAATCCGCTGCGCTTCGCCGCCGGACAATTCCGTAGACGGCTGCCCCAGGCGGATATAGGAAAGCCCCACGTCATAGAGCGTGCGTATTTTACGCGCAACCGACGGCACGTTTTCAAAAAACGCCAGCGCTTCTTCTACCGTCATATTCAGTACGTCGTAGATGCTTTTTCCCTTATATTTCACTTCGAGCGTTTCCCGGTTGTACCGCTTGCCCTGGCAGACGTCGCACGGCACGTACACATCCGGCAGAAAATGCATTTCGATTTTTAATATCCCGTCGCCGGAGCACGCTTCGCACCGCCCGCCTTTGACATTAAAGCTGAACCGCCCTTTCTTATACCCTTTTGCCTTCGCGTCCGGCGTCGCCGCAAACAGGTCGCGGATTATGTCAAACACCCCGGTATACGTCGCCGGGTTTGAACGCGGCGTCCTGCCGATCGGCGACTGGTCGATATCAATGACCTTGTCTAGCTGTTCCATCCCGCGGATTTCTTTGAATTTGCCCGGTATCGTCCTGGCGTGGTTTAATTCCCGCTGCAGCGCCTTATACAGTACTTCGTTGGTCAGCGAGCTTTTACCGGAACCGGAAACGCCGGTCACGCAGGTCATGATGCCGAGCGGAATATCAACATTCACTTTTTTCAGGTTATTTTCCGCGGCTCCGATTACCTTTAAAAACCCGGTGGGCTGCCTGCGCTCCTGCGGCACGGGAATCGCCATGCGCCCGCTTAAATACGCGCCGGTAACCGATTCCGGATTGTCCATAATATCCTGCGCCGATCCGGCCGCTACAATCCGGCCTCCGTGTTCGCCCGCCTTAGGTCCTACGTCTACAATAAAGTCGGCTTCCCTTATCGTATCCTCATCGTGCTCCACCACAACCAGGGTATTGCCCAGATCCCGCAGATTTTTCAACGTGGCAAGCAGCTTGTCGTTGTCCCTCTGGTGCAGGCCGATACTCGGCTCGTCCAAAATATACGCCACGCCCACAAGCCCGGAGCCAATCTGCGTAGCTAGGCGGATACGCTGCGCTTCCCCGCCGGACAAGGTTCCGGTCGCCCGGGAAAGGCTTAAATAATCAAGCCCCACGTCTACCAAAAAACCGACCCTTGCGGAGATTTCTTTTAAAATCTGCCTGCCGATCAGCAGCTGCTGCTCGCTCAGTTCCATTTCCGCCAAAAATTTCTGCAGGTTTAAAATCGAAAGATTTGTTATTTCAAAAATATTCCGATCCGAAACCGTAACCGCAAGGGACGTTTTTTTCAGACGCTGCCCCTTACATTCCCGGCAGGGGGTAATACGCATAAACTGCTCGTATTCCTGTTTCATTACCTCGGAACCCGTTTCACGATACCGCCTCTCCACGTTTCGGATCAGCCCTTCAAACGTCACGTCGTATACGCCTTCCCCGCGCTGCCCTTTGTAACGTACCTTTACCTGCCTGCCGTTGGTCCCGTAAACCAGCATTTGCCGTATTTCCTCGCCAAGCTCCTGATATGGGGTGTTTAAATCAAACCCATATTCTTCCGAAAGCGCCTTTAATGTGGCGTACGTATAACTCGACGGATCGGTGCAGGACTGCCAGCCCATCACCTGTATCGCGCCTTCGGCGATACTTAGGCTTTTATCCGGTATCATCAGATCTTCATCAAATTCCATTTTGTACCCCAGGCCAAAGCAGACGGGACAGGCTCCAAACGGATTGTTGAAGGAAAAACTTCTTGGTTCGATTTCGTCCACACTGATTTCACAGTCCGGACAGGCAAAGCTTTCCGAGAAATTCATCATGTGCCCGGCGTCGTCGGGGGATCCTGCGGAAGGCATGACTTCTACCATTAAAAGCCCTTCCGCCAGCGCCAGCACGTTTTCAATGGAATCGGTCAGGCGTTTTTCTATGCCTTCCTTTACGGCAAGGCGGTCTACGACAATTTCGATATTGTGCTTTTTGTTTTTGTCGAGCTTGATTTCTTCCGTCAGTTCATAAATGCTGTCGTCTACCCGGATACGGACATAGCCGCTCTTTTTTGCCTTTTCAAACAGCTTCTGGTGTTCCCCTTTACGCCCGCGCACAACCGGCGCCAAAAGCTGGATCCTTGTTTTTTCCGGCAGGCTTAAAATCTGATCCGCCATCTGATCCACCGTCTGCTTTTTAATTTCCCGGCCGCACTTGGGGCAGTGCGGAATCCCGATCCTGGCGTAGAGCAGACGGAAATAATCGTAAATTTCCGTTACGGTCCCTACGGTGGAACGGGGATTGCGGTTGGTGGATTTCTGGTCAATGGAAATAGCGGGCGGCAGACCTTCGATTTTTTCCACGTCCGGTTTTTCCATCTGGCCCAAAAACTGCCTTGCATAGGAGGACAGCGACTCCATATAACGCCGCTGCCCTTCGGCATAAATGGTGTCGAACGCCAGGGAGGATTTGCCCGAACCGCTCAGCCCGGTGAGAACAACCAGTTCGTTGCGCGGGATATCCACATCAATTCCTTTTAAATTGTGCTCCCTTGCGCCCCTGATTTTAATGTATTTTCTTTCCTTCATGATTTCGCTCCTGTTCTGTTTGCCGTCTTTTTGCTCTGGATTGCGGCTTTGCGCAATACTGCCGTTTTATTTTCCGTCTTTTTCTGTGCGGTATTTTTTCAGTTCTATCATTTTGTCACGCAGTTCTGCCGCCGCTTCAAAATTCAAATCCGCAGCGGCGCGTTCCATTTTCTTTTTGACTTCGGCGATCAGCTTATCGAGTTCTTTGTTGCTCATGGATTCCGGATCTTTTGCAAACTGCTGTTCTTCCTTTGCAACTTTCTTGGAAATGCTGATCAGTTCCCGGACGGATTTGCGGATGGTCTGGGGCGTAATCCCGTGCGCTTCGTTGTACTGCTGCTGGATGGTACGCCTGCGTTCCGTTTCGTCCATAGCGACACGCATGGAATCGGTAATCGAATCCGCGTACATAATAACATGCCCCTCGGAGTTACGCGCCGCGCGCCCAATGGTCTGGATCAGGGAGGTTTCCGAACGGAGGAAGCCTTCCTTGTCTGCGTCTAAAATCGCCACCAGCGTGATTTCCGGAATGTCGAGCCCTTCGCGCAGCAGGTTGATGCCGACTAAAACGTCGAATACATCCAGACGCATGTCGCGGATGATTTCGGAACGCTCTAGCGTATCAATGTCGGAATGCAGGTATTTTACACGGATGCCCACTTCGTTCATATAATCGGTCAGATCTTCCGCCATGCGCTTGGTCAGCGTGGTGATCAGGATCTTATTGTGGTTTGCCGTCTCTTTTTTGACTTCGGCTATCAGGTCGTCGATCTGCCCTTCCACCGGACGCACCTCCACCTTCGGATCCAAAAGCCCCGTCGGACGGATGATCTGCTCGACGCGCTTTAGCTCGTGCTCCTTCTCATAGACGTTCGGCGTCGCGGAAACAAACATCATTTGATCGATCTTGCTTTCAAATTCATCAAAATTCAACGGACGGTTGTCCTTGGCGCTCGGCAGGCGGAATCCGTAATCCACAAGTGTGGACTTGCGGGACTGATCCCCGGCGTACATGCCGCGCACCTGCGGGATTGTGATATGGGACTCGTCCACGATGATTAAAAAATCATCCGGAAAGTAATCCATCAGGGTATGCGGCGTCGCGCCTGCGGGCATCCCCGCCAAGTGCCTGGAATAATTCTCGATGCCGCTGCAAAATCCGGTTTCACGCATCATTTCGATGTCGAAATTCGTGCGCTCGGAAATCCGCTGCGCTTCCAATAGCTTGTCATGGCTTTTGAAAAAACGCACGCGCTCTTCCATTTCCTGTTCGATGGCGATACAAGCTTCGTTGATTTTCTCCTGCGGGACGACGTAGTGGGATGCGGGAAATACTGCTATATGCTGCAGCTGGTTTTTGATCTCCCCGGTCAGGATATCAATTTCGGTAATCCGTTCTACCTCGTCCCCGAAAAATTCTACCCGATATGCCGTTTCGCTGAAGTTTGCCGGGAAGATCTCAAGCACGTCCCCGCGCACGCGGAAGGTGCCGCGGTGGAAGTCCATGTCGTTGCGGGTGTATTGGATGCTGATTAGTTTTTTGATGACTTCATCACGATCTTTTTCCTGGCCGGGGCGTAAGGATACCATCATGTTCTGGTAATCCACCGGGCTGCCTAAGCCGTAGATACAGGATACGCTGGCGATAATAACGACATCCCGACGCTCGACTAAGGCGGCTGTGGCGGAAAGGCGCAGCTTGTCGATTTCCTCGTTGATGGCGGAATCCTTGGCGATGTAGGTGTCCGAAGACGGGATGTAGGCTTCGGGTTGGTAGTAGTCGTAATAGGATACAAAATACTCCACTGCATTCTCCGGGAACATCTCCTTGAATTC
>CAJTLD010000035.1 GCA_910577065.1 uncultured Lachnospiraceae bacterium | reverse complement strand
CAGGCTTCTAAGTATTCCTGTGCCTGCGCGGCCGCGCAGGCATCCGGCATATAAAGAGGATTGCGGTAAATTTCATTGATATCAAAAGAAACGGCTTCCACCGGGCCTATGGATTTGGTGTAGGCGGTAAATGTAACGCCAAGCTGGCGCAGCAGCTTGGCAGCCACGGCGCCTGCGGCCACACGGCCAATCGTTTCCCTGCCGGAAGAGCGCCCTCCGCCGCGGTAGTCGCGGAATCCGTATTTGGCGTCAAACGTATAATCCGCGTGTCCGGGGCGGTAGTATGACGCTATATCGCCGTAGTCCTTGGAACGCTGGTCTTTGTTAAATACAATTAAGGAAATCGGCGTTCCGGTGGTTTTTCCCTCAAAAACGCCGGAGAGGATTTCTACGGCGTCGTTTTCGCTGCGTTTTGTCGTGTAGCGGGACTGGCCGGGTTTGCGGCGGTTTAAGTATGCCTGGATGTCGTCTTCGCAGAGCGCAAGGCCCGCCGGACAGCCGTCAATCACTACGCCAATGCCTGTTCCATGGGACTCGCCCCAGGTGGTAATTTTAAAAATCGTTCCAAATGTTGAACCTGCCATGTATGCCTCCTGTTGTCTGATTTTGGGTAAAAGTACAGGGTTTATTTTAGGTTACTGTTCACTCCTAGCGTGTTTGAAAAATGCTTTTCGGCAGATGTATTCCACACTTAGTGGGAGATGCAGATGACGAGAATGATTTTTCAAACACGCTCTAGGCCGTGCACTGCGCTGCACGGCCACAGGCCAATACAGTAATGGGGCCAGAATCCGGCCTCTTGCCGTAAAGCAGCTTTAAATAGGCCGGATTCGTTACTGTGAACGCCATGGGTGTGAACAGTAACTATTTTAGAAGATTGTGAAGGAAAAATCAACACCCGGTTCTTGTGAAAAGGCTGGCAACATGATATGATAGGGGAAACAGACAAGGCGGAAAGGGGAAGCTATGGCAGAATATAAAATCATAAAAAAAGACGGCGGCGCAAAACGGGCGGATTTTCATACCGTGCACGGCTTAATTAAAACGCCGGTATTTATGAATGTCGGGACCGCGGCGGCGATTAAAGGCGCGGTGTCTACGGAGGATTTGGAAGAGATTGGCACGCAGGTGGAGCTTTCCAATACGTATCACCTTCACGTCAGGCCGGGGGATGAATTAATCCGCGCATTGGGAGGCCTGCATCAATTTATGGGCTGGGACAGGCCGATCCTTACGGATTCCGGAGGTTTTCAGGTGTTTTCCCTGGCCGGGTTGCGCAAGATCAAGGAAGAAGGCGTATACTTCCAGTCCCATGTGGACGGCAGAAAGATTTTTATGGGGCCGGAGGAAAGCATGCGGATTCAGTCCAATCTGGCGTCTACAATTGCAATGGCGTTTGACGAATGCCCAAGCAGCGTGGCGGATCGTAAATATGTACAGGATTCCGTGGACCGCACTGCCAGATGGCTTCTGCGCTGCAAGGAGGAGATGGCGCGTCTGAATGCGTCAGAAGGTACCATTAACAAAGATCAGCTTTTATTTGGCATCAATCAAGGAGCGGTTTATGAAGATATCCGTATCAGCCATGCAAAACAGATTACGGAGATGGAACTGGACGGTTATGCCGTCGGCGGGCTTGCCGTTGGAGAAACGCATGAAGAAATGTACCGGGTATTAGAGGCGGTTGTGCCGCATCTTCCGGAGAATAAGCCGACTTATTTGATGGGAGTGGGAACTCCGGAAAATATTTTAGAGGCGGTCGGGCGCGGCGTGGACTTTTTTGACTGCGTATACCCAAGCAGAAACGGACGGCACGGACACGCATATACTTCCCGGGGAAAATTAAACCTGTTTAACCGAAAATATGAAAAAGACGCGCGTCCCATTGAAGAAGGATGCGTCTGTGCGGCGTGCCGTAGATACGGCAGGGCTTATATCCGGCATTTGCTAAAGGCAAAAGAAATGCTTGGAATGCGTCTTCTGGTACTGCACAACCTTTCTTTTTACAATACCATGATGGCCGAAATACGCAGCGCCATAGAAGAAGGGCGCTTCCAGAGTTATAAAGAAGAAAAGCTGTACGGGATGAAACAGGGGGACAGAGATGAGGATTTGTAAAAAAATTACAAATTCCCTTGCCGTTTCCATGAGATTTGTGTACAATAGTCTGGAGCGTGCCGTAAACCAGGCAGAAAGCAGTTTCAAACACGCTTTAGCATTTTGAAATTAGGAGGAACCATTATGTTTATTTTATTAAGTGAAGGTACGGGGACAGGAACGGTCAGTTCTCTTCCCATGCTTATTTCGCTGGCCGGCTTATTTGCGTTTATGTATTTCTTTATGATCCGCCCGCAGCAAAAAGAAACAAAAAAGAAGAACGCTATGCTGGCGGAACTGGCGGTCGGGGATACCGTACTGACGACAAGCGGATTTTACGGCGTGATCATTGACATTTCAGACGATACGGTAATCGTAGAATTTGGAAGCAACAAAAACTGCCGCATCCCGATGCAGAAAGACGCGGTTGCAGCGGTAGAAAAACCGGGCGCAGAATAGAAATGCAATTATGAAAAAGCAGTAATAAAAATTTATAAAATTTTTGAAAAATCAATTGACAAAAAATTTCCATCGTGTATATTTAAGTATGATGTAATCTTTTCAGAAATTTTATAAAACAGACACCATATAAGTTTAAGGAGGAAATTTTCATGGCAACAAAAGCGTATTATCCAATTGAAGAAATTGGCGCCGGAAAAGTGGGCTTTTCCAAAACACGTTCTATTATCGAAGGGGCATTCTACGGCAATAACGTAGTGAAAGTAAGCACATTAAGAGAAGCTTATGAACTTGCGAAAAACTCCCCGGGAACCATCGTTACGGATATGCCCGTATACAGGGGCGAAGAATTTGGCCTTGACAAAGACGCAAAGGTTCTTCTGTTCAACGACGGTGCGGTAACAGGACGTTATGCTGCGGCACGCCGTATCAAAGGAGAGCCGGGCGTAGACGCTGCGAAGCTGGACAAAGTGGCAATGGACGCTATTTATGAGTCGCGCTGGAAAACCTTATATCACGCGGAAGTATTTGTAGGCCTGGATCCGGAATTTATGGTAAAGGCGCATCTGCTGATTCCGGAAGGCGAAGAAAATATCATGTATAACTGGATGTTAAACTTCCAGTATATGTCTGACGAATATGTAAAAATGTACAAAAACTCCAAACCGGTTGGAGATGGCAAAGAGCCGGATATCTATATTTTCTCCGATCCGCAGTGGGTACCGCAGGAGCGGCCTGACGTTGACTTCAGCTGCTTAAGCGATCCGCTGACCTTATGTTATTTTGATACGGATCAGAACTGCGCTTGCATCCTTGGCATGCGTTATTTCGGCGAACATAAGAAAGGTACCCTGACTATGGCGTGGGCGATTGCAAACCGCAACGGTTACGCATCCTGCCACGGCGGACAGAAAGAGTATACGTTACAGGATGGCTCTAAATATGTAGCGAGCGTATTCGGCCTGTCAGGATCCGGTAAATCCACCCTGACGCATGCAAAACACGACGGCAAATACCCGATTACCGTTCTGCATGACGATGCGTTTATCATCAATTCCGACACCTGTTCATCGGTTGCGTTGGAGCCGACTTATTTTGATAAGACGGCAGATTACCCGACCGGGTGCGCAGACAACAAATATCTGTTATCCGCACAGAACTGTTCTGCTACGGTTGATTCCGAAGGCAAGATTCAGCTTGTTACCGAAGATATCCGTAACGGAAACGGCCGTGCAATTAAGTCAAAATTATGGTCTCCAAACCGCGTAGATAAGATCAACGCTCCGGTAAATGCGATTTTCTGGATTATGAAGGATCCTTCCATCCCGCCGGTTGTAAAATTAAAAGGCTCTGCGTTAGCATCCGTTATGGGCGCTACGCTGGCTACAAAGACTTCTACGGCAGAGCGTGTTGCGGCAGGGACAGACTTAAACGCACTCCGCATCGTACCGTATGCGAATCCGTTCCGTACGTATCCGCTGGTAAACGATTATGAGAAATTTAAGAAATTAGTGGAAGAAAAGAACGTAGACTGTTATATCGTAAACACAGGCGACTTCATGGGTGCAAAAGTAAAGCCGGCCGATACATTAGGCATACTGGAAACTATCGTAGAAGGCAAGGCTCATTTTGAAGCATGGGGACCGTTTGAAGATATTGAGATTATGTATGACTGGTCCGGCAAGACAGGCGACTTCAAGCCAAATCTGGAAGACAAAGATTATGTGGCCGCATTAAAGAGCGCTATGGAAAACCGTGTGAAAGCAGTGGAAGATTTCGCAACCAAGAAAGACGGTTACGACAAGCTGCCGGATGAAGCTTTGAACGCATTAAAGAAAATTGTAGAAGAAGCTGCGACTCTGTAAGGAAGATCAAATATGGCTGCCGTGTGCGCCGGAAGGCGCAGGCTGTAGCATTTGACGGGATTTGCTAAATTGATTTTACAAAATAAGGGAATCTTGTATGAGGTTCCCTTATTTTTTATGTATTTTGCATTGAAAAATGTGGAATAGTAAGGTATAATGTTATGGACGAATGGAACATGAATCCTGGGGTGTGCGATACCCTGTTATTTTGAACCTACATTTTCTTTACGGGTTCCCTATATTGCCGATTGGATGCCAGGCCGCCACTAAGCAGCGGAAGGCAGAAGAGAAGCTGCGGTTACCCACCTGGCTTTGGCTAGGACTCAAAATTGCAGGAAACGGCATTTTGGGATTTTCAGGAAGATACCTATTACTCTGGGCATATATGCCATACAGTAGTTTAGGCGTATCAAAAGACAAACTCAAAGGACACAAAAGACCCTGGTATACAAAAGATGTTATCTATGTACAAAAGATTTAATCCGCACAAAAGATAAGTCATAAAAGTACAAAAGATAACATACAAATGAAAGAAGCTGCTGAAACGGCAGCTTCTTTTCCTTATTACTGCCGAAAGGCATCAAGGTATACCCGGAGGGTGTTTCCTTATTACTGCCGAAAGGCATCAAGGTATGCCCGAAAGGCAACGATATCCTAATTGAAAAAAGGAGTGCGTTTTGAAGAATAGAATGAAATTATGTCTGGTGGGAATCGGCACAATATGCCTGGTATGCTTTTTTTTGTTCGGCCCGGGGCAAACCGGGACAAAGAGCGTTGACAAATATGAATATTCCGAAAAGTATGTCCAGATCAAAGAACTTTACGGGCTGCTTGATTTCTATTATTATACTTCTAAAGAATGGGAAGAAAAAATAAAAGAACAGGATTTCGGTGAAATTTTAACGCCAAAAGCAGTGGCATGGGTTTTGGAACAGACCGGAAGTACGGAATATATATCTTATGATGAAAAAGAGAAAAGAACGATAGACAGGGCGGGCTGGAATGAAATTTATATGCAGTTGTTGGACTTGCTGGATGAAGGCGCGGCCATCCAAAAAACAGACGAGGTTATTTTAAAGCAGGAGGGGAAAACGCTTTTCTGCGGATCCGGTTCTTATGAACTGGCATTGGATGAACTGCCTGTAGAGCCTATGACGGCAATGGGGTTTTACATAAAAGACAATACTATCATAGGAGTCCACAGCTTAAAAAGTGAAAGCGCCGTTTTGTCAAATGTTTATGTTAAACATGCAGACAGCGGCCAGCTTGAGTTTTTGGCAAAGGGGGAACAGTACGCTATTGCTCTTGCGATGGAAGAACCGCAAAAAGCCGAAGGGCTTGTCTGCGACCTGCTCTGGGAAGACGGAACCATTGCGAGGGTACAGGCCAAAGCGGATACGATACAGGGAGATTTGATTGCTGTAAACGAGGATTCCATTGAAATAGAGGGATACGGCAAAATAGGCCGTTCCGCAGAACTTCCGGTGTATAAGACCTATGGGACGGTGGAAGAAAAAGCCGTATCGGATATTGTTATCGCAAATATGAGCGTGGAATACGTTGTGGCAGGAGAACGGGTGGAAGCTATCCTTTTGGCGGAGCCTGCGCAGTTGAGCAGGATACGCGTGCTTCTTTTGGCGGAGGACGCAGGGCCTTACCGGGAAGATATTTTTATCCGGTCAAACGGCGTTGTCCGGATGAAAAAACAGGATCAGGAAAGCGAACAGCCTGCGGGGACGATGATAAAAGCAAGCGAATGCCTTGGCACGGAAGAATCCGGTTTTATCTGCCTTACGCCTGCAGAGGAATCGGGCGTACTGTTTTTATGCGACGCGGAGGGAAACCCAGTATCCAAAGGCTATCAGGGAAGCATGGAACTGCGCCGGTATCCGGAAGGTTATACTGCGGTAAGCGAACTGGCAATCGAAGAATATCTCTGTTCGGTCGTCCCAAGTGAAATGCCTAGCCGTTTCGAAACGGAGGCGCTCAAAGCGCAGGCAATATGCGCAAGAAGCTACGCGTATATCCAGCTTGAACGCGGGGATTATGCGGCGCTTGGCGCACATGTGGATGATTCCACCAATTACCAGGTGTACAATAAGCAGGATCGGGATGAAAAAACGACGGCTGCGGTATGGGATACGGCAGGAATTGTATTGTCGTTTGGGGGTGAAACGGCGGAAGCCTATTATTTTTCCACGTCAGCAGGAGTCACGGGCAACGGGGACGCATGGAATCTGACTGCGGATCCAAAATACGGCTATCTGCATAACGGGCTGGTAAAAGAAGGCGGCGGGGAGCCGGACTTGTCGGATGAAAAAACGTTCGCCGAATTTATCGCGGCGCCGGACGCGTCTTTATATGAAAGCGCCATGCCGTATTTCAGATGGAACGCGGTAGGAGATTATACTTCCAAAGAAACGCAGAATAAAATCCGGGATATTTTAACCGCCCGCAAAGAAAGGACGCCGCAGGATATTGTATTTTTAAACCGGAACAAGAAACAGACGGACAATATAAAGAAATTTGGGAAACTGCAAAGTATAAAAGTGGCAAAGCGCAGCGTAAGCGGCGTGATTTTACAGTTGAAATTAAAATACAAAAAAGGAACGGTTCTGGTGGGGAACGAATACAATATCCGCGCTTTGCTTGGAGCCGGCGTAACGGAACTGGTTCTTTTGGACAAAAGCAAAAAGGATTCGGTTTTGCTCCCAAGCGCATATACGACGCTGACCCCGCTGGAAAATGGTACATACGCCATGTCCGGCGGAGGATACGGGCATGGGATTGGCATGAGCCAGAATGGCGCGGGGGCAATGGCGGCGGAAGGAAAAACATGTGAGGATATTTTGAAATTTTTCTTTTCCGGCATAGAACTGACTACAGTTTCAGGGGAGAATTAATATGAAGTTCTGGGAATGGGTAAGAATGATAAAGCGGTTCGCAGAGAAATGCAGAAAGGATAACATCGGCGCATCGGCGGCGCAGTCTGCGTTTTTTCTGATTATTTCACTGATTCCTTTTTTGTTATTGTTTAGTTCGCTGCTTCAGTATACGGTGGTTTCGGAAGCGATGCTGCTTGAGTTTGTCAATGATTTGATGCCGGAATATATTGCGCCGTTTGTGATATCCATTATCAATGAGGTTTACCACAAACCTGTGGGGATTGTTTCGGTAACGGCTATAACGGCAATCTGGTCGTCGGCGAAGGGCGTGCAGCATATGGCGGCGGGGCTGAATGTTATCTACGGTATCCGGGAAACAAGAAACTGGCTTGTCCGGCGGTTTTGGGCGGTAGTGTACATGGCAGTTTTTCTGGCTGCAGTTGTGGCGGCGTTGGTATTTTTGGTATTCGGCAACCGGATCCATGGGATGCTAATCGGGTATGTCCCGCTGCTTGCCTCAGCTACGGATTTTATTTTCCGGTTTCGGGGACTGATTGTGCTGGGGCTGATGGGCTGCGTATTTACGGTATTGTACCGGACGCTGCCCAACGGCAGGGAAATGGAGAAAGGAAGGCTGACCCTGCAAAACCAGTTTCCCGGGGCGCTGCTGTGCGCGGTGGCATGGAATCTGTTTTCAATGGGGATTTCGGTTTATATTGATTATTTCAACGGGTTTTCCATGTATGGAAGTTTAACGGTAGTTGTGCTTTTGATGCTCTGGCTTTATTTTGGGATGTATATAATGATGCTTTGTGCGGAAGTGAATATGATGATAGGGGGACGGGAGTGATTTTTAAAACGCGTTTGGAGTTGCAGCTGTTGGCAAAAATCCTGCCACAAGGAGAATAACGCACCCCCTGTCCTCTGGCTGACGGATCTTTGCCAACATTGTTCGCTTTAGAGCCTGTTTGAAAAATGCTTTTCCACGGCGATGTGGTGGTATCGCCTGCAAATTTTAACGACGCAATGGTGCGAAGCAGATGAATTATCATGTTTTATTCAGAAAAATCCTTAAAAATAGTTCGCGCGGCTGCGGCTGTCAGAAGGGATATGACGCCTGAACATAGAATAACCGCATATTCCCGGCCGTCCGCAGCTTCAAACAGGATTCCGTAGAGGGCGTTTCCAAGCGGCTGCGCGCACATTGCAATTGTAAGTATGACAGAACTTACCTTCCCGATTAAATTCTGCGGCGTCTCTGTCTGTATAAAGGACATCATCTGTATGCTAAACATTGTCGAAAATACCATAATGGCAAAGCAGCATGCTGTTATAACGATATAGTTAAGCATTCCCGAGGAAAACAGGAAAAGCGCGGCGCTGGTGGGAAATACACATGCGGCGGCTGCCATTAACAGCCTGCCTGCTTTGCGGATTGTAAGCCTTTTTGCAAAAATACCGGCGCAAATCCCGCCCAAAAGCCCGCCTGCCGCAAGAATTCCCTGTGCGTAGCCGTAAAGCCTGTTTGCCTGTGATGCGCCTAAGTCAAATACTTCTGTTATCAGGTACGGTAATGCAACAATAATCATTGCGGACAAAAACAGATTCATACCGCAGACGACAAGGAGGGCTTTTCCGATAACGGGTTTTTTTGTCCGGATAAAGCGGACGCTTTCTAAAAAATCCGTTTTAGCTGTTTGGAAGACACGGCCGTGGGTTTTCTGTTTTTGGAACGGGATTTGAATAAAAAGTTCTATGATTGCGGAGAGGATAAAGCACAGGATGCAGATCCACAATACGGGCGCTAACCCGTACGTACTGTATAAAAGCCCTCCAAGTACCGGGCCGGTTAAGGATGCAGAAGAACTGACCATATTGATAATAGAATTGGCCGCCATAAAATGCTCCTGCCGCACCAGAGCAGGGATGCTTGCCTGTACGGACGGCTGATATGCGCCCGCAATGCCATATAGAAGCATCAAAGTAGCCGTCAAAAGGAAAATCAGACAGTCCCCGTTGTAGAGCAGGGTGAATGTTAGAATTACCGCTGCCGTAAAGAAATCCAATATGACCATAATATTGCGTTTATTGGTCCGATCTGCGACAATGCCTCCGATGGGAGACAGCAGTACGGCTGGGATAAAGGCGCATGCTGTAACAGTTCCGAACAGCGCTGAAGAACCGGTCAGGTTTAATAAGTATAACGGAAGTGCAAACCGGACGGTGGCGTTGCCGAATAGCGAAATAATTTGCCCTATGACGACCAGTGTAAAATCTTTTGAAAATAGTTTTTTGTCCATTTTTTATTCTCCTTTTCATACCGCGCGTTGGTATGTATTTGCTGAAAAATTTCTGCCCATATTGCAGGGCAGGGTATTATTTGTTGTTCCGGTAAATGGATGTCAGTTCCTTTAACCGGCTTAAGATTTCATCGTCTACGATATCCAGTCCAAAACCCTGCAGCATCTGGTTAAATACCATGAATTTACGGCAGGATTCTTCTTCGGAGTTGTCAAATATCATAGGGTTCAGCCAGACATTTGCCGTTAATATAATCAGTTCCGCTAATTGTTCCGGATAGTCCGTTTCTATCGAACCGTCTGAGATTCCCTGTTTGATGATTGGTACAATATAGTTTGGCGCTACGTTTTCAATGGTATCGTGTAAAAGGGAAAACAGCAGCTTTGGATTATTGTGGAAATTCGGAGCCACTGTAAAAATATCGTTTTGTACGGGGCGGTTGATAGAAGCTTTAAAAATAGTTTTCAGTTTTTCTTTGCCGTTTAAGTCTGTCCGGCTGCAGATGGCGGTAAGCGTCCGGTTGGATTCGTCTGTCATCCGTTCTGTCACGGCGGCTAAAATATCTTCTTTGGACTTAAAATGATGGTAGATAGCGCCTTTGCTCAGGCCGCCTAACTGATCGATGATGTCCTGGATAGAAGTGCGCTCATATCCTTTTTCTATAAATAGGCGGAATGCGGCGTCCAGTATGAAGTGCACGGTCTCTTCCGGATGCTTATTTCTGGCCATGGTTTTCTCACCTCCCCAAACATACTATTGGTATGTAAATATGTTATCATACAGACGACAGGTTTGTCAAGTGAGAAATGTTTAACGGGAAGGAGAAGGATTCCGATTGAATCTCCTCTCGGTTTGATGTATAGTGGATCTATCAAACAGGAGGAGGTATTTTTATGTTACCGAAAAAACGAAGGACAGCAGCCGCTGTCGGATTGTCGCTTAGTCTGTTCTGCAGTGCGATTCCGGTTCCTGCGGCGGCAAAAACGACGGATTTGGCCCGCAGTACCGGAGCGGAGGAAATCGCGGCGGCAATCGAAGCGCCTGAAATTACGGAAGGAGATACGGAAATTTTCATGCCGGATCCGGGAAATGGAGGATCGGTTCGCTTTCTGGCGAATTACGAACAGGTGATTGGCGAAGACGGCGCGATTTACCGGCCGCTTGAAACGAAAACGGTCAGAGGATTTTACGAAGTCACTGCGGCGGACGGTTCTGAGGCGAAAACAGAAGAATTTACGCTCACCGTTCCGGGGCAGTACGCAGGCGCCGGAGAAAACCCAAGGCCAACGGTTATCCCGTCGCTGCAGGAGTGGCACGGAGGGGAAGGCAGTTTTATTGTTTCTGCGGCAGGCAGGATTTTAGTGGAAAGCGACGGGCTGCTGTCCGTAGCCAAAGAATTTGCAAAGGATTATAAGGACATAACGGGAATGGAGATTGAGGTGCTTTCGGCAGGCAGAAAAGACGCCAGGATCGGAGACTTTTATCTGGCGCTTACCACAGGGCAGGGCCTGTTCAGGGAAGGCTATACCTTAGACGTCGGGCGTTATGTAACGGTAGAAGCAGAAGCGGCTGCCGGGGCTTACTGGGCGACCAGGAGTATTCTGCAGATTTTAAAGCAGACGGGCGGCAGCATCCCGAAAGGAACTGCCAGAGATTACCCGAAATACGAGGTGCGCGGGTTAAACCTGGATGTGGCGCGCAAGCCGTTTACGATGGATGTGCTCTATGATTTTGCCAAAAATATGTCCTGGTATAAATTAAACAGCTTTCAGGTACATTTAAGCGACAACCTGATTTTTATGGAAGACTATGCGTCCCGGGAGGAAGCCATAGAACAGGCGTATGCCGGCTACCGCCTGGAATCGGAGCTTACAAATGAATACGGGAAATCGGCGACTTCGGAGGATGTGTATTATACAAAGGATGCGTTCCGCCGGTTTATCAAAGACAGCCGCACAATCGGCGTAGATATCGTGCCGGAGCTGGATTTCCCGGCGCATGCGCTGGCATTTACAAAGGCGTTTCCGGAGTTTATGTCGGAAGGGTTTAACATGCAGCAGCATTCCAATGCGACGGGGCAGTACCGCCCGTTAATTGACGAGCTGGATCTCACAAAAGAAGGCGCGGTTGAGTTTGCGAAAGAGATCTGGGGCGAGTATATGGAAGGGGACGATCCGGTTTTTGACGAAGAGACGACGGTCCATATCGGGACGGACGAGTTTCATGGCGGCGGAGAAGAGAGTAACGAGTATTTCCGGGCATTTTCCAACGAACTGATTACCTATATCCAGGATCAGGGCAGAACCGTTCGTATGTGGGGATCGCTGACCAATAAAAAAGGGAATACCCCGGTTGCGAGCGAAGGCGTGCAGGCAAATATCTGGAGCGTGGATTACGGCAGGCCGCAGGAAATGTACGATCTGGGCTATGGGTTAATCAATACGGTGGATCGCTGGCTTTATATGGTTCCGAACGGGACAAACAACAGAGGGATGTACAACGATTACTTAAAGGTAGAGGATATTTACAACAGATGGAACGTCAATACCATGTACGAGGATACCCAGTACGGCTATACCGTGCCTGCCGGGGACGATCAGATGCTCGGCGCATGCTTTGCCATCTGGCATGACAACATCGACACGCGCGCCAGCGGCATTTCCCAGTACGATTCGTTTTTGCGTTTTCTGGATACGGCTCCGGCATTCGGCGAAAAACTGTGGGGCGACGGTGCGGCGCAGAAAAGCTATACAGAGTTTGCACAGGATGCAAAAGCCGCGGGAACCGCTCCGAATACGGTGATTGGGGCAAAGGCGGAATACATAACGAATACGGTTGCCAGATATACGTTTGAGGATACGCTGCAGGCGGATTCCGGTCTGAACGGGTTTTCCCTCGGCGGCGCGGTAAATGCAAAAACGGCGGCGGAAAACGGCAAAACGGCGCTTTTATTAAACGGTGGGACAAGCTATGTGGATACCCCGTTTGAAATGCTCGAGCCGGGCGCAGTCCTTACAATGAAGGTGAAACTGGACGAAGGAGCGGACGGCGAACAGATTCTGTGTGAATCCAAGGGTAAATTCGGGACGGACGGGGCGTATGCCATTAAGGCGGCGGTCCGGCAGACCGGAAACGTCGGGTTTTCAAGAGAAGGGCATGATTATTCCTTTGATTATAAGCTCCCGGAGGGAGAATGGGTGGAACTGTCCTTCTGCAGCGGGGAGAATAAGAATGTTTCGCTGCGAGTAAAGGATGCGGACGGCGAAACGGTGTATACGGACCCGAAATTTTATTACAAAAACCACCCTGAAACGGAAATGAGCGCAAAGCGGGGCAATTCCCGGGTAAATACGCTTTTGATTCCGTTCGGGCGCATCGGAAGCGAAACGGACAGCTTTCAGGGGAAGGTGGACGAGATTGTGATTACCGGGACGAATCCCATGCCTGCGGCGCCGGGCGCAATTCCCCACTCGGAAATGACGGTATCCGCCTGCTCGCAGTCGCAGACCAGCGCGGACGGCAGGGAAGGTCCGGCTGAGAATGCAATTGACGAAAGGGAAGATACTTACTGGCATACGGACTGGAGCAGTGATACCAGTTTGTCGGAAGAGAATCCCCACTATTTTGAAGTAACGCTTGCTTCCCCGCACATCATTGACAGGCTGACATATCTGCCCCGCCAGGATTCCACAAACGGCATGATTTACCGGTACAGTATTGAAGTGACCAGGCCGGACGGGACCGTGCAGCTTGTTGCGGACAAAGCGGAATGGGGACAGGGAAACCATGTGAAAACGGCTTCTTTTGAACCGATTGAGGCCAAACGCGTGAAGCTGGTTATTTATGATTCGCAGGGGAATGAGGACGGCGTACATGCCACGATTGCGGAATTAAACCTGTATGAACCTTCTGTATTTGGCAGGACGGAACTGGAGGCGGAGCTTTTGGAGGCGGGGGCTTATCGGAAAGATAATTATACGGATGCAAGCTGGGCGCTTTTTGAACAGGCAAAGGAAGCCGTACAGAACATTCTGGGCAGGCAGGACAGTACGCCGGAAGAATACGTTTATGCAAGCGGGCTTTTGCAGCGGGCCGTTTCGGGGCTTACGGCGTTAAAGGATGTGCTTGGCGCTTCGGAAGAAAAGCAGTACCTTCTGGCCGCACAGGTAAAAGCGGCGGAAGAGTATAAGCCTTCCAAAGAAGAATTTACGGCGGAATCTATTGCGGCCTATCAGAAAGCGATCGCTGCGGCAAAGGCGGCGCTTGGAAAAGAAAATGCAACGGTTAGGGAGTTAGAAGCGGCGATCGCACTTTTACAGGGTACGAAACCGGTGACAAAGGTATCGGCCAAACGGGATGAACTTGTCCGCGCGGCAGCGGACGCAAAACAGAAGCTTTCCAATACGGCAGGCTATACGGCGGCTTCCGTGGAGGCGCTGCGGCAGGCGGTTTTGAATGCAGAACGGGTGTTAGGGCAGGAAAACGCTTCGCTGGCGCAGCTGTCCGACGCGCTTGCCGTTTTACTGGGCGCTTCCCTGATCCCGGATACGGCGGGAGGGAATACGCAGGATCCGGGAAATCAGACAGGGCTTACAAAGGGAGAAAAGATTTCTGCGGGCGGTTATACCTATCAGATGACGGACGCACAGAAAAAAGAGGTTTCAGTAGTAAAGGGCAAAAACACAAAAACCGTAAAAATCGGCGCGTCGGTAAAATTAAACGGCGTATCCTGTAAGGTTACCGGAATTTTGGACAATGCCTTTAAAGGATGTAAGAAGGTGAAAACGGTTACGCTTGGCAGCAATGTGAAACGTATCGGGAAAAATGCCTTCCAGAACTGCAGCGGCTTAAGCGCCGTTACGTTTGGCAAGAATGTAAAAAGCATCGGAACGAAAGCGTTTTATAACTGCGGGAAGTTAAAAAAGGTCGTCCTGCAGGGGAACAAGGCGCCCGCCGTTAAAAAGAATGCGTTTGGGAAGACGTCTTCTAAGATAACGGTGCAGGCGAAGAAAATGGATAAAAAGACGCGCGACGCCCTTTTGAAAAAGCTGAAAAAAACCGGCGGCATAGGGAAGAATGCGAAGATTGGGTGAGTAGGCGTCTGGCTGCGAACGACGTGAACCGTCTGATGCATGTTATGTTATAAAGATGATAAAAAAGGATAAATGATATGAAATATATAGTATGCAAGACAATAAAAAAGATTGTTTTTTTAAGTATATTTGTTTGCGGAGTGATTGGAATAACGTTTCATGCAGATGCTGCGCCGCTTGAAAAAATACCCTATACAATAGAGCAGCCAGACGGTGAAAAAGTAGAATGTTTTATGAGCGGAGACGAGTTTTTTAATTACATACACGATAATGATGGTAACATAATTGTTAAAAATTATGATACGGGCGAATATGTATATGCAAAAATACAGGGTAAAGCTTTGACGCCTGGAGAGGAGATTGTGGGTCAGGCAAGTCGAAAGAAGGCTTATAACTTTAACGCTGAACGAATTAAATTTAGCGATATTACAGATGAGTATGTGAAAAATATTTATGAATCGTCTCCGCTAAAACAAGATACGCCTATAAAAACAACAGGACTTGATTTTAGCGGAGAAGCGCATAAATGGAAAAATAAAAAAGTCAATAATATCGTTATTTTTATCGATTTTCCTGACGTTACATTCAGTAACCAGGACAGCGCGTTTTATGAAGGGCTCTTTAATAATAATAATAAGTCGTTAAAAAGATGGTTTGATGAAGCGTCTTATGGCGAAACACAAGTTGTTTCGAATTTCTATCCAAAATCATCGGGGACAATCATTGCGGCGTATCGTGATATCCACAATCGAAGTTTTTATGAAAAGAAACCTAAGGCGGGAGCAGGAAGTGAACTGTCTTATTTTGATGAAAATGGAACGGAGGTTGAACAGGAGGATTTAGAACATCCTCTATTAAAAAGAGCGATCGCTGCGGTAAAAGGGGCAATTCCGGGAGATTTAAATATTGATGCGGATAACGACGGAAATGTTGATTGTATTACTTTTGTAATAGCAGGTGAAAGCTGTGGATGGAACGAACTGTTGTGGTCGCATAAATGGTCGCTCTATACTGAGAAAGAGACAATTAATGGAAAAAAGGCGCGCGAGTATGTACTCGTTATGGAAAATGAATTAAAATCCAGGGGAGCAAACGTTTTGATGCATGAGGTTTTCCACATATACGGAGCGCCTGATTTGTATCATTATAATCAGGCTGAGGAACATCATGTTGGGAATTGGGATATTATGGCTACTTCCCAGGGGCAAATGACCAGTACATATATGAAATACAAGTATGGGGGATGGATTGATGAAATTCCGGAAATAGAGACGAGCGGTACTTTTACGTTAAATAAGTCATCAGTAAAAAACAATAACAGTTATGTTATTCGTACGCCATTTTCAGGAGATGAGTTTTTTGTTTTAGAGTTTCGGAAAAAGGAGGGATATTTTGATGAAAATGTTATAAATGGCTCCGGGTTAGTGATTTATAGAATTGACGCGAGATTCCATGGTAACAGTAAATATGATGCAAATTTGGTGTTTGATGAGGTGTTCGTGGCCGAATCAGCGCCTGAGAATAGATATTACCCTTCCTATGAGGACAGTGTTATCTTAAAACTTCGGAGTGGAAAGGAGGCGGGGATTGCAATTGATAACTTTGCCGTCACTGAAGATAAGATATCGTTTCGTGTGCAGCTTACATCCGAGAGGGTAGCAAGGTATTTTAAAGATTACAGAGTAGCGCAGGTATTAGCGAACCAATTAAATAAGAGCATGGATGCAATTACAGACGAAGATTTAATGAAAATCACAGAACTGACAATGAACCCTTTGAAAAAATTTGGTTTGTCTCTTAATCTGGAAGGGGTGAACAAATTGACGAATTTACAAAAGGTACGTATTTCTGAGGGAGCGAGGCAAATTGGTTCTTTGGCGTTTTATGGCTGTGTAAATTTGGTTCGTGCAGAGATTCCGTCGAGTGTGGTTCAAATCAGCGAGGATGCGTTCAAGGGATGCGATGGATTGACTATTTGGGGAGAGGCGGGAAGCTTTGCCCAAACCTTTGCGGCAGAGAGGGGAATCCCGTTCCGGGTCTTAGGAAGCGACAGGGGAACAGTCAGATTTGATGCAAACGGCGGCAGGCTGTCAGGCATTGGCAGTCTTGAGGTTGAGGAGAACGGCGTATATGGAACGCTTCCTAACGCCGTAAAAAAGGGATATCTCTTTGACGGCTGGTTTACGGAAAGGTCAGGCGGAATCCGGATTACGGAACAATCCGTTATAAAATTTCCATGGGATCCGGTGTTGTATGCGCATTGGTCAAAAGTTTCGGTGAAACGGGTTTCCCTGCAAAAACCGAAAAACCTGCGCGGCAGGAAAATGAAGATCAAATGGAAAAAGGTTGCCGGAGCCAAAGGCTATCAGGTACGGTATGCCGCAAATAAAAAGTTGCGGAAGCCGAAAACGAAAACAACGTCTAAAAATGCATTTACAGTAAAGAAACTAAAAAAAGGCAAAACATATTATGTGAAAATCCGGGCGTATAAACTGGATTCCATGGGTAAAAAAGTATATGGGACATACAGTAAGGTACGAAATATAAAAATAAAAAAATAAATAATCTTGTTTTCTGCAAATACAATAAGAGATAAGGTTTTAATATGAAAAGCCAGTCAGGGAAGAAGTTTTGGCCTTGGCTGGCTTTGGCATTTTTCAATATTTTAAGCCAGGAACGTCTGACGGGCCAAAAGGTATTATAGAAGATGTACAATAAGAAACCGTTTTTTTAAATTTACTTGAATAAATTGCTGAATGTGAGTATAATAAAAATGTATATTTTGACGGAATCTAAAAAAGGGAGGACAAAATTATGTTGCAAAAAAAGTTGAGGAAGATGGGGGTGTGGATGCTCACATTGACTTTGGCGGTTGGTTCGGTGCAGTTTCCGGCGATGGAAGCAAAAGCTGCAGGCTTATCGGGTGAAGCAAAAGAGATCCTTGACGGATTGACGGCGCCCTCAGTATCCGGTTCGGATGAGGAGATTTACATGCCGGATACGCCGAATGGAGTCAGCGTACGGTTTTGCGCGGATTATGAACAGATCGTCGGAGAAGACGGGACAATTTATACGCCGTTGACGGACAAAGAGGTCAAAGGATTTTATGAAGTGACCCAGGGAGACACATCTGATAAGACAAATGAATTTACATTTACCGTACCGGGGATTTACTCTAATATGGGAACAAATGAAAAACCGGCTGTAATTCCGGAACTGCAGGAGTGGTATGGAAAGACAGGAAAGTTTGTCGTATCTGCATCCAGCAGGATTATTGCGGACGGCGGCGCGCTTCTTGATGTGGCAGAGAAATTTGCCCGGGATTATAAAGATGTGACAGGATTGGACATCCCTGTTATAACAGGCACAAAAGCAGATACGAGGATTGGCGACTTTTATCTTGCGCTTTCAGCAGAAGAAGAAGGCCTTGGTAAGGAGGGCTATATCATTGATATTGACGATGTGGCAGCCATAAGCGCAGAACAGTCTGTCGGCGCATATTGGGCGACCAGGACGGTTTTGCAAATTTTAAAACAGACAAGTGGAAGCATGCCGAAAGGAACCGTACGGGATTATCCCAAATATGAAGTCCGTGCTTTCAGCCTGGACGTAGGAAGAAAGCCGTTTTCACTGGATGCATTGTACCAGTTTGCCGAGAATATGGCATGGTACAAGATGAACAGTTTTCAGGTGCATTTAAGCGACAATCTTATTTTTATGGAGGATTACAGCAGTTTAGAGGAAGCGAAAGAACAGACATATGCGGGATTCCGTCTGGAGTCCGGCGTACTGAATACAGAGGGTAAGTCTGCGACTTCGGAAGATATGTTTTATACAAAGGATGAGTTCCGTACTTTTATTCAGGATTGCCGGATCATGGGCGTAGGTATTGTGCCGGAATTTGATATGCCGGCGCATGCGCTTCCGTTTACCAGGGCGTTTCCGGAGTACAGAACCAAAAGAGAAACCGGCGGAAGCCATGCTTACCTGATTGACGAACTGGATTTAAGCAATCCGGAAACAACGGAATTTGCCAAGAGCCTTTGGAGCGACTGTTTTGAGGGGGACGAGCCGGTATTTGACGAGGAGACCGTGATCCATATCGGTACAGATGAATACCATGGGACGGCAGGCCAGGAAGGCAATGAAATGTTCCGGAAGTTTTCAGCGGATATGATCAATTTTGTACAGGGAACCGGCAGGACAGTCCGTATGTGGGGAAGCCTTTCCAACAAATCAGGAACGACAGAGGTTCCGGTGAAAGATGTTCAGCTGAATGTATGGAACACAAGTTATTCGAATCCTAAGACGATGTATGATTTGGGCTACGACATGATCAATACGCTGGACGGCTCTCTTTATATGGTGCCAAGCGGGACGGGAAGCAGAGGCGGTTACGGAGATTATCTGAATACGCAGAATTTGTACAACAACTGGCAGCCGAATAATTTCAGCACGTATACGCTGCCTGCAAGTTCCGATCAGATGCTTGGCGCTTGTTTTGCAGTATGGCATGACAATATTGACACCCGCGCAAATGGAATTTCTCAGTATGACTCCTTTGACCGGTTTTTTGACGCGCTTCCGGTTATGAGCGCTAAGCTGTGGGGCGATGCGGCAGACAGGAATTATTCGGATTTTATAAAAGTAATTAAAAATACGGGCGCGGCTCCGGGGACAACAATTCTGGGGGAAGTGGATTACGCGACATCGAAGATTGCCGACTATACCTTTGACAAGACGCTGACAGAGGACTCCAGTATAAACGGATTTGATCTTGTAAATGCGGTAAATGCCAGGCAGGTAGCAAGTTCCGGGGGAAAAGCGGTCCAATTAAACGGCGGCGAAAGTTATCTGGAAACTCCGGGGCAGTTAAACCAGATTGGTTCGAATGCGGTGCTGACCATGAAAGTGAAGATGGACGAAGGCGCAAATCCGGAAAGCGAGCAGATTCTGTGTGAATCAAAGGATGTATTCGGAACATATGGGACATATTCGTTTAAGGCTGCCGTAAAACAGACCGGAAACGTCGGATTTTCAAGAGAAGGATATGACTATTCGTTTGATTATGAGCTTCCAAAAGGGCAATGGGTGGAACTTTCCTTCCACAGCGGAAAAGACGAGGTGGCTTTGTATGTAGACGGAGAACTGGTAGACAACGCGCCTGATTTTTATTATGCCAACCATCCGGATACGGAAATGAGCGTCAAAAAAGGGAATGCGATGGTTGCTACGATGCTGGTTCCATTTGGCAGGATTGGAAGTGAAACAGACAGTTTCCAGGGACAGATCGAATCTGTAACAGTGACGGGCGAAAAGAAGGCTTCCGCAGAGCCGGGAGCGATTCCGCACAGCGAGATGACCGTGACGGCTTGTTCCGAAGCGACCGAAACAGCTTCGGAAGGTCCCGCAAGGTATGCCATTGACGACAACGATGGTACGTTCTGGCACACGAATTGGAGTTCGGATATAACGATTTCAGAAGAGGAGCCGCATTGGCTTGAGGTTACGCTGGCAAATCCAAAAGTGATTAATAAGCTGACTTACCTGCCAAGGCAGGATAGCGCAAACGGCAGAATCTTCCAGTACAGCATTGTGGTTACAAAACCGGACGGAACACCGCAGACCGTGGTTGACAAAGGAAGATGGGAAAACGACAGCAGCAGGAAAACAGCGGAGTTTTCTGAAATTGAAGCTAAAACAGTAAAATTGGTTGTATATGACGCCCAGGAAAATGAGGTGGGAGCTCATGCTACAATTGCAGAGCTAAACTTGTTCGAGCCGACGGTATTCGGAGCAGCAGAGTTAAAAGCGGAATTGGATAAATATGCGGGCTATGATAAGAACATTTATACGTCTGTCAGCTGGAATGCCCTGATGGACGCATGCAAAGCCGCACAAAATGTTTTGGATTACAAAGAAAGTACGCGGGATGATTACATTTATGCATACGAACAGTTGCAGAAAGCCGCTGCAAACCTGGCAGAAAAACCGGTGCGTAATCAGCTGTTAGATACTTCTTTGGATGTGGAGGAGCTCCTTAAAAATACGGCCAACTACACGCCGGAATCTGTCCGGGCGCTTCAGGCGGCATTGCAGGCGGCGAAGAAAGCCCTGAAAAATCCGGATTTGACAGAGAAAGAGATTCAGGAAGTTTTAAAAACGCTTCAGGAAACCAAGCTGGTAGAAAAGCCGGCTACGCCGACGCCTCCGCCTACTCCAGGCCCTGGCCCAGACGACGGCAAAAAGCCGGATCCGGTAACGCCTGCACCTGTGGTTCCAGGGGTTGGCGCTGCAAAGGTATCCGGAGGAGTAACTTATAAAGTAACAAAATCGAACGCTGCAAATGGTACGGTTACGGCGTTCAAATTGAAAGACAACAAGAAATCAAAAATTACCATTCCGTCCACAGTAACGATAGACGGCGTTTCATTTAAGGTAACGGCAATTTCACAGAAAGCATTCCAGAATGCCAAGGAATTAAAAACAGTTGTGATTGGGGCAAATGTAACAAGCATTGGCTCAAAGGCGTTCTATAACTGTAAGAAACTGAAGAATATCACGTTTAAGTCTGTGAAAGCTTCAAAGATAAACAGCAAAGCATTCAAAGGGATCGTAGCAAACAGCAAGATTACAGTACCCAAGAAGATGGCAGCGAAGCAGATTAATAAGCTGAAAACGAGTTTAAAGAAGGCCGGAATCGGTAAAAAGGCGACTTATAAAAAGAAATAAGGTTTGGTTTAAAAGGGGTTGTCAGTCAGGCAACCCCTTTTTAAATTATAAAACGCTTATAACAGTGAACATGGTTGGCAAGGATTCGTTCGCCGGATGGAGTACTAGTACTACAGCGAACAATAGGGAGTGGATGGCAAAGGGGCCGTCAGTCAGAGGGAAGGGGG
>CAJTLD010000034.1:1657-21623 GCA_910577065.1 uncultured Lachnospiraceae bacterium | reverse complement strand
TCCGTGAACTTTTGCTGGGGCGGGAACATATTAAAACGGCGTATCCGGAAACGAAAACTTCCGGAACAAATAAGCCGCTTCCCAAAAACAAGCAGCGTCTGCCGGAGCCGTTTGAAAAGAAACGCCTCGAAAAAATGCAGGCCGCCGTACAAAGGGATTCGCCGTATGAACCGAAATACCCGGGGAGGATGCATGGAAGTCCGGGCAGCACAAAACCGCTGCCGGATATACAAAAAAGAGAAAGCAAACAGGTAACAGGATATTTCCGGCAAAAAACAAGAGCAAATTCCAAACAGGCAAAGTATGTCCGGCATAGAAAACGGGCAAATAGGAGAAGGCGGACAAGTACCAAAAGAACAGGATATTTCAGACAGCCAAAGTAGGAAGTCGTTTGATGCGCAGGGGATATCCGGTACAAAAGACAATCAAATGTCCGAAGGACAGTTGATACCCGACAGAAAAAACTCTCATTCTGCAGACGGGCAGGATATGGCCAACAATGAAAACAATCCTGTCTCAAACAGCGCCGCGCTCCCCCTGCAGGCACAGCAGCCCTACATACCAGACGCCTCCGGACAACACGCGCAAAATCAGGCGTCTTGCAGCGCCCCGCCTGCAGCGCCCGATTACGTCCAGGAAGAACTTGTCTACGAAGGGAAATTTCTCTCAGAAATCTCCAGACGGCAGCACAAAATCATCGGCCAGCTGTTTGGCACCTACTGGCTTGTCGAATACGACGAAAAGCTTTTTATCATCGACCAGCACGCCGCCCACGAAAAAGTGCTGTATGAAAAAACGCTTGGTTCGTTAAAAGAAAAGGAAAGCGCCACGCAGCTTCTGTCCCCGCCGATGATACTGACCTTAGACAATCAGGAAGAGCAGGCGCTTTCTTCCTTAGGGCAGCACCTGAATGCGCTCGGTTTTGAAATCGAGCCGTTCGGCGGCCGGGAATACGCCGTCTGCGGCGTGCCCGGGAATTTGTTCGGCCTTGACGCCAGACAGATCCTGTTAGAAATTTTAGATTCCCACGAGGAAATCAAAAGAGCCGGCGCTCCGGAACAGATGCTTGAAAAAATCGCGTCCATGTCCTGTAAAGCCGCGGTAAAAGGCAACCACGCCTTAAGCCCGCAGGAAGCCAAGCGCCTGATTGCAGAACTTTTGGAACTGGAAAACCCGTATTTTTGCCCGCACGGCAGGCCGACGATTATTTCGATGGGCAAGTACGAAATCGAAAAGAAATTTAAGAGGATTGTATAATATGAAACCGCCGCTTATCATACTCGCCGGGCCTACCGCGTCCGGCAAAACAGCGCTTTCCGTAAAACTGGCAAAAAGAATCGGCGGATCTGTCATTTCCGCGGATTCCATGCAGGTGTACCGTCACATGGATATCGGCTCCGCCAAAATCAGGCCAAAAGAAATGCAGGGCGTCCCGCATTACCTGATTGACGAGCTGAATCCGGACGAAGAATTTAATATTGTCCTGTTTCAGAAACTGGCGTCCAAATATATGCAGGAAATCTATGCCGCCGGGCGGATTCCGATTCTTGTCGGCGGCACCGGGTTTTATATCCAGTCCGTGCTCTACGGCATTGATTTTTCCGAAGAACGGGCGTCCGGCAAAATCCGGGAGGAGCTTACGGCATATGCCGTCCGGCACGGCAGCGAAGCGCTCCACAGAGAACTTGAAAAAGTGGATTTGCCCTCCGCAAACGCCATCCATCCCAACAATATCAAGCGCGTTATCCGCGCGCTCGAATTTTACCGGCAAAACGGCTATCCGATTTCGGAGCACAACCAAACGGAACGGCAGAAGCCGTCTCCCTATGCGTTTGCCTACTTCGTCTTAAACGAAAAGAGAGAACTGCTGTACCAAAAAATCGAACGGCGCGTAGACCAGATGCTTGCGCAGGGCCTGCTTTCGGAGGTGGAAGCTTTAAAAAATATGGGCTGCCACAAAGGCATGGTGTCCATGCAGGGGCTTGGATACAAGGAACTGCTTTCCTTTCTGGACGGGGAGCGTACCCTTCCGGAAGCCGTATCCGTTTTAAAACGCGATACCAGGCGTTTTGCCAAACGCCAGCTGACCTGGTTCCGCAGGGAACGGGACGTTATCTGGCTTGACAAGCAGGAATTTGACTACGATACCAACGCCATACTGGAGCGCATGGTTACGATACTAAAAGAAAAGGGGATACTACATGAGTCACAATAACGCAATACAGCAGCAATACGAACGCCTCGGAATCTGCAAAGAGGTCTATGCCTTCGGCGCAAAAACAGAAGAAAAATTAAAAGCCCGCTTTGACGCGCTCGATCGGGTAACCGAATGCAATCAGCTGAAAGTCCTGCGCGCCATGCAGCAGGCAAAAGTCAGCGCGGAATGCTTCCAGGCCACAAACGGGTACGGATACAATGATTTGGGCAGGGATACCTTAGAAGCGGTTTACGCCGCGTGTTTTTGCGCGGAAGACGCGCTGGTGCGCCCGCAAATCACCTGCGGTACGCATGCGCTCGCCCTCGCCCTGTTATCGAACCTGCGTCCCGGGGACGAACTGCTTTCCCCGGTCGGAAAGCCTTACGATACGCTTGAAAGCGTAATTGGCATCCGCCCGGCAAAGGGCTCCTTAGCGGAATACGGCATTGCTTACCGCCAGGTGGATTTGCTGCCCGACGGCAGTTTTGACTACGAAAAAATCCGGGCGGCGGTAACAAAGCGGACAAAGCTTGCCACCATCCAGCGCTCCAAAGGCTACGCCACAAGGCCTACGCTTTCCGTAGCCAGGATCGGAGAGCTGGTCGCGTTTTTAAAATCCGTAAAACCGGACATTATCTGTATGGTAGACAACTGTTACGGCGAATTTGTCGAAGAAAAAGAGCCGCTTGAGGTCGGCGCGGATCTCATCGTCGGTTCTCTGATCAAAAATCCGGGCGGCGGCCTGGCCCCAATCGGCGGCTATCTCGCAGGCAAAAAAGAATGTGTGGAGAATGCGGCGTACCGTTTGACCTCGCCCGGGCTCGGCAAAGAAGTCGGGGCTTCCCTCGGCGTTATCCAGTCGTTTTACCAGGGACTGTTTTTAGCGCCGACGGTTGTAAACGCGGCGTTAAAAGGCGCGATTTTTGCCGCAAACATCTATGAAACCCTGGGATTTGACGTTTTGCCAAACGGCTCCGAGGACCGCCACGATATTATCCAGGCAGTTACGTTTCACAATCCGAACGCCATGATTGCATTCTGCAAAGGCATCCAGGCGGCGGCTCCGGTGGATTCGTACGTTACGCCGGAACCCTGGGCCATGCCGGGCTATGACAGCGAAGTCATCATGGCGGCGGGCGCCTTTGTACAGGGCTCCTCCATCGAACTGAGCGCAGACGGGCCAATCAAGCCGCCGCACGCGGTTTATTTCCAGGGCGGTCTGACCTGGCACCATGCAAAATTCGGAATTTTAATGTCGCTGCAAAAACTTTATGAGCAAAATCTTGTTAATAAGGATCTAATGTGGTAGAATAAAACCTGGAATTTACAATCGAACCCTACAGGCAGGGAGTAGAAAGGACATTCCATGAACCAACACATCACGGTAAAAGAATTACCGGAATCCGAGAAACCCTACGAAAAATGCCTTCGTTTCGGGGCAGAGCACCTGTCGGACGCAGAACTTTTAGCGGTCATTATCCGTACCGGGACAACGGGGAAAAAATCCATTGAATTAGCGCAGGAGATTTTAAACCGCAAGGAAAAGAGCCTTTTAAACCTCTACAGCTTAAGCGTCAAAGAACTAAAGGGCATTCCCGGCATCGGCAAGGTCAAGGCGGTCCAGCTGAAATGCCTTGCGGAGATTACCAAACGGCTGACAAAAGCGACGCGCGCCCGTGAAGTATCTTTAAACAGCGCGTCTTCGGTTGCGGCTTATTATATGGAAGAACTGCGGCATGAGAACAAAGAAAAGCTGATTGTAAGCATGTATGATTCACAGTGCGTTCTGCTTGGGGACGAGGTGATCTCAGTGGGTACCGTAAACGCCTCGCTGATTTCACCCAGGGAAGTATTTCTTTGCGCACTGGCAAAGCAGGCAGTCCATATCATCCTGCTGCACAACCACCCCAGCGGCGCCCCGCAGCCCAGTATGCAGGACCGGCTTGTAACCAGGCGGATTGCAGAGGGCGGCGCATTGTTAGGGATACAATTATCGGATCACATCATCATAGGCGACAACCAATATTTCAGCTTTAAAGAGGAACATCTGCTGCACTCGCCATAAGCAGATTGAAGGGAGAACTACATGAATAACAATATTTACTGCATTGATTTGGGAACCTGTAATATCAAAGTCTTCTGCAAATCGACCGGCAAGATATTAAACGAAAAAAATACGATTGCCATTGTAAACAAGAACCAGATGTACGCTTATGGGGATGTTGCATATGCCATGTATGAAAAAGCACCGGAAACGATCCATGTCACGTTTCCCATCGTAAACGGCGTCATTGCCGATTTCAACAATGTACAGACCATGATTTTTGATTTCCTGGAAGCCCGTTCCAAGGGCAAGGTCCATGGCGCGGAATACATTGTGGCGGTGCCTACGGATATTACGGAAGTAGAGAAAAAAGCTTTCTTTGATCTGTTTTATAAAAGCAAGGTAAAGCCCAAAAACGTACTGCTCTGCGAAAAACCGATTGCGGACGCCGCGGGGCTTGGATTAGACGTCAATGAACCGACCGGGGTTATGGTGGTGGATATCGGCGCGGACACGACGGAGATTTCCGTTATTTCCTTAGGCGGCCTGGTGCTAAGCGACCTTCTGCATTTCGGCGGCAACCGGCTGGACGAGTCCATCATCAGCTATATCAAGCGCACCTTTAACCTGGTCATCGGGCAAAAGACCGCAAAAGCGCTAAAGGAGACGCTCGGCTCCGGCCTGCCCGGGCGGGAGGAGAGCATGATTATCGTCGGACGCGATTTGGTCAGCGGTTTGCCGATTGAACTCGAAATAAATGCACAGACTGTATATGAGGCGATCAAGGACAATCTGAGTTCCATCTGCAACTCCATTAAGATGATCTTAGAGAAAACGCCGCCCGAGGTTGCAAGGGATATCATCCACGCCGGGATTTACATTACCGGAGGCGGATCTTTGATCCAGGGGCTCGACGAGTTGTTTACGCAGATTACAAACATCCGCGTCAACACCTGCGAAAGCCCGGAAGAAACGGTGGTGCGCGGCCTGATCAAGATTATTTCCGACGACAAATACAAGCGTCTGACATTTAATATGAAGACAAGACTATTAAAATAATTGAGGTATTTTATGAGACGGAAGCCAAAGTTTACATTTCCAGCCAGGTTTTTGCTGATCCTGCTTACGCTCTGCTGCGTGGGACTGGTATATGTCAGTTTTATATTAAATATCTCCGGAGGCCCGTTAAATACGATAGCCGGCTATGTATTTATACCAATGCAGCGCGGGATCAACTATGTCGGGCTTTGGATTTCAGACAAAGCGGACAATTTAAAAGACCTCAGGGATGTGATGGAAGAGAACGCTGCGCTAAAAGTACAAGTGGACGAGCTTACTTCGGAACTAAACACAATTAAGCTGGAACAGTACGAACTCGACAACCTGCGGGAACTTCTAGAGTTGGATCAGAAATATCCAAGCTATGAAAAAGTAGCTGCCAGCGTCATCGGAAAAGATGCCGGGAACTGGTTTTCCATTTTTACGATTGACAAAGGAAAAAACGACGGTATTGACGTAGATATGAATGTAATAGCCGGAAAAGGGCTTGTCGGAATTGTCACCGACGTTGGCCCCAACTATGCGAAAGTTCGTTCCATTATTGACGATGTCAGCAAAGTCAGCGCAATGGTGGTGACAACTTCGGATCGCTGTATCGTACACGGGGATCTGCAGGAGATGAATGCCAATCAGAGAATCCGTTTCAATGATTTAAAAGATCCGGATGACGAAATAACAGAAGGCGCGCAGGTTGTAACGTCTAATATCAGCGAAAAATACTTACAGGGCATTCTTGTGGGAAGCATAGGCGACCTAAAAAAAGATTCCAATAACCTGACCAAATCCGGGACGCTGACACCGGCTGTCGATTTTGAGCATCTGGAAGAAGTACTTGTCATACTCGACAAAAAAATATCCGGTGAAGAAAACAAATAAAAAAGGAACGGAGGATGTGATGAAACGAAAGATTACGGTCACTATCATAGTCATAATCTGTTTTTTGCTGCAGTGTACTTTGTTTAAGGCATTATCCATTGCATCCATTTCTCCAAACCTTCTGATTATTGTCACGTCGTCCTTTGGTTTCATGCGCGGGAAAAAGGACGGAATGCTGATCGGCTTTTTTGCCGGCCTGCTGATTGATATATTTTATGGCGGGACGCTTGGGTTTTATGCCGCGATTTATATGTATGTGGGATATTTTAACGGATTTTTCCGCAAGCTTTTTTATCCGGAGGATATTAAACTGCCCATGATCTTAATTTCCGCAAGCGATCTGGTTTACAACCTTCTGGTTTACGTATTCCAATTTTTACTGCGCGGAAGGTTTGCATTTAAATATTACTTTAGGCATATCATTGTGCCGGAATGGATTTATACAATCCTTGTCACTGTATTTTTATATTTTATACTGCTGAAAATCAATCAAAATCTGGAAAAATCAGAAAAAAGGAGTAATGGCAAAATTGTTTGATACGATAAAAGAATATATCATCAGTTTTTTCAAATCGAGACTGTTCGTTCTGTCCGTTGTGATGATTTTTTTGTTCGGCATCCTAATCAAGCAGGTGTTTGTCCTGCAGATTGTCAACGGGGAAGAATATTTAAACAACTATACGCTGAAAATCGAAAAAGAACGGGAATTAAAAAGCACGCGCGGCAATATCTATGACCGCAACGGCAAACTGCTTGCCTACAACGAACTGGCGTATACGATTACGATTGAAGACAACGGAAGTTATGAATCCACAGAAGAAAAAAATGATACGTTAAACCACATATTAGAACAGATAATCCTGAAATTAGACGAATACGGCGATCCCATTGAAAACGCCTTTGAAATTACGCAGGCTCCAAACGGGAACTATGCGTTTGCGGTTGAGGGCAAAGCCTTACAGCGATTCCTGGCCGACGTTTACGGAAGAAGATTGATTGATGATCTGGCTTACAACAAAAAACTGGGCTATCACGAAGGGGAAGCAACCGTCGATCAGGTAATGGAATATCTTCAGGGCGAAACGAAATTCGGCATCGATAAATCCTATACCGAAGATATGGCGTACCGCATCACCGTCATCCGCTACGCCATGTCAAAGAACGGCTACCAAAAATATATCTCTACCACAATTGCATCAAATGTCCATGAAGAGGTAATCGCATACGTCAGTGAAAATGCAGATTCATTCCAAGGGGTTGAGGCTTCAAACGATACGATCCGTAAATATGTCGACAGCAAATATTTTGCGCAGATTATCGGATATACGGGAAAAATTTCCCAGGAAGAATACGACAGCCTTTCCAAAGACAGCGACGAATACTCGCTGACGGACGTCGTAGGCAAAGCCGGAATCGAACAGTACTTAGACCGGCAGCTTCGGGGAACCAAGGGGACAGAGACCGTCTACGTGGACAACATGGGAAAGGTTATTGAAACAAAAGAACGCGTGGAACCGTCTGTCGGGCAAAACGCAAGCCTGTCTATTGACGCGGAACTGACCCGTGTGGTATATGATCTGCTGGAGCAGGAAATCGCAGGCATTGTATACGATTCCATCAGAAATGTAAAAAATTATGATTCTTCCTCCATTACCACGGCTTCAGACGTAATTATCCCGATTGACGACGTATATTTTGCGCTGATTAACAATAATGTCCTTGACACCGATCATTTTGTCAGTAAAAACGCCAGTACGGCGGAACAAGAGGTTTACGCCGCGTTTTTGTCCAAACAAAACAGCGTTTTGGAATCGATACAGGCGGAACTTACAGCGGAAACCGCAACCCCGTTCGGTGATTTGGAGCGGGAAAGCGAAGATTATATTTCTTTTATTGTAGATATGCTCAAAGAAAAAGAAATTCTGGCGGCTGACCGAATCAACAAAGAAGATTCCGTCTATGTACAGTGGGCGGGCGGCAGCATCAGTTTAAAGGATTATTTAAATTATGCAATCGCAATGAACTGGATCGACATTACTCGGTTTTCTATTGAAGAAAAATATTCGGATTCCAACGAGATATATTATGCGCTGTTAGATTTTATCAAAGAATCCCTGGCGGCTGACCAGGATTTTACCAAGATCATATACCGATATATGATCCAGCAGAATCTGATTAGCGGGACGCAGCTTTGCCTAATCTTATACGATCAGGAAGTATTGACACGCGATGAAGCGCAAATCTCGGCGCTAACATCCGGCAGCGTATCGTCTTTTAACTTCATAAAAGAACGAATCAAAAACTTAGAAATTACGCCCGCGGATCTTGCCTTAGATCCCTGCAGCGGTTCCTGTGTTATTACCGATGTCAAGACAGGAGAAATTCTGGCGCTTGTTTCTTATCCATCCTACGACAACAACAAGCTTGCCAACACGGTCGATACCAAATATTTTAACAGACTGATTGACGATTTGTCCTATCCGATGCTAAACCACGCAACTCAGGAACAGACGGCGCCCGGATCCACGTTTAAAATGGTTACGGCTACGGCCGGGCTTGCGGAACAGGTAATCGACACCTCTATGCAGATTATGGACGAGGGGCGTTTTACGCGCTTAGAAGAAAAAGGCCCGACCTGCTGGATCAACCCTTCCAGCCACGGGCAGATCAACCTTTCGGAAGCCATCCGCGATTCGTGTAACTATTATTTCTATGAAACAGGCTACCGCCTGAGTTTAAGCAACAATGTTTACAACGAAAAAAAAGGAATTGCAGCTATTGAAAAATACGCTTCCATGTTCGGCTTAAACGATCCGACCGGAATTGAGATACCCGAAAACGCGCCGCAGGTGGCGGACGAATATCCGATTACGGCATCTATCGGGCAAAGTAACAACAACTATACCACGACGCAGCTTGCAAGGTATGTGACGGCCGTTGCAAATAAAGGAACCGTTTATAAGCAGACTTTGTTAAAAGATATCAAAGATTCCGAAGAAAACCTGCTGCAGTCCTATACGCCGGAAGCCCAAAACCAGATAGACGTATTAAATCCGCTTCAGTGGGATGCGATTCATTCCGGTATGCGCATGGTGGTAGAAAATCTGAACTGCTTTAAGAATTTCCCTGTTTCGGTAGCCGGCAAAACGGGAACGGCACAGCAAGTAAAAAACCGCCCGAATCACGCTTTATTTGTTGGGTTCGCACCATATGAGGCTCCGCAGATTGCCATTGCAACCAGAATTGCATACGGTTATACTTCCCATAACGCGGCGGATGTATCAAAAGATATCCTGGCCTATTATTTTAAAGTAGCCGATGAAAATACACTGATTAACGGACAGGCAAAAGATGTAAACGGCAGTTCGAATACGATAACGGATTAAGGAACAGGAGGGTTATATGTCGCAGCCAGTTATTATAAAAAGTAATAAATATGGCATCAACCTTATCTTAGATCCCAAAATTCCCTTTGAGGAACTTTTGGATTGTATTACAGATAAGTTTTTGGAATCCGAGAAGTTTTTCAGAAATGCACATGTGGCGATTTCATTTGAAGGAAGGGCATTATCGGACGAACAGGAGTACCGGATTATAGACGCCATTACCACAAGAACAAGCATTCGCATTGTATGCATCATCGACAATGACGAAATCAGAGAACAATATACGAAGCAGAGAGTGGAGCAGTATTTGGCGGACGAATCCGGTAACACGGGAAAATTTTATAAAGGAACCCTTCGATCCGGTCAGGTATTGGAATGTGAGACCAGTATTATCATTATCGGTGATGTAAATCCGGGTGCGAAGCTTATCTCCATAGGGAATATCGTTATTTTAGGCGCGCTGAAAGGCACTGCATACGCAGGGGCGTCCGGCAACGAAGACTGTTTTGTCGTGGCGCTCGATATGAATCCCGTTCAGATAAAAATCGGAAACATCATCGGCCGAAGTGAAGATAAGGGAATCTTAGCTTCCATCCGGGAACGCCGCAAAGCGGTGGCGCAGCCTCAGATTGCCACCGTATCAGACGGCCATATTCTAATTGAACCAATTACGAAAAACACATTTAATAATTTATAATTTCAGGAGGGTTTGAATCATGAGTGAAGTAATTGTAATTACATCCGGTAAAGGGGGCGTTGGCAAGACGACGACAACCGCCAACGTCGGAACCGGTCTGGCGCAGCTGAATAAGAAAGTCGTATTGATCGATACGGATATCGGACTTCGGAATTTAGACGTAGTAATGGGGCTTGAAAACAGAATCGTATATAATCTGGTAGATGTGATAGAAGGCAACTGCAGGCTTAAACAGGCTCTTATCAAAGATAAAAAATACCCGAACCTTGCCCTGCTGCCAAGCGCACAGACCAGGGACAAGTCTTCCGTTACCCCGGAGCAGATGAAAAAGCTGACGGATGAGTTGCGGGAGGAATTTGACTACATACTCTTAGACTGCCCGGCCGGCATCGAACAGGGCTTTCAAAACGCAATTGCCGGAGCAGACCGCGCAGTCGTCGTTACTACGCCGGAAGTATCCGCCATCCGCGACGCGGATCGGATTATCGGTTTACTGGAAGCCAATGAGATTAAGCAGACGCAGCTGATTGTCAACCGCCTGCGCATGGATATGGTAAAACGCGGCGATATGATGACGGTGGAAGACGTATGTGAAATATTGGCTATCAACTTAATCGGTGTTGTGCCGGACGACGAGCAGATTGTCATTTCCACCAACCAGGGGGAACCGCTTGTCGGCTCGGAAGCATTGGCAGGGAAGGCTTTTGCCAATATCTGTAAGCGCATTGCAGGGGAAGAAGTCCCATTTTTAGATTTACAGAAAAAAGCGGGGGTATTTACCAGGTTAGCAGGTTTGTTTAAATGAAGGATAAGGAGGATAAAATGTCATTAGCTGACTTCTTTAGAAGAAAGAACTCCGGCGACGTTGCGAGAGACCGCTTAAAACTGGTCCTGGTATCCGACCGCGCGAACTGTTCGCCGGAAGTTATGGAAAAGATAAAGAATGATATTATCAAGGTAATATCCAAATATATGGAAATTGACTCGGAAGGTCTTGACATACAAATTACACAGACAGAATCAGAATCCGACAACGGAAGGGTGCCTGCGCTGTATGCCAATATCCCGATTAAGGGCATGCACCACACTTCCGGAAGATAGCAAATGAACTGGTACAGGAATAGGACGAATTAAATTATGCTGAAACAATACAGGCTCAGAAATTACAACTTCAGACTGGTGTTATATGTGCTGGTACTCTCCGTGATTGGAATCCTTGTGATTGGCAGCGCAAGAGAATCCGTGCAGGACAAGCAGATTCTGGGACTATGTCTTGGGATTGCCGCAATGGTTCTGATTTCATTGATCGACTTTTCATTTGTCCTGCGCTTTAGCTGGCTGTTTTACATGTTAAATATCGGTCTTTTGGTTATGGTAAAATATATGGGGAACCACACCAAAGGCTCAACGCGCTGGGTTACCATTGCAGGAATCCGCTTCCAGCCTTCGGAACTTTCCAAAATTATTATCATTTTGTTTTTTGCATATTTCTTTATGAAATACCAGGAAAATTTAAATACATTGAAAATACTGGCCGTTTCTTTTCTCTTTGCAGGTATTCCACTGTATTTGATCAAACAGCAGCCGGATTTATCCACGACGATTGTCACGGCATTGATTTTTATTACGCTTTTATTTATCGCTGGGCTGAATTACAAAATTGTATTTAGCGTGCTCGCGGTCAGCATCCCGACTGTTGTCATATTTATCAGCTTGATTTTACAGCCGGATCAAAAAATTTTGGATCCGTATCAGTATAAGCGGATTATGGCATGGCTGCAACCGGAAAAATACGCGGACGCGGCGTACCAGCAGCTCAATTCCAAAATGGCAATCGGCTCCGGCCAGCTATGGGGCAAAGGGTTAAACAACAGTGAAATTACTTCCGTAAAAAACGGAAATTTTATTTCTGAGCCGCAGACGGATTTTATTTTTTCCATCGTCGGAGAAGAGATGGGATTTGTAGGGTCTGTGACCGTTATTGTATTGCTGCTTTTAATTGTTATGGAGTGTATTTTCATGGCAAGAAAGGCCAAGGATCTGTCCGGAAGGCTTATTTGCTGCGGCATGGCTTCTCTGATAGGATTCCAGGCATTTGTTAATATCTGCGTTACAACCGGCCTGATGCCAAATACCGGGCTTCCGCTGCCGTTTGTCAGTTACGGCCTGACGTCCTTGGTTACGCTGTTTATGGGCATTGGATTTGTTTTAAATGTCGGTTTGCAGCCAAAAAAATATGGAATGGGGGACACAACATCATGAACATCGGACTTATCGCACACGATTCCAAAAAGAAACTCATGCAGAATTTTTGTATTGCCTACCGGGGAATACTCTGCAAAAACGATTTATACGCAACCGGGACAACCGGACGACTGATTGAAGAGGTAACAAACCTCACCATCCACAAATACTTGGCGGGCCATTTGGGAGGCTCGCAGCAGCTTGGCGCACAGATTGAACACAATGAAATAGATCTGGTTATTTTCCTGCGTGATCCTCTGACGCCAAAATCACATGAACCGGACGTAAACAGCATTGTCCGGCTGTGCGATACCCATAATATTCCGCTGGCAACCAATCTTTCTACGGCGGAGTTATTGATAAAATCATTGGACAGAGGAGATTTGGAGTGGCGTGAATTATACAAATAAAAAACGGATTATATTGTCTGTACTGGCTGCTGCGCTGCTGTCAGGCGGCTGCGGTAAGGTATCAAAAGAAGTAACCTTTGCCAACGCCTACAATCTGTACGATACTTCCAAAAAGTACCAGCTGATTCAGGCGGACGATTCTTCTTTGCAGGATACGGTTCCGTATTTTGCCGAAAATCTCTGCGTATCGGACGGGAAGGATCTTGGGACGGACAAAACGTCGTCTTATGTAGCGGGCGCCGCCGGGGTTTTTAACCTGACCCAAAAAGAAGTTACTTACGCGCAGAATATTTATCAGAAAATGTATCCTGCCAGTACGACAAAAATACTCACCGCATACCTTGCCTTAAAATACGGGGATTTAAACGCCGTTTACACGGTTAGCCACGATGCTGCCAACCAGGCCAGCGATTCGTCTGTCTGCCATTTAAAAGAAGGCGATCAGATGACGCTGCACCAGCTTCTCTACGGCCTTATCATGCAAAGCGGAAACGATGCCGCAGTAGCGATTGCCGAAGGCATATCCGGCAGCGTAGAAGCTTTTGTGGAACTGATGAACGAGGAAGCGCATGCGCTTGGGGCTCTGGATTCCCATTTTGTGAACCCGGAAGGACTGCCGGATGAAGACCACTACACAACGGTTTACGATTTACACCTGCTATTCCAGGCGGCAATGAAAGACGAACGCTTCCTGGAACTGATACAGGCAAAAGAATACACGGTGGACTACATAGACGGAGCCGGGATGCCGATGCAGCAGGTTTGGAAATCCACCAATAAATACCTGGCAGGGACGGAAGACGCGCCGTCGGGGATTATGGTAATCGGCGGAAAAACAGGTACGACAAACGCAGCCGGCTACTGCCTGGCTCTGTTAAGCAAGAACGAAGCGGGAGAGCAGGTAATATCCATTGTCATGAAAGCGGACTGCCGGAACAACCTTTATTATTATATGAACGAACTCCTCAGGGGATTTGCATCATAACACAGTATATACAAAAATATAAAATAAAACAGCAGATTATCGGATTTATAGTTGAATTTTCATGCAATTGCTACTATAATAGAACATAAGAAGGAACAAAGCGTTCCTGAACAGACAGAAAACAGGAGGAGATTGCCATGGTTCAAATTATTGCAGGTGAAAAAGGAAAGGGAAAAACAAAACATCTTTTAGAAAGGGCCAATGCCGCTGTTTTGGCAGCGAATGGAAATATTGTATATCTGGACAAAAGCCAGAAACATATGTATGAGTTAAGCAACAAAGTACGCCTTGTCAACGTAAAGGATTATCCGATTACAAATTGTGACGAATTTATGGGCTTTATCTGCGGGATCGTATCGCAGGATAATGATTTAGAGGAAATGTATCTGGACAGCTTCCTTACAATTGCCAATATGAAAGACGACGAAATCCGTCATGCAATTGAAAAATTAGACATTATCAGTGAAAAATATCATGTAAAAACTGTACTTAGCGTATCCAAGAATGCAGACGACCTTCCGGAATGCGCAAAGGCAAAGGTGATTCTTTCCCTGTAAACATACACTTATGACAGCCTTCAGGAGATATTTCCTGAAGGCTTTTTAGACATGTCTTAAGCCTGTTCAATGCTGCGGATCCTGCCGTAGGCGCTGATCAGGTAAAGGCCGCCGATTCCCACCAGTGCATAAATTATTCTGGAAAGCCAGGACATATTTCCAAACAAAAAGGAAACCAGGTCAAACCGGAAAAATCCAATCAGTCCCCAGTTGACCGCACCGATAATCACCAGTGTCAGTAATGTATAATCCAATGCTTTTGAACCCATAAAACATACCTCCTTTTTCTATAGTATGTCATTTTTTTTCAGGCTTATGCAAAAGACAGATTGTTTTCCTGCGGCAAACATGTTAAAATACAATCTGGGAAAAACAAAAAAGGCGGTATAATTGTGGCAAAAAACAAAAAAGTTGTTCGGTACCGAAAGCCATTTCACTTCAACATCGGCTTAATTATATTCGGAATCATTTTTTTTTATCTGATGTTTTACATTTATTCCTATTTTACTACCTCACATATTTCTGTTTATGAAGTCATCCACGGAAGCATAGCAATTGACAATTCCTATACGGGCCTTGCGCTGCGCCAGGAAGAAATTGTGGCGTCGGGCTACAGCGGTCAGATTAATTATTATATCAAGGACGCTTCCAAAACTTCCGTCGGGGAACTGGTATACAGTGTGGACTCGGACGGCTCCATAGCCGAACAAATTAACCTGGCCAGCCAGGATACTTCTTCGTTGGATGAAGAGTGCTTAAGCCAACTCAACAACAGAATATCGGCGTATACCGGCAGTTACCGTCCGCAGGATTTTTATGAAGTATATTCATTTAAGGACGATTTGAACGCGGAGCTTTCCGAAGCCGTAACAATAGAGGCGTTATCTTCTATGAAAGACGCGATTGCAACGGCCGAAGAAAACGCTACCTTCCACACGGGAAAGGCGGCAAAAGCCGGAATTGTAGTTTATTATACAGATGGCTACGAATCGGTCAAACCGGAAGACGTTACGTTGTCCATGTTCGACGAATCATCCTATTCCAAAGTAAACCTAAAAGAAAAAACGTCTGTAACGGCTCAGGATCCAGCCTACAAACTCATTGTAAAAGAAGACTGGCAGCTTATGATCCCGGTGCGGGAGGACTTGGCAAAGCAGCTGAAAAACGCTTCCGTTGTCCGGATCCGCTTTAAAAAAGACGGTTCAACCGCCCGCGTTCCGTTTACAATAGAAGAAAAAGACGGTACAAAATATTTTATTTTAAGCCTGTCCCACTCTATGATACGCTTTGCGGCGGATCGCTTTGTGGACATAGAATTTCTGTTAGAAGAAGACGCCGGGCTTAAAATCCCCAATTCCGCTATTACCAACAAAGAATTTTTTGTCGTTCCTATGGAATATTTCCAAAAAGGGGGCGATTCCAATGAAGACGGCATTGTCGTCAGAAGAACCGATAAAAACGGAAACCACACCGATGAATTTATCTGCCCGGTCGTTTATTTTTCCACGGAATATTCTTATTATATAGACGGGGACAAGCTTATGGACGGAGACATCCTGCTTAAGCCCAATTCCGACGAAACATATACCATACATGATACGGCAAAACTAGAGGGCATCTACTGCATCAATAAAGGCTACGCCGTATTCCGTCGGATCGATACGATTTACCAAAACGAGGAATATTCCATTATACGCAGCGGGACAGATTACGGGATTTCCCTGTATGACCATATTGCATTAGACGGCAGCGCTATTACAGAAAATGCCCTGCTCCATGAATAACAAGAAAGAGGTGGCGCTATGATCGCAGAAAACTTAAAACAAATAGAGGAAAATATTCAAAAAGCCTGCCAGAATGCCGGGCGCAAGAGAGAAGAGGTTACCTTAATCGCAGTCAGTAAAACCAAGCCTGTTTCCATGCTTTCGGAGGCATACGGATGCGGTATCCGCAATTTCGGTGAAAATAAAGTGCAGGAAATCTGCCAGAAACGGGAAGAACTTCCAGGCGATATCAACTGGCATATGATTGGGCATTTGCAGCGGAATAAGGTGAAATATATTATTCAGGACGTTGCGCTGATTCATTCCGTAGATACTTACCGTCTTGCGGAAGAAATTAATATCCAGGCGAAAAAATCCAAACGTATCGTACCGATTCTGATTGAAGTGAATATTGCTTCTGAAGAAACAAAATTTGGGATACCGGCCGAAGAAGCGGCGCAGCTTGCAGAAGAAATATCAAAACTGGATGCCCTGCGTATCAAAGGCCTGATGGCAATTGCGCCATATGTGGAAAATCCCGAAAATAACAGGCATTATTTTCGAAAAATCAGAGAATTATCTGTTGACATCGCCAGACAAAACATTGATAATGTAACTATGGGTGTTTTATCCATGGGAATGACAAATGATTATACGACTGCAATTGAAGAAGGCGCCACCATCGTCCGCGTTGGGACAGGCATTTTCGGCGCCAGGTTAAAAATAAATTATTAGGAGAATTTTCTTTATTATGGGAATGATTGAGAACTTTTTAAACGCCATGCGTTTGAGTCCGGATGAAGCAGAAGACGATTATTACGACGACGATTTTATGGAAGAGGAAGATGGGAACGTAACCCGGATCAGCCAGCGCAGGGAGCGCAAAAACCAGGATTCCGAAGAAAAACATTCCGCAAAAGATACAAAGAAAAAAGCGTCCAACGTTACGCCGATACGCCAAAGAAAAACAGGATTAAACGGCATGGAGGTATGCATTATCAAGCCTACTTCCATAGACGATGCTAGGGAAATAACCGAGACGCTCTTATCGAACCGAACCGTTATTTTAAATGTAGAAGGGCTTGATATTGATATCGCACAGCGTATCATAGATTTTTCGGCAGGTTCCTGTTACGCAATCAACGGCAATCTGCAGAAGATTTCCAGTTACATAATTATTATTTCTCCCGAAAACGTAGATATTTCCGGGGACGTGCTTGATTTCGTAGATTCGTTCCAGACTTCCGGCCTCCATGCGGATCTATAAGGAGGAGTTATGGAACATTCCGAAGAAATTCTAATCCAGAAGCGTTTTTTTGATTTATCCGGATTAGCGGAACGAAAATGCATGCTTACATTCAGTAATTTCCTTAACCAAAACGAGTTAAGCCTGTTTCATGAAGCGGTACCAAGGTTAGATACGGCATATCGACTGTTCGGTGGATATGAATTTGCGGAGCGTCAGATGATAGCATTTATCCCTGAGGCTCTTTCTTATTACACTGTTACTGATTCGGATTTTCCGATTGTGTGCCTGCGTTTTCGTCCCGCTCATCCGAAATTTGCCGAAAAGCTGTCCCACAGGGACATTCTAGGTTCCCTGATGGGGCTTGGAATTGAGCGTTCCCGGATTGGAGATATCAAATCAGACGGGCAGGAACATTATATTTTCTGTGAAGAAAGTATTTCCGGTTATATTTTACAGTCATTGACGCAAATCCGGCGTACTGCCGTATCCGGAGAACATATAGAAGCCGGAAATATTGCCTTTAAACAGAAATTTGAACAGATAGAAGGCATTATTTCCTCCTGCCGCTTAGACAATATCATTGCGTTCCTGCTTAAATTATCGCGTGAGAAAAGCGCGGCGCTGATCCGGTCGCAAAAAGTATTTGTCAATGACAAAACGGCTTTCGCCAACGCGTACCAGTGCAAAGAGGGCGATGTCATTTCTATCCGCGGCTACGGCAAATTTATCTATGTAGGAAACAGCGGAGAAACACGAAAAGGACGCATAAAAGTTTCTCTAAAAAAATATTGTTAACAAAGGAGTTCTTATGTCAAAGTCTATTACAGTATCGTATGAAGGAAAACCCTGTTATCCTATCCGAATCGAACAGGATTTTCAGAAGCTGCCGGAAGAAATCCAAAAACTCGGTTACGGATCCGACCAAAAAATCTGTATTGTAACAGACGATCAGGTTGCCGGACTGCACTTAAAAGCGTTTGAAGATGTGATTAAGTCCTGTTTTAATAATGTGCATACTTTTTGTTTTTCCGCCGGGGAAGCGCAAAAAAATTTGGACACCGTACAAAAGTTATATGAACATTTAATAAACAATTATTTTGACCGTCATGATATACTAATCGCATTTGGCGGAGGCGTAACCGGCGATCTGACCGGCTTTACCGCGGCAACTTATCTGAGGGGCATAGATTTTATCCAGATACCCACGACGCTGCTTTCCCAGGTAGACAGCAGTATCGGCGGTAAAACGGGCGTTGATTTCCTGCAATACAAAAATATGGTCGGCGCATTTTACCAGCCCCGCTTGGTCTATATGAACCTCTCCCTGTTAAAAACGCTTCCAAACGAGCAGTTTTTATCCGGAATGGGAGAAATATTAAAACACGGATTAATTAAATCAGCATCTTATTTTTCCTGGTTAAAAGAAAACGCTAAATCTATCTTAAACTTACAGCCGGATATACTGGAAGAAATGATATACAAAAGCTGCCGGATCAAGCAGGATGTTGTGGAACGCGATCCCAAAGAAAAAGGAGAGCGCGCATTGTTAAATTTCGGGCATACCATTGGCCACGCAATAGAAAAGCTTTCGGATTTTAAGCTGCCCCACGGACAGTGCGTTGCAATCGGCATGGCGGCGGCCTGCCACCTGTCATGTAATCTGGGACATATCGCCTGTGCAGAATACGGCGGCATCAAAGATACTTTGGCTTATTTTGGCCTTATGGATCATGTCTGCGGGTTATCCGCGCAGGAAATCCTTTCCGCCACCAAATCCGACAAAAAAATGCTTGCCGGGCAGGTGAAGTTTATTTTACTGGAATCCGTCGGCAATGCGTACGCCAATTCCCAGTTGACCGACGAGCAGATTTTAACTGCGATCTTATCGGTATTAGAGCAAAACGGAGCGTAACGGATTATGCGGCAGATTTCAAAGAAAAACGGAATTTTATTGGTTCTTGGCGTATTTGCCATGATCGTACTGACAGCGTTTGATCAGTTTACCAAATACCTTGCGGTATGCCATTTAAAACATAAGCCGGCCATACCTATTTTGCCAGGCGTCTTTGAACTTTCCTATCTGGAAAACCATGGGGCGGCATTTGGTATCCTGCAGGGACAGAAGACTTTTTTTATACTAATTACGGTAGCGGCTATTGCGGTGATGTTTTATTTGTATCTTAGTATACCAAAGCAACAGCGTTACCTTCCGCTGCATCTGCTGTTCATCCTGCTGATTCCAGGCGCGGCCGGGAATTTTATCGACCGTTGTATAAACAACTATGTCATTGATTTTTTCTATTTCAGGCTGATAAACTTTCCGGTATTTAATGTAGCGGACGTTTATTTTTCCGTGGCAACCGTATTTTTGATGATACTGTTTTGTTTTTATTACGGGGAAGAAGATGTGGATATGATTTTTAGAAGGCTTTTGTTTTGGAAAAGGGACTTATAAACATGCAGGAACTTACATTTATTACGGCAGAAGAGGATACCGGG
>CAJTLD010000034.1:0-1586 GCA_910577065.1 uncultured Lachnospiraceae bacterium | reverse complement strand
AAAGAAGAACAAGTTTTTGTGGATGTGCAGCCTGCAAAAGCAAATTACAGATTAAAGCCGGGGCAAACCATAACCGTGCATATTCCGCCTGTTCGGGAATGCGAAATAATCCCGGAACATATACCGCTTGATATTTTATACGAAGATTCGGAACTTCTGGTGGTCAATAAACCAAAAGGCATGGTAGTCCATCCGTCCGCCGGGCACAGCGGGGGTACGCTGGTAAACGCCGTATTATATTACTGTAAAGACAGCCTGTCCGGAATCAACGGGACAATCCGGCCCGGAATTGTACACCGGATAGACAAGGATACGACCGGTTCCCTGATTATCTGCAAAAATGACGAGAGCCATCTGCATATTGCGGAACAAATCAAAGAGCATTCCATCAAACGCATATACCGCGGAATCGTTTCGGGAAACCCGCGTGAAACAGAAGGCACTATAGAAGGGAATATTTCCCGTCATCCGACCGACCGCAAAAAAATGGCTGTTACGGCAAACGGCGGAAAACCCGCCGTTACTCACTATAAAGTTCTGGAGCAGTGGAAGAGTGCGGCATACATGGAATTTTGCCTGGAAACCGGACGGACGCACCAGATCCGCGTACATATGGCGCGCATCGGGCATCCCCTGTTGGGCGATACCGTATATGGAAACTCCAAGAATCCTTTTAAACTGCAGGGGCAGACGCTGCATGCAATGACAATAGGTTTTATACATCCAAAAACAGGAGCATACACCGAAGTTACAGCGCCTTTGCCAAAATATTTTGAAAACCTCGTCCAAAAGTTTCAAAACGGATTATGAAACATTTGATATAAAACAGAAAAGGTGGGAACGATATGAACAATCACATTTACACAATCGGAAGGGAATTTGGCAGCGGCGGCAAAGATATCGGCATAGCGCTTGCAAAGCGCCTTGGGATAAAATGCTACGACAAAGAACTGTTAGACGAAGCGGCCAAAGAAAGCGGTTTCTGCGCAGAAATTTTCGAAAACCACGACGAGAAACCGACAAGCAGCTTTTTATATTCCCTCGTTATGGACACGTATTCCTTTGGAGGGTATTCGTCGGCGCCATTTTTGGATATGCCGTTAAACCACAAAGTCTTCCTGGCACAGTTTGACACCATCAAAAAAATTGCAGACAAAGAATCCTGCGTTATCGTAGGCAGATGCGCCGATTACGCCTTAGCGGACAATCCCAACTGCATTAATATATTTATACATGCAAGCCTTGATTTCCGTTCGGAAAAAATTTCAAAAAAAATGGATATGTCGGTAAATAAAGCCCGCGATCTGATTCAGAAAAACGATAAACGGCGCGCCAGCTATTACAATTACTATACCAGTAAAAAGTGGGGCGATTCCAGAGGATATGATCTTACATTGGACAGCGGACGGATTGGCGTGGAAGGCTGTGTGGATATGATATTGGCTTTCCGTGAGAGTTTAGGGAAGAAGGCTTGAAACTATTCGCAAAAGACAACTTTAACGAATAGTTGGGCCACAGCCCAACTGATTCGTTAAAGTTGTCGGAATGTAACCGACAGCCGGTGTCCTCCGTTGGAAGCCGGGCCA
>CAJTLD010000033.1:19133-21813 GCA_910577065.1 uncultured Lachnospiraceae bacterium | reverse complement strand
GTCGCTTACGGTAACCCCCGCCCCGCCCGCCCGGTTGATTTGGGAAATTTCACTGGAAGGGATGGTCGCGCTGAAAAGCTTTTCGTATTTGTCCGCAATGGCAAAGCATTCCTCAAAAACGCTGTCGTCTGCGTCCTGGTATAATGTAATAGTGATTACGGTATCAAAATAAAATCCGGTTTTTGTCCGTTGAACGGGCTTTTTTTGGCAGGCCGCGCCAAAAAGAGAACATAAAATAAGCGCGGCAAGCGCTGCGTGTACAGCGCTTTTGCGTATACGGGCAGTCGGGTACATATCAGGATTCCTCTGTCTCTTTGGAAGATTCCTGTTCTTCAATCAGCCGCTGCATATAGCCGTAAAGATATTTTTTGTTTTTTTCGGACAAAACGGCGTACAGGTTTGCAATTTCCAGATCCAGCGGATCGTTGCTGTTTTCAAATACAGGTTCCGTACCATGTAAAATCCAGTCCTGGTTTACATGGAAATTTCGGCAGATATCCGAAAGGACGCGTTCTGTCAGGCATATGCGTCCCGTTTCGATATTGCCCAGGTTTGAGCGGGACATATTGATTTTTGCAGAAAATTCTTCCAGTGTCATATTAAGCATTCTTTTTCTCAGCTGTCTGATACGTTCATTAGGTTCCATGTATTCACCTCTTACTTTTTTTTTCACAGTGGAGTATATCATATTTAAAAATGCTTGTAAACAGAAGGGTAATGAATTAAAATCTTGACAGAAGCATTAAAAGAATATATAGTGATTGTAACAAGAGAAACAAGAGAGGAGAAATGGAGATGTCAAATACATTAGATGAAAGAAAAGATATTAAATATCTGATTGAGCAGCTTTCGGAGGAAAATAAACGATATGTAATCGCGGTAGCCAACGCATTGCTTTTTTCACAGAACAATGAAGAGCCAAACCGGATATGTAAGCCTTCCATAAGGCGCAGGACATAGGGAAACCCGCTTAAAGTAAGGGGAGGGTGCAAAAGGAAGCCGGCAGTAAGAAAAAGAATGCTCTGGTATTTTTTCTTGAAGCGGGTATCGTTCTGTGGTATACTTAAAGCAAAATCAAAAGAAACAGCGGAGGATTACCATGAAAAATGCGAAAAAATATTTGTCGGTTTTTCTTGTTGCAGTTATGCTCACCGTTTTTGGCGCGCAGCAGGTACAGGCGGCGCAGCAGGCGGCAAAAGCGTCGGCGATACAGGACGTGTTTTCTTCCTTTTTCCGGAACCTGATGAAAGGAAAAGACAAGAAAGAAAAAAAATCAGATCTGATCGTCATATTGGATCCCGGCCATGGCGGTTTCGATTACGGCGCCATTGCAAACGGTCTGCAGGAAAAAATAATCACGCAAAAAATTGCCGTATACTGCAAAGCGGAACTGGAAAAATATAAAGGCGTTAAGGTTTTTCTGACGCGTTTGGACGATTCGTATGTCAGTCTGGAAGAGAGGATAAAATCGGCTTCCGCTTATGGGGCGGACGTATTTGTCAGCCTGCATATCAATTCCGACGCGACGAAGGAAGCGCACGGCGCGGAAGTCTATTATCCCAATTCCAATTACAAGCCTGGGGTTGGCCAGCAGGGCCGGAAATTAGCAGGCGCTATCCAGAACAATTTGGCGGCGCTTGGGTTAAACGACAGGGGCGTAAAGACTTTAAATTCCATGTCCGGGGAAACTTATCCCGACGGATCGCAGGCGGATTACTATGCGGTAATACGCGGTGCAAAACAGGCGGGTTATCCTGGGATAATTGTGGAACATGCGTTTGTATCCAACGAGTTTGAAGCCAAAGAGTTTTTAAGCAGGGACACCGCTTTAAAGAAATTGGGCATAGCGGACGCAAAAGGGATTGCTTCCTGCTATGGATTAAAGAAATCCGGCGAAGATGCGGGGACGCTTACCAAAACGAACCTGATCCGGCTGACCGGCAAATCCTCCAACCGGGCGCAGTTAAAATGGGAAGAAGTAAAAGCCGCGTCCGGATATGAAGTTTACCGCAGCGTTTCCAAAAAGGACGGCTACAAAAAGGTAGGGGAGACAAAGGGCTCCCGAAGCACGTCTTTTACGGATAAAACCGTCAAAAGCGGTAAATCCTATTATTATAAAGTACGTCCGTACAAGATATCCGGCAAAAAGAAAACGGCGGCCGGTTTTTGTACGGCTCAAAACGTAAGGCTTTTAAAAATGCCCGGAATTTCGGTCAAAGCCCAAAGCGGCAGGTTTCAGATCAGCTGGAAAAAAGTAAAAGGCGCGTCCCGGTACGAGGTTTACCGCAGCGCTTCCAAAAAAGGCAGGTATGTAAAAGTTGCCTCTGTGGAACAGGGAACCTTTTTCCAGGATATAAACTGCAAGCCGCAAAAGACATATTATTATAAGGTGCGGGCAGCAGGAAACGGGATAGGGGGCAATAACTTAAGTTCATACAGCGAAATCAAATGGAGTACTTTAAAATAACGTATGGACGGCTGTCAGTAAAGGCGCATATGTTAGACACAGGAGTTCCGCAAAGCGGAACTCCTTATTTGCGGCATAAAATCTGTTCGAACAGAAGGCCGGCGCCTGCCCAGAGAGGAAAATAATCCAGACGGATCAGCCCGTTTACGTTTAATCTGGCTTTGCTGTAATCCCACGGGCAGAGTTTGTGTTTTTTAAGAAGGCTTCCGCTGA
>CAJTLD010000033.1:18403-19116 GCA_910577065.1 uncultured Lachnospiraceae bacterium | reverse complement strand
ACTCAAAAGAGAGGATGCCTGCGCCGTAAATCCCGCCGCGCAGCAAAAAAGGGTATTTTTTTAACAGGGGATAGGCTTCGCCGATAAAGGACGCCATCCCGTAAATCGGAAACATCCAGATGGAAGTTTTTCCCGTCAGTTTGTAATCGTTGTTTCGAAACGAACCTAAGGATGTAAAGATGATTTCCATACACCAGCCGGTTAATCCGCAGATTGCGAAATTTTTTTGAAATTTAGATTTATCCATAAAAGTAGTATGCACAGAAAGCCGCAGTGTTATACGTATGGAGGAAACAAACTTGTAAAGAAAAAACAGGTATGCTAAAATGAGCAAAGGCAGTTTGGTTAGGAGGGAGCTATGTATTCATATATCAAAGGTATATTGGCAGAAAAAGGGGAAGGCAGGATTGTAGTGGAAAACCATGGGATCGGCTACAATATCATGGTCTCCGCAAATGTAATGGATACGCTTCCGGCAGCTGGGGAGCAGGTTAAAATATATACATACCTGCATGTAAAAGAGGACGTATTCGCGCTGTTTGGTTTTGTGGAAAAAGACGGACTGGAAATTTTTAAGCTGCTTTTAGGCGTAAACGGCGTCGGGCCGAAAGGGGCGCTGGCGGTACTGGCCGTGCTTTCCGTGGATGAACTGCGGTTTGCCGTGCTTGCGGGCGATGCTAAGACCATTGCCAAAGCGCCGGGGATCGGCGGCA
>CAJTLD010000033.1:10249-18393 GCA_910577065.1 uncultured Lachnospiraceae bacterium | reverse complement strand
GGATTATACTGGAATTAAAGGATAAGTTAAACTTAGAGTATTCGCTGGGGGATAAAGAGGAGGCTGCGCCCGCCGTACCGGGCCGGGAATTAAAAACGGCGAGAAACGACGCGGTACAGGCTTTGGTTGCGCTTGGATACGCTTCCTCGGAGGCTTTGTCCGTGGTTTCTAAGGTGGAAATAACAGAAGAGACGGATGTAGAAGAAATTTTAAAGGCAGCGTTAAAACAGATGGCAATGTTATAAGGAGCAGGGAATGGAAAAGCGAGTCATTTCGACCCAGGTACAACAAGAAGACGTGATAAACGAGAAAAGCTTAAGGCCGCAGAAGCTTGAGGATTATATCGGGCAGGAAAAAGCCAAGGATAATTTAAAGGTTTATATCGAAGCCGCAAAGCTGCGCAAAGAAGCGCTTGACCATGTGCTTTTTTACGGGCCGCCGGGTCTTGGCAAAACGACGCTGGCCGGGATTATTGCCAATGAAATGGGGACGCATATCAAAATTACCAGCGGCCCCGCTATCGGAAAGCCCGGGGAAATGGCGGCGATCTTAAGCAACCTCCACGACGGGGATCTGCTTTTTGTGGATGAAATACACCGGTTAAACCGCCAGGTGGAAGAGGTGCTTTACCCGGCTATGGAAGATTACGTGATTGACATTATGATTGGGAAAGGGGCGACGGCGCGTTCCATCCGGCTGGATCTGCCCCCGTTTACCCTGGTAGGCGCTACGACCAGGGCGGGGCTTTTGTCCGCGCCGCTTCGGGACAGGTTTGGGGTTGTGCACCATCTGGAGTTTTATACGGTGGAAGAACTTAAGGTGATTATCCTGCATTCGGCCGGCAAGCTGAACGTTAAAATAGAAGAAGAAGGGGCGTATGAACTGGCAAGGCGCAGCCGCGGGACGCCAAGGCTTGCGAACCGCCTGTTAAAGCGCGTCAGGGATTTTGCACAGGTGAAATACGAAGGGCATATTACAAGGGAAGTAGCGGCCTTTGCGCTGGATTTGTTAGAAGTGGACGCTTATGGGCTCGATCAGAACGACCGGAACATTCTGCTTACTATTATGCAGAAATTTGCCGGAGGCCCGGTGGGGCTGGATACGCTGGCGGCCGCGATTGGAGAGGATTCCGGTACGATTGAAGACGTATACGAACCGTTCCTGGTAAAAAACGGGTTTTTAAACCGTACGCCCAAAGGCAGGGTGGCGACAGATTTGGCATTTTCGCATTTCGGGCTTGCAAGATAGCGGGAATGGCTTTATAATAGCAAATATATGCAGCGGCAACCGCTGTTATTTCAGGGGAGGAAACCGTATGTCATCGAAGTCCAATGTGGAAGTGCTGATTGGAGGTAAGGTGTATACGTTAAGCGGATACGAAGGAGAAGCCTATCTGCAGCGCGTAGCGGCCTATATCAACAATAAGGTAAACGAATTTAACCAAATGGAAAAAACCCGCCGCTATTCGGTGGATATGAAAGCGACTTTGGTGGAACTGAATATTGCGGATGATTACTTTAAAGCCAAAGAACGTATTGAAAAACTGGAACAGGATTTGGAAATCAAAGAAAAAGAACTGTATGATTTAAAGCACGAGCTGATTGAAGAGCAGATCCGGTCAGAGTCAAATGAAAAAACGGCAAAAGAACTGGAAGCTGAAAATAAAGAACTGCGGCGCGAAAACGCCAGGCTCGAATCGGATATTGAAGATTTACTGACCGATACAAAGCCAAAGGAAGGGCGCTCAGAGACGGATACAGCCGGCAGCGATGCTGCGGCGTCAGGAAAAAAATAGGGGGACGAGCCTTTCGTCCCCTTTTTATTTGTATTGGAGGGATAAACTATGGCACGGCAATTAGAACTTCTGGCTCCGGCCGGAAATCTGGAAACATTAAAAGCGGTAATTTACGCCGGGGCAGACGCCGTATATGCCGGAGGAAGCCGTTTTGGCGCAAGGGCTTACGCCCCCAATTTCAGCCGGGACGAAATGCTGGAAGCAATTGATTTCGCTCACCTGTACGGCAGAAAGCTGTATTTGGCGGTCAATACCCTCTTAAAGGAGCGGGAATTAAAAGAACAGCTTTACGATTACCTGCTGCCTTACTATGAGCATGGCTTAGACGCCGTTATCGTGCAGGATTTTGGCGTAATGCGGTTTATCCGCAGGAATTTTAAAGATCTGCCCATCCATGCAAGCACCCAGATGACGGTGCTTGGGGCAGATGGGGCAAAATTTTTAGAACAGGCGGGCGCGTCGCGTATTGTTTTGGCCAGGGAACTCTCATTGGAAGAAATCGGGCGGGTGCATCAAGAAACGGGCGCCGCGCTCGAGGTGTTTGTGCACGGGGCGCTTTGTTATTGTTATTCCGGCCAGTGCCTTTTCAGCAGCATGTTAGGGGGGCGCAGCGGCAACCGCGGGCGCTGCGCGCAGCCTTGCAGGCTTCCCTATTCGGTACTCCCAAAACCGGAAACGAAAAAGGGGCGGGATCCGCAGTACCCGCTTAGTCCAAAGGATTTGTGCGCTTTGGGGCTTTTGCCGCAGCTTGTGCAAAGCGGCGTGTCTTCGTTTAAAATTGAAGGCAGGATGAAACAGGCAAAATATGCGGCAGGCGTCGTTTCTGTTTACCGCAAATATGTAGACAGGCTTATCGAGGGCGGGGAAGCAGACTACAGCGTGGAAGAAGAAGATCGTAAGCTGCTTTCTGCGTTTGGCAGCCGCAGCGGATTTACGGAAGGGTATTTTTTGCAGTGGAACGGCCCGGATATGCTTGCCATGCAAAACTCCGCGCATAAATCGTGCGATATGCCGCAGGAGCCTGCGCAAAAAGAACCCAAAGTCAGGCTGCGCGGCAGAATGCGCATGAAAACGGGAAGCCCGTCAGAGTTTACGGTGTCGTACGGCCGGGTTTCGGTAAGCGTTTGGGGGGATACGGCCGCTATCGCGCACAGCCGGCCCGTGACAAAAGAGGAACTGCGCAAAAGGCTGTCAAAGACGGGCAATACGCCGTTTGCGTTTGAGACGCTTGAAATAGAAGCGGATGAAAATCTGTTTTTGCCGGTTTCGTCCCTAAACGATTTAAGACGCCGCGCTTTAGAACAGTTTGCCATACAATATCTTAGCCCATACCGCAGGAAGGCGCAGCCCAAAATCGCCGCTATAGCCAAAAGGGGATGCAAAACGCCGCAGGAGCCCGTTTTGCTGACTGCGCAGGCAGAAACAAAGGAGCAGCTTTCCGTCCTGGAAAAAAGCCCGCTTTTGTCCGGCATTTACATTGATAGCGGCGTATTTTCAAGGGAGGATACCGTATCCGGCCTTGCAGGCGCATGCGATAGAGCGCATGAGGCGGGAAAACAGGCGTTTTACTGTCTTCCGGCTGTGTTCCGCGGCCATACCGGCGTATTTTATGCGTCTGTTCTGCCCAAACTGAAAGCAGACGGTTTTTTGGTCAGAAGCTATGACGCGCTGGGATTTCTGCTCGGGCAAAATATCCCGCCGGAAAAAATTCGCCTGGATTATTGTTTCAGCGCATGGTCGTCGGAAGCGAAGGAAGCGTTTGCGCAGTTTCATATTACAAAAGATACGGTGCCGGCAGAATTGAACCGCAAAGAGATTTTGGAGCGGGATAATACGGGCAGCGAGATTATTTTTTACGGGCGCATCCCTTTGATGGTCAGCGCACAGTGCGTGCAGCGCTCGGTTGCAGGATGCAGCCGTACAAAGAAGGAACGTGCCCTAAAGGATCGGTACGGCGTCTGTTTCCCGGTCAAAAATAACTGCAGCGAATGTTATAATATCATTTACAATTCCAGGCCTGCCTGCCTGTTTTCTGCAGCCGGAGAATTAAAAGCGGCCGGTATCCGTCTGTTTCGGCTCTCTTTTACAACCGAAGGAAAGGAACAGGTTGCACAGGCGCTAAACGGCGCGTCACAGGCGCTTGGCGGCGGCGAATGGGAGTATCCTGCGGACGGGTATACATACGGCCATTATAAAAGGGGCGTGGAATAGAGGACATTATGGGCAGTATATTTTGTGAAATTTCCAGATATCTGATGATAATTGTGTTTGCGCTTTATACCTGGAGCAGTTTTGCGGTATTTGGCGTAAAATCCAAAGACCGGCAGGAGCATATGCTCCGCAGGCAGGCCAGATGGATTTTTTTGCTGCACTTAGACGGGTATCTGGTTCTTCTGGTACGCACGCAGAACAAAAAGCTTTTGCTGTTTTATGCGGCGCAGGCGGTGTTTTTTCTATGTATTATAAGCGGCTATAAGCTGTTGTATGAAAAGTCGGCGCAGCTTTTGTCCAATCATATGTGTATGCTGATGGCCATCGGATTTCTGATGTTAAGCAGGCTTTCTTATGAAAAGGCTGTCCGGCAGTTTACGATTGCGGCGGGGTCGATGATTTTTGCTATGGGGATTCCGTATCTTATCAAAAAGATCCGTTTTATCCGCAGGCTGGGTTTGTTGTATGCGGCCGCCGGCCTTTGCGCGCTTGCCGCGGTGTCTGTTTTGGGCGCTGTCAGCTATGGGGCGAAAATTTCGTTTACGATTGCCAAAGTTTCTATCCAGCCGACCGAATTTGTAAAGATCCTGTTTGTTTTTTTTGTAGCGTCTATGTTCTGCCAGTCCGTATCCGTCAAACGGATTGCTTTGACGACGGGCGTTGCGGCCGCGCATGTAATGATTCTGGTGTTTTCCAAGGATCTGGGAGGGGCGCTCATTTTCTTTGTCGTATATTTAACGATGCTGTATGTGGCTACAAAAAACCCGTTTTATTTTCTGGGCGGCCTGGCCTGCGGTTCGGCGGCCGCGGCGGTGGCTTACCGTCTGTTTTCCCATGTCCGGGTGCGCGTAATGGCATGGCAGGATCCGGTCAGCGTGATTGAAAAGGAGGGTTACCAGATCTGCCAGTCATTATTTGCCATCGGTACGGGCGGATGGTTTGGCGTCGGCTTATACCGCGGTATGCCGGAAAAAATCCCGGTGGTGGAGCAGGATTTTGTGTTTTCTGCCATTGCAGAGGAAATGGGAGGCATCTTCGCCATATGTCTGATTATGGTCTGTATGAGCTGTTTTCTGATGTTTTTGAATATTGCCATGCAGTTAAAAGACGGGTTTTATAAGCTGGTGGCGCTTGGGCTTGGCACGACATACGGCTTTCAGGTGTTTTTAACCATTGGGGGCGTAATGAAGTTCATCCCTTCCACTGGGGTGACGCTGCCGCTTGTCAGCTATGGAGGGAGTTCTTTCTTTGGTACGGTAATTCTGTTCGCCATTATTCAGGGTTTTTATATCCTGCGGGAAACAAAACATGGGCAGGGAGGCAGGGAACGTGAGTAAAAAAACGAAAAATTCCGTGAACAACCGGGAATTTGCAGTGATAGCGTATTGTTTTATCGGGCTTTTTTTGTGTATGATGGCATATTTTGCATATTTTGAGTTTGTAAAAAGCGAAGATTTTATCAACAACAGTTATAACGTGCGGCAGGAAGCCTTTGCGAGAACGGTTGTCCGGGGCAAAATATACTCGGCGGACGGTCAGGTATTAGCGGAAACGCAGACCGGTACGGACGGGAAGGAAACGCGCGTCTATCCGTACCAGAGGCTGTTTGCGCATATTGTGGGCTATTCTTCACAGACAAAGGGGCGTTCCGGAATTGAAGCGTGGGCAAATTTCAACTTGCTGCGTTCCCATGCCTTTTTTCTGGAAAAAGCCATGAACCAGCTGACTGACACCAAAAGTCCCGGGGACAACGTCATAACAACGCTTTCTGTCGCTTTGCAGCAGGCTGCGTACGACGCTTTGGGGAATTATAACGGGGCCGCCGTGGTTTTGGAAGCTTCGACCGGGAAGGCGCTTGCCATGGTGTCAAAGCCGGATTTTGATCCGGGCTCCATAGAAGAAAACTGGGATTGGATTGTGGCGGACGAAAACGGGGATTCTGCTCTTTTAAACCGCGCGTCGCAGGGGCTTTATCCGCCCGGATCGACGTTTAAAATTGTAACTGCGCTGGAATTTATCCGGGAAAACCCGCAAAGCTATGGAAATTACAGTTATACATGCAGCGGATCTGTCCAAAAGGAAGACAGCCGGTTGAGCTGTTTTGGCGGGAACGTGCACGGCCAGGTGGATTTAAAGCGTTCGTTTGCAAAATCCTGCAATACGTCGTTCGCCAATATCGGATTGTCTTTGGACCCCGGCCATTTTGCGGATACGTGCAAAGGCCTTTTGTTCCAGACCCCGCTTTTGGCCGATAAGATAGAAACGGTAAAAAGCAGCTTTGTATTAAACCGGGATTCTTCCGTCAGCGAAGTGATGGAAACCGCCATCGGGCAGGGAAAGACCTTAGTAACGCCGCTTCATATGGCTATGCTTACGGCGGCTATAGCAAACAGGGGCATTTTGATGAAGCCGTATGTAATAGAAAAAACGACGGATTATGCGGGAAATAAGGTGAAAGAATATGCGCATGAACCGTATGGGGAAGTCCTTTCCCAAAAGGAAGCGGATATCCTACAGGAATATATGAAAGAAGTGGTGGAGGACGGTACGGGAAGCGTATTAAAGGATGCGGGGTACGATGCGTACGGAAAAACCGGATCCGCGGAATTTGGCGCGAATAAAGGCGACAGCCACGCGTGGTTTGTGGGATATGCCAAAAAAGAAGGAAAACCGGATATTGCCGTGGCCGTAATTATGGAGGGGGCAGGGGCGGGCAGCTCCCATGCGGCGCCGGCGGCGAAACAGATATTCGACGCGTATTTTCGGGAATAAAGACATTTTTCAAATACGCTCCGGCAATCAGTCCTTGCAAGTGAAAAGAAAAAGAGTTATACTTAGTTTTAAGTTTTAAAACCACATCAGGAGGTATTGCAATGATAGAAGCAACGAGCTGTGGTGGTGTGGTAATTTTTCGTGGCAAGATTCTGGTGCTTTACAAAAATTTCAAAAACAAATACGAAGGGTGGGTTTTACCCAAAGGAACAGTAGAACCGGGAGAAGAATACAAAGAAACGGCCACCCGTGAAGTGCTGGAGGAAACCGGTGCGAAAGCGTCTATCATTAAATATGTAGGCAGAAGCCAGTATTCCTTTACCGTGCCGGAAGATACGGTGGAAAAGGAGGTGCACTGGTATTTGATGATGGCCGACAGTTATTACAGCAAACCACAGCGGGAAGAATATTTTGCAGATTCCGGGTATTATAAGTTTCATGAGGCATATCATCTGCTGAAATTTGCAAATGAAAAGCAGATCCTGGAGAAAGCATACAATGAATACCTGGATTTGAGGAAAAGTAATTTATGGGGCAGCCACAAATATTTTTAACTGCCAGAACCTGGTTTGCTGCGGCGCTAAAAGCTGTCAGATACCGTGTTTCATGGAAGAGATGGGAGTGATAGGGAGTTTGCATGGAATGGCATAAGGATTTGTATGCAGGAGAAAGCGTCCGGCGCAGGCAGCGGAACGTAAAGTGGAAAATTATGCACAATGCAGGGCAGCTTTACGTGTATGTTATTACGCTGGCTTCCGGTGAAAGTAACCTGTTGGATATCATACCGTCCTGGGAACTTTTGCAGAAGCATTATCCAAAGAGCGGGCTTTATGTCGTCGGCCTGGCCGGGAGTTACCGTGAAGCGCTGGAACTGGCCGGACATATTGTAAACGACGTATATAAGGCGACCGGAGGGTTTGATGTGAAGCGATATCTTAAACAGAGGGGAAAGCAGGACATATGAAGGTACTTTTCATCATTTTAACGGCGATAGGAATATTGCTTTTGCTTGTCCTGTTGCTGGCGGCGTTTGGCCTGTTTTGTCCCGTTTCGTACCGGTTGAAAGGAGAAGCCGAGGAGAAGGCGTCGTTTTTTTTTCGTTTTGGCTGGCTGTTTGGGCTTTTGTGGTTTGAATTTGTTTTAAAAAGCCCCGCGCCGGAAATTCGTCTTGGCATTTTCCGGTGGAAAAAGAATTTTGGCATAAAAGAGACCGAAGAAGAAAATATACAAAAGGCAGCCATACAAAGAACAACGGAGCAGGAAACAGCCATACCAAAAGAAACCGCTCAGGAAACAAAGACGCCGGAGCAGACAGCGCCGGATGCGCCGGAAGCGGACAGGCATGCGGAAGCTTTCTCGGGAAAAA
>CAJTLD010000033.1:0-10198 GCA_910577065.1 uncultured Lachnospiraceae bacterium | reverse complement strand
CAGGACAAAGAAACGGCGCGCGCCCGCACATGGAAAGAGAAATACGCGGGATTTAAGGCGGAAGTTTCAGATGAAAAAAATCACAGGGCTATCCGGCATTTATGGCAGGAACTTACGTATATTGCACTGCGTTTGAAGCCAAAGTATATAAAGGGGGAAATCTATTTTGCCACAGGAGATCCGGCGCTGACCGGGATGGCGACGGGGGCGCTCAGCCTGTTTCCCGTTTCGTACCGGTATGACGCGCGCGTTTATCCGGACTTTGCGGCGGATACGCCGTACATCCGCGGAACCATAGCCCTTGGAGGCAAAATGTCGCCGTACCATATGGTACGCGGCTTTATCCGGATCGTAAGAAATAAAAATACGATGCAGTTTATTCGAAAATTCAGATAACAGGAGGTTTTTTTAATGGGAGACAATACATTTCATGCAACCGTAGAATCTTTGTTTAAGGGAATGGACAGTTTTATTACGACAAAAACCGTCGTAGGGGAAGCCGTCCATATTGGGGATACGATTATCCTTCCGCTTGTGGACGTTTCGTTTGGCGTCGGGGCGGGCGTCTTTACGGGCAAAGAAAAAAATAACGGCGGCGGCGGTATGGGCGGCAAAATTATGCCAAGCGCAGTGCTTGTCATATCAAACGGCACGACCAAACTGGTAAATGTGAAAAATCAGGACGGAATTACAAAGATTTTGGATATGGTTCCGGATTTTGTAAATAAGTTTACCAGCAAGAATGAAAAGGCGGTAGACGATGGGGCAAAAGAGCAGGCTGCGGAAGAAATGGAACAGATGCTGGAAAAATCCGTAAAAGACAAATAAGCGTAAGGGCATAATGCCCGCATATTCATGAATGGAAAGAAAATGCATATATTAGGATATATGCATTTTTTTTCGGGGTCTGGCAGCATGAAAAAAGTAATCGGATATTCGCTTTTCTGTTTTGGGTTTGGAATGTTATTTATGTGGATTCTTCCAAGCGATTTCGTGGGTTTTTTGGTGATATGCGCCTGTATGCTGCTGGGATATTATCTGTTTTGCTGCGGGTGTTAGTATTGCATGCAGCGAACAATGTTGGCAAAGTTCCGTCAGCCAGAGGACAGGGGATGCGGCGTTCGCTGTGTGACAGGATAAAACGGCTCTAAAGTATCCCGTTTACGTATCCGAATGCGGACGCAACCGCCGGAAACGCGCCGTCCATGGCGCATTCCGGCTTGCCCTGCCATCCACTCCCTATCGTTCGCTGTAGTGTTAGAGCGTATTAAAAAAAGAATCCTGCGTTTGCAGGATTCCCAGTCTTTGTCCATATTCTTATGCACGCTCTACTTTACCGCTCCGTAAACAAGAAGTACATACATATAACCTCTTAGAAGCGCCGTTTACTTTGCATTTTACACGTTTGATGTTGGACCTCCACATCTTTGGGGTTTTTCTATGAGAATGACTCACATTATTTCCAAAATGAGCGCCTTTTCCGCAAACCGAACACTTTGCCATGATTGCACCTCCTTGCATATACTAAGCTTACTTTATTCTCTGTAAGCTCACAACATGATTATTCTAGCAGATCGTATTTCATAATGCAAGAAAATTTTTATATTTTTACAATATATTTTAATATGGTTTGATTTTTTGGGAAAAATGGGTATAATGGTTATGACAGTATGAATATTTGGCTGGCAAAACGATGGAGGTCAAAGATGAGAGGAAAAATACAAACCCGTTTGGGTACTATTATGATTAACGGTGAAGTAATTGCAACCTATGCAGGCTCGGTGGCGGTGGAATGCTTTGGCATTGTCGGGATGGCCGCCGTAAATATGAAGGACGGGCTGGTCAGGCTTTTGAAAAAAGATTACCTGACCCATGGTATAAATGTGGCGGTGGACAATGAGAATAAAATTACAATTGATTTTCATGTCATAGTTTCGTATGGCGTCAGCATCCGCACGGTCTCTGAGAACTTAATTGATACGGTGAAATACAAAGTGGAAGAGTTTACCGGGATGCAAATCGAAAAAATAAATATTTACGTAGAAGGCGTAAGAGTCATCGATTAAGGAGGAGCGGAAAGTGGAAATCAATTCGATAAATGCTGTGGAATTTGCCAGGCTGTTCATGGGGGCGGCGGCAAACTTAGAAGCAAAGAAAGAGTGGATCAATGAATTAAATGTTTTCCCGGTGCCGGACGGCGATACGGGTACCAATATGTCCATGACGATTATGGCGGCGGCAAAGGAAGTGGAAGCGCTCAAAGATCCGGATATGAAGTCTCTTGCAAAGGCGGTTTCTTCCGGCTCCCTGCGTGGGGCAAGGGGAAATTCCGGCGTTATTTTATCGCAGTTATTCCGTGGGTTTACCAAAGTAATCGCAGAATATGATACCATTACGGCAGGCGTTTTGGCCCGCGCCATGGAAAAGGCGGTGGAAACGGCTTACAAAGCGGTTATGAAGCCCAAAGAAGGCACGATCCTCACCGTAGCCAAAGGAGCCGCCATAAAAGCGGCGGAACTTTCGGAAACGACGACCGATCTTTTGACCATGATGGACGGCGTAATCAAAGAGGCCGACCGCGTGCTTGCACGGACGCCGGATATGCTCCCGGTGCTAAAGCAGGCGGGCGTTGTGGACTCCGGCGGGCAGGGCTTAGTCGAGGTGCTGCGCGGCGCGTTTTTGGTTATGCAGGGCAAAGAAATCGACTATAAAGCCCCCTCCAAAGAAAAAGCGGACGAAACCAGAGCCGTAACGCAGGTAAACGCCAGCATTGAAGCGCAGGCAAACCAGGAAATTTCGTTTACGTACTGCACGCAGTTTCTGGTGATGCTCAAAGAGGCGTTTTCCGATTCCAAGGAGCAGGAATTTAAAGCCTTTCTGGAAGGAATCGGGGATTCCATTGTAGTGGTTGCAGACGATGAGATCGTAAAGGTACATGTACATACCAACGATCCGGGGCTTGCAATGCAAAGAGGCTTATCTTACGGCAGCTTGACCGCCATTATTATAGAAAATATGGAACTGGAGCGGGATGAAAAATTATCCGCCCTCAAAGAAAAAGAAATGCAGGGCGCCGCTGTGGAAGCGCTTCCCCCAAAAGAGGTTTCCGAAGAGCCGGTCAAGGATATCGGTTTTGTTGCGGTATCCATAGGCGAAGGCCTAAACGAGATCTTTTACGGGCTTGGCGCAGATTATATTATCGAAGGCGGCCAGACGATGAATCCGAGTACGGAAGACGTGCTGCAGGCCGTTTCGAAGGTCAACGCGCGTACGGTATTTATTTTCCCGAACAATAAAAATATTATTCTGGCGGCCAACCAGGCGGTGTCGCTTTGCGAGGATAAGGAACTTATCGTAATACCGACCCGGACGATACCGCAGGGGATTACGGCGCTTGTCAATTATATTCCGGGCCAGTCGGCCAAAGAGAACGAAGCGCATATGAAAGAAGAAATTTCTTACGTCAAGACCGGACAGGTCACATATGCGATACGTGATACGGAGATAGACGACAAGGAAATTCACCAGGGCGACTATATGGGGATCGGCGATAAGACGATTCTTTCGGTAGGGACGGACAGAAAAGCCGTTGCAATGGAAATGATCGAAGAAATGATAGACGAGGATTCTTCCCTGATCAGTATTTATTATGGAAAAGAAGCGTCCGAAGAGGAAGCGATGGAATTTTCCGATCGTCTGACTGGGAAATACCCCGACGTGGAAGTGGAAGTAAACGCGGGCGGCCAGCCGATTTACTATTACGTTGTATCTGTAGAATAGAACGGACGAAAGCGCGTTATGAAATTAGAAGCATCGGTTACAACGATAAAAGGAATCGGAAGCAAAACGGAAAAGCTTTTGAACCGCATAGGAGTATATACCATAAAGGATATACTCCTTTATTTTCCCAGGGATTATATTTGCTATCCGGATCCCGTTTCGCCCGCTATGGTTGCAGGCGAGGGAATTTATGCCGTTTCCGGGACGGTGATAGGAACTCCGGCGCTCAAAAAGACAGGCCGTATGGAACTGGTGGAGGCAAAGTTAGGGGATTCTGGCGGATACATAGAAAGCGTCTGGTTTCGTATGCCCTATATCAAAAGCCAGTTAAAGAAGGGCGAAACATATGTGTTTTATGGGAAGGTAAAATCAAAGGGGCGGCGGTTTGGGATGGAGCAGCCCCAGATTTATACACGGGAGCAGTACCGCGCCAAAATGGAAACGCTGCAGCCGGTCTATGCCAGGACGGAGGGCTTAAGCAATAATATAATTTCAAAAGCTATTCGGCAGGCTTTTTGCGATTTGCCTCTTACATATGAATTTTTACCGGAAACGATCCGAAAAAAACATGGGATATGCGAATACAACTATGCCGTCCGGCAGATTCATTTCCCGGACAGCAAAGAAGCGCTGATTACGGCCAGAAAACGCCTGGTGTTCGACGAGTTTTTTTTGTTTATTTTAAACATACGGCTTCAGAAGGAAAAAAGGGCGCAGATTGCGAATGATTTCCCGATCCAAACGGAAACCGTAATCCCGTACCTTTTGTCCCATCTGCCCTATAGCCTGACTAGGGCGCAGAAAAAATGCCTGGATGAAGTCGTTTCTGATCTAAAGCGCGGGGTTGCGATGCAGCGTCTGGTACAGGGGGACGTCGGTTCCGGCAAGACGATTGTGGCTTTTTTGTGTATGGCGCTGATGGGGGAAAACGGATATCAGTCGGCTTTGATGGCGCCTACGGAAGTGCTGGCGAGGCAGCATTATGAGACTTTTTTGAAAATGTGTAAAGAATACGGGCTGAACCGTAAGGTGGTGCTTTTGACCGGATCTTTGACCGCAAAGGAAAAGCGGCGGGCATATGAGGCGATGCAGATTTATCCGGACGCGATGGTGGTTGGGACGCAGGCCCTGATACAAGAGCGCGCGGTATACGATGGGCTTGGGCTTGTTATTACCGACGAGCAGCACCGCTTTGGCGTGCGCCAGCGGGAAGCCTTTGCCGGAAAAGGCAGCCATCCGCATATTTTGGTGATGAGCGCGACGCCGATCCCAAGGACGCTTGCGATTATTCTTTACGGGGATATGGATATTTCCGTTATGGATGAAGTTCCTGAAAAACGGCTTCCAAATAAAAACTGCGTCGTAGGCGTTTCCTACCGCAAAAGCGCTTATGAGTTTATCCGAAAGGAGATCGCAAACGGGCATCAGGCGTATGTTATCTGTCCTTTGGTGGAGGAAAGCGAGGCCATAGAGGCAGAAAACGTAACGGATTATACAAAAAAGCTTGTGGATTATTACGGGAATGATATCAGGATTGCCTGCTTAAACGGTAAAATGAAGCCGGCAGAAAAGAACCGCATTATGGAGGCGTTTTCTAAATGCGAGATTGATTTGCTTGTTTCTACAACGGTGGTGGAAGTAGGGGTGAACGTGCCGAACGCAACGGTGATGATGATTGAAAACGCCGAGCGGTTCGGGCTGGCGCAGCTGCACCAGCTGCGGGGCCGTGTCGGGAGAGGACACGCGCAGTCCTACTGTATTATGGTGGACAATGCCCAGAGCAAATCTTCCCAAAAAAGGCTGGATATTTTAAACCGGTCAAACGACGGTTTTTTTATTGCCGGGGAGGACTTAAAGCTGCGCGGGCCGGGAGACTTTTTCGGCATCCGCCAAAGCGGGGATCTGGCGTTTTCGCTTGCGGATATTTACCAGGACGCAGATGTGATGAAACAGGCAGCGGATGAAGTCGGGGAACTTTTGGAGCGGGATCCGGAGCTTTTGGAAGAGGAGAACAGGATTCTTGCGGCAATGATAGAAGAGAACCGTGAAAAACAAATGAATTTATAAAGAGGGTTACGTGGAAAGGAGATCATGTTATGAGTAAATGGAAAAGGGGACTGGCGCTTCTGATGTCCGTCGTTCTGTTGGATTCCCTGTTTTGCGGCAGTATGCCGGTTTGGGCATGGCAGGCTGTAAATGAAGAAGGGGTAGCGGCGCAGAAAGGGAATAAAACTGCAGAAGGCTCTGGGACGGCAGATGGAAGTGAAGGGACAGAAGGAACGGAGGAAGCGGAAGAAACAGAAGGAACGGAGGAAACGGAAGAGATAGAAGGAACGGAAGAGACGGAGGAAACGGAAGGAACAGAAGGAACGGAGGAAACGGAAGAGACAGAGGAAACGGAAGAAACGGAAGAGACGGAGACCCCGTCTCCTGTGGTAACGGAATTTCGGATGATACAGGAGCCGTTAAGAATTGCGCTCTATCCATTTGAAGATGCGGACGATATTGATCTGTATGGCATGGAATATGACATAGTTTATGAGGACGGTACGAAGGATCATAAAAAAGTGACGCAGCATGGCGTCGTCTGGGAACCGGACGAAGGAGAGACGCAGGCGGTGCAGCCTAGAATTGTCCGGGAAGAACATACGGATGAAGACGGGGATCCGGTTTTCGTTCTTGCGCTTTATTTGAACTATATGGGATATGAACAGAAAGTAATGGAGTACGGGCAGATTCCGTTCCCGGCCGACCGGGCGCAGGAGCTTTTGCGTGGCCGCGCCGTGCGGGCTTCCCTTGGGGAATCCGAATGGTTTCTTACATATAAGATAGAATCCGAAAAAGCAGACCGCTTTACGCTTTCTTTAGTAGGCGACGTGGATTTTGGCGTTTACCGCTACGACGCGGACGGCGTTTGTGTCGATACCGCGGACGCAGTGGGAGAAACGGAATTTGAAGGGCAGATGCAGTGGGATATGCAGGAGCAGGAAACGGCTTATCTTGTTATCCGTGCGAATACGCAGGGCGATGCGGGGACGATTTCCTTTTCGGTAACAGGGGAAGAGGATACAAAGATTTATTTCCATAACCAAAGCGAGAAGCCTTCTGATTTGATGATTGGCAGGAAAAATCAGTCCGTTTCGGATAATGAAGACGGAGAAAATACGCTGCCTCTTCTGCCTTCGTATGAGGACGGAAGCGACCGTTTTTTCTATGGCTGGTATCTGGGCAAAGATGACAGCTTAAACGGAAATGGGGAGCGTTTTACGGGCAGTACAAAACTGACCGGAGAAAATATTCATGTTTACGCAAAATGGGGAAGCGGGCAGTTTGGGTTTACGGCGGACGGCAGACGGTTTAACGGCAGGGCGCATTCGTTCGATGAAAACGGGCGGATGCAGGCAGAACTGATTGGGCTGGATGCGGACGCTTCGGATAATACGGACAGTACGCTCTCTCTTACGGACGCGCTGCCGCAGGAAGATTTGGAGTTTGCGGAAGGTCTTTTTCCGGCAGTGGAACGCTGTGAAATTACCAAAATTGCGGATCGTGCGTTTGCGGACTGTACTTTTCTTAAAAAGATTGTTCTGCCGGATACGGTAACCTTGGCGAAGAACTGTTTGCCGGCTGCGACGGTCTTACGGTTGTATTGCCGGATACCGTTTCGGGTATCCATGCGGGCGTGTTTGCGGGGGCTATGAATGTGTCCGTTCTTTGCAGCAGCAGGTTAAACGATACCGAAATCATGGAAGAACTGCAAAAAGCGGGCGTTGCCGTACAGACAGTTGATTTGGCGTTTTCATATGAAAATGGGGAAAAGGTATTTCCGTATGAAGGCGAAGAAGAGTTTCTTACGGCAAAGGTTCTTATAAACGGGGAAGAAACAGAAGAAACGCGCTCGCTTGCGTGGCAGTATACGGAGACGGACGCTTATACGTACCGGGTGACGGAAGACGGGCTTGGCATTACGCCCGGGCGTATGACGCAGGATGGGGAAACGGTTGCCGTTACGGCCACAGATGTAGAGACAAAAGCGCAGGCGGTTCTTATGCTCCGTACAGGGGCTGCCGATTTGGGCAGGAGCGCCCCGGACGGGAAGGCTGCTTATGTTGTGGAACCGGAGGGAGATTTTGTTTATTCCGGGGAAGAGAATTGTCCTGCCGTTACGGTGCGCAAATGTACCGGGGATGAAGCGGCGCTTGACGCTTCGGATTACGAGGTGTCCTATTCGAATCATGTCAACGCCGGGACGGGACTGGTTACGGTGACGGGCAAGGGCAATTATACCGGAAGCATTTCTGCCGGGTTTACGATTCGAAAGGCTCCGCAGAAGGTGACGGCGCACAATTGGGAAAAGACGACGGAAGATTTGATTTTCCCCTTGGAGGCGAGCGCAAGCGGCGGCGGTATTTTAACTTACGCAAGCGGCAACCCGGAGGTTGCGGTTGTCGATGATCACGGGATTGTCCTGATACGCGGGGCAGGTACGGCAGAGATTCATATCCGCGCGTCCGAAACGCCAAATTACCGGGCGTCTGAGTATAAAACGATTCTGCTGACGGTGCGTCCGGCCGGAACGGACGGATCCGGGGGAACGGGAGAAGAACCGGGAGGAAATGATCCGAACCCTGTTTTGCCCGGGACGGATACGCCGGGGACAAACGGGGAAGACGCGGATTTGTCCGGCCTTACGGCGACAAAGCTGTCTTATACGAAAGCGTTGGGCAGCAAGCCGTTTTCACTCGGCGCGTCGGCGGATACGCAGATAGAATATGCCAGCAGCAGGCCGGATGTGGCTTTGGTAAGCGCGGACGGACGGGTTACGCTGCGCGGATGCGGGAAAACGGTGATTACGGTAACGGCGGGAACTGCGAAAAGAAGCGTGACCGTCTGTGTTGTGCCCAAGAAAGCAAAGATTAAAAAAACAGCCTTAAAATCCGGAAAGCTGACGGTTTCCTGGGTTCGCCAAAAGGAAGCGGACGGTTATGTAATTGAGTATTCTACCGATAAAAAAATGAAAAAGCAGGTTCAGAGAAAAACGGTAAAAGGAAGTAAAACGACAAAAATTGTACTGGGGAAGCTGCGGAAGGGGAAGAAATATTATGTGCGCGTGAAAGCTTATACGACCATAGATAAGAAAAAGGCGTATGGCGCGGAGAGTAAGAAAACGGCAAAGAAAGTTGTGTAGGCGGCCGCTTTGCAGGAAGGCAGGATTTTTGGGAAAATACGTTTTATTACGATAAGTGAGGAAAGAATATGAACCGGGATTTAACCAAAGGGCCTGTTATGCGTTCGATGCTGCGGTTTGCCGTCCCTATGATACTGGGGAATCTATTGCAGCAGTGCTATAATATTGCAGATACGCTGATTGTCGGAAAATACCTGGGCAGCAACGCCCTGGCGGCCGTCGGGTCGTCTTTTACCCTGATGACGTTTTTGACTTCCATCCTGCTTGGGCTTTGCATGGGCAGCGGCGCGGTATTTTCGATCCGGTTCGGGCGGCGGGATATGCGGGGGCTGCGTGAGAGCGCGGGCGCTTCCTTTGCGCTTATCGCAGCGCTTACGCTTATGCTGAACGCGGCTGCATATGCGTCCCTGGACGGCGTGCGTATTTTTTTAAGAGTACCGGGGGAAGTCTGGGGATTGATGCGTTGCTACCTGGCGGTTATTTATGCAGGCATTGCCGCTGCGTTTTTGTATAATTATTTTGCGTCTTTTTTGCGCGCAATCGGAAATTCCATGGTTCCGCTTTTGTTTCTGGCCGTTTCGGCGCTTTTAAATATTGCGTTGGATTTGTGGTTTGTCCTGGGCATGGAATGGGGCGTTGCGGGAGCCGCCTTAGCGACTGTGATTTCCCAGTATGTTTCCGGAATCGGGATTTTTGTATATACCCTGTTTTGGTGCGGCGAACTGCGCCCGTTTCGGGAATGCCTGCGGATCCGCGCCGGATGCGTGCGGGAGATTGCCGGGTTTTCCGTGCTGACCTGTATCCAGCAGTCGGTAATGAACTTGGGGATACTATTGGTGCAGGGGCTTGTAAACAGTTTTGGCCCGGTGGTAATGGCGGCGTTTGCGGCGGCGGTAAAAATTGACGCGTTCGCCTATATGCCCGTGCAGGATTTTGGCAATGCGTTTTCTACGTTTATCGCCCAAAATTACGGCGCAAAAGAAAAGGAGCGCATCCAAAGCGGGCTGAACGGGGCGGCAGCGTTTTCGTTTTTGTTCTGCCTTGTTGTTTCCGCGGCGGTGTGCCTGTTTGCCGGGCCTTTGATGGGGCTTTTTGTGGACGCCGCCGAAACCGCCGTTGCTCATCACTAAAATCGTATCGCCCTGCTCTGCCCGTCCCACGACGTCTTTCACAAGGGCTTCCAGATCCTTAAATTCTTCAGCCTTTGCGCCGAGAGGTGCCAAGGCGGCC
>CAJTLD010000032.1:20087-22222 GCA_910577065.1 uncultured Lachnospiraceae bacterium | reverse complement strand
CCCCGCCGCCGCAGGCAAAATCAAAAGCGCATTGATAATCAATATCCCGACCCACTTAATCGAAAGCGTCACAATCACCGCGACAAATACCGCAAACAAATTTTCCAAAAGACGCACCGGGATATGCCTGCTTGCCGCTAACGTCCGGTGAATCCCCGCCGCATGCAGCCCGTTGAAGCAAAACGCATAAAACAGAACCGTCAGTACAAAAATCACCGCCAGAAAGCCGATTTCGCGCCCTGTAATGCTTAAAATATCCCCTACCAAAAGGCTTGAATACCGGCTGAAATTCCCGCCCTTTGACAAAACCGCAAGCCCGACTGCGACGGAACAGGAGGAAAAAACAGATATCACCGTATCCGCCGCAGACTCCCTTCTGCCGCTGATATAATTTAACAGAAGGGCAAACGCGACGGCAAAAAGCAGCATGGACAAATCGGTATCCGTACACCCCATTACCACGCCCACCGCAATCCCCGTCAGGGCGGAATGACCGAGCGCGTCCGAAAAAAAAGCCATTTTGCGGCTGACAATCATCGTCCCAAGCAAACCGAACAACGGCGTAATCACCAGCACCGCAAGCAGGGCGTTTCTCATAAATCCATATGCAAGCATCCCCTACCTCCTTTTTGACACATAACCGGGAAGCTCTCCTACGCCGAACAGTTCCCCGAACGGGGCGCTTTCATATACTTCCTTTGCGCTGCCCTCTTTTAAAATGGTTTTATCCAGCAAAATAACTTTATCCGCGTATTTCGCCACATAATCCAGATCATGTGAAATCAGAATAATCGCCAGATCGAAATTTTCCTTCAAATACTGCATCGTGCGGTAAAACAGCTCCATGCCGTTTTGATCCACCCCGGACACCGGCTCGTCCAAAAGCAAAAGGTTGGGCTCGTCCATAATCGCCATGGCCAAAAGCACCCTCTGTAGCTGCCCGCCGGAAAGGTTGCATACCTGCCGGTCCATAAATTCCCCGGCCTCAAAGACGTCCAGCGCCTGCCGGATTTTTTCTTCCACTTTCCTGCTCTTGGCCAGAAATACCGGAAAACGGCACTGGTAGCCTGCAATCAAATCGTATACGCTGACCGGCGTATTTTTCTCGATATTGATGCTCTGCGGCACATAGCCGATTTTTAACTTGCGCAGCCTGCCGTTTTCGTGGTCTTTAAATTCAATTTTGCCGGTGTGCGGGATATCGTTTAACATGGCGCGTATCAGCGTCGATTTTCCCGCGCCGTTTTTGCCGATAATGGCGTTGATGCTCCCGCAGTGGATGTGCAGGTTGATATCCTCTAATATCACCTGCTCCCCGAACCGCACGCCCAGATGGTTGACTTTGATACAGTGCAGGCCGCATGGCCGGATCATTTTTTTCATATCAGTTTACCCCAAACGCTTCCTTCAGCAGATTGATATTTTGCTGCATCCCGTCGATATAGCTGTCTGCGCCGTAATCGCCGCGCACCAGCGTATCCAGAAAGCATACGGCCACGTCCGCTTCTTTCCGGATTGTTTCCGCCATGTCCGCCCCGTAAAGCTCTTCCGCCAGGATAACGCGCACGCCCTCTTCTTTTACTGTCTTTAGGACGTCCGCCACTTCTCCGGCGGAAACCTGCCGTTCCTCGTCGAGATCCAGGGTATATACGATTTCAAGCCCGTAATCCTCCGCCAGATATTCGTATGCCTCATGAAAGGAAATCACTTTGCTGCCCGCAAGGACGTCCCGTAACGCTTCCTGCTGCTCCTTAAGGGTCATAAGCTTTGCGTCGTATGCGGCCGCGTTTGCCTTTAGCTGCGGCGCGTCATCTTCCGACGCTTTACAGAGGGCGTTTAAAACCGCGTCCACCTGCGCGCGGTACTTTGCAATCCCCATCCAGGCATGGGCGTTTTCTTCCGACACAAGCCCGTCCGCGGTTTCTGCCACCGTAAGAGACGGATACTGCGCCGCGACTTCCTCCAAAAACGTCTCCATACCGCCGCCGTTGACTAAAAACAAATCGGCGGACGAAAGCAGCTGCATATCCTCCGGCGTCAGCACAAAATCGTGCAGGCAGCCCGACTGCGGTTCGCTTAAGCATTCGATCCGGATATTCTCACAGCCGCCCGCGACCTGCTCCGCCGCAACATAG
>CAJTLD010000032.1:16410-20069 GCA_910577065.1 uncultured Lachnospiraceae bacterium | reverse complement strand
CCAAAACCCCTTCTCCTCCTGCCCGCTCCGCCTGCCTGCCCGTCCCGTAAACCCGGACGAACAGCGCGGCGCACGCCGCTACGGACAAAAGCAGTACGGCCGTAAAACGATATTTCGCTTTCACAAAACACCTCCCTGTCTTTAAAGCACCAAAGAATCAATGTACTCCCAGATTTCGTCCCGCCCCTGTTTTGTGAGGGCGGAGTACGGAAAAATTTTGGCGCCGGACGGCAGATGCAGCCCGTTTTTGATTGCTTTGATGTTTTTTTGTACCTGGCTTCTTTTCAGCTTGTCCAGTTTTGTTGCAATAATCACAGGGGCATACCCCTGGTGGGCAACCCAGTCGTACATCGTCCTGTCGTTTTCGGAAGGATCGTGCCGGATATCAACCAGAAGAAATACTGCCTTAAGCTGCTTTGACTTATGCAGGTAGCGTTCAATCATTTTGCCCCATTTGCGCTTTTCTGACACCGGAACTTTTGCAAAACCATATCCGGGCAGATCGACAAAATACAGAGCCTGGTTGATATTATAAAAATTAATCGTCTGCGTTTTTCCCGGCTGGGAGGACGTCCTTGCCAGCGCTTTCCGGTTCATAAGCCCGTTAATTAACGACGACTTCCCTACGTTGGATTTCCCGGAAAATGCAATTTCCGGCAGGGTATTCTCCGGCAAAACGCTTGTAATACCGCATACCGTTTCCAATTCCACCTGTTTGATTACCATAACTGCCCCCTTACTGACGCTTTGTTTTTGACGCTGTTATTTGGGCTCTACAAGAGCTGTCTTTAACACGTCCTGCATGGTTTCCACATATACAATTTCAAGGCCCTGTTTGATTTCTCCCGTAATTTCATCCATATCCTTTTCGTTTTTCTTGGGCACACAAATAGTCTTTATCCCGGCGTTTTTGGCCGCCAGAGTCTTTTCTTTGAGGCCGCCAATCGCAAGCACGCGCCCGCGCAGGGTAATTTCCCCGGTCATTGCCACATCCGCCCTCACCTTCTGCCCGGTAATCGCGGAAATCATAGCGGTCGCCATTGTAATGCCCGCAGACGGGCCGTCTTTTGGAACGGCTCCTTCCGGAATATGGATATGAATATCATTTTCTTTAAAAAACGCTTTCGGGATTTTGTACTCCTCGCTGACCGAACGGATATAGCTGATACCTGCCTGGGCCGATTCCTTCATAACGTCCCCAAGCTGCCCGGTCAGGCGAAATTCCCCTTTGCCCGGCATAACGTTTACTTCAATTTCAAGCGTATCGCCGCCGACGCTTGTCCAGGCAAGACCTCTTACAATCCCGATTTCATCGGTTTTGCCCGCTTTGTCAAACGTATATTTTTCTTTGCCCAGAAATTGCGGCAGGTTCTTTTTGGTAACCGTGACCTTTTTCTTGCTGTCCTCGTATATTTCCCTGGCGGCTTTCCGGCAGATTTCGCCAATTTTACGTTCCAGGCTGCGCACGCCGGCCTCTTTGGTATACCCCCGGATCACCTGGGAAAGCGCCTCCTCCCGGATAATAAGCTGTCCTTTTTTCAGGCCGTTTTTCTTAAGCTGCTTGCGCACCAGGTGTTCCTTTGCAATGTGTATCTTTTCGTTCTCCGTATAGCTTGTGACCTCGATTAACTCCATCCGATCCAAAAGCGGCCTTGGGATATCCTGTGCGGAATTGGCCGTTGCAATAAAAAGCACTTCCGATAAATCCAGAGGGATTTCGACATAGTGATCGCGGAATTTATCGTTTTGTTCCGAATCCAGGACTTCAAGCAGGGCGGACGATGTATCCCCTTTATAATCGCTGCTAACCTTGTCAATCTCATCTAAGAGCATCAGCGGGTTTTTCACCCCTGCCATACGAAGCCCCGCGGCAATCCTTCCCGGCATAGCTCCCACATACGTGCGCCTGTGTCCCCGGATTTCGGCTTCATCACGGACGCCGCCCAGGCAGATGCGCACATATTTCTTATCGAGCGCTTTTGCGACAGACCTTGCAATGCTTGTTTTTCCGGTTCCGGGCGGGCCGACCAGGCAGATAATCGGGCTTTCGCCTTTGCTTGTAAGATTGCGCACCGCCAAAAATTCCAGCATGCGCTCCTTGACCTTTTCCAGGCCGTAATGATCGTCGTCGAGTACTTTGGCCGCATTCTTCAAATCCCGGTTATCCTTCGACGCCTTGTCCCATGGCAGCTCTAATATCGTTTCAATATATCCCCTGGCTACCGCACTCTCTGAGGAGTTGGAATTGATATTTTTAAACCGTTCGATTTCTTTTTGGATTTTCTCTTTGACGTCTTTTTTCGCTTTCAGTTTTTTTAACGCCAAAAAAAACTGATCCGCATCGGACGCGGTATTATCTTCCCCAAGTTCCTCCCGGATTACTTTCATCTGTTCCCGCAGCAGGTATTCCTTCTGATTCTGGTCAACCCGTTCTTTGACTTTGACCTGAAATTCATTTTTGATAGAAATAACATTGATTTCTTTTAACAGGATTTCCATCAGCCGTTCGTACCGTTCCTCTAAGGTAATGGCTTCCAGGTACTTCTGCCTGTCCTCATAATAAACCGATATATTGTTCGCTATCAAATCCATCAGCTTTTCAGCGTCTTTTGTTTCCGCAGTCTGCCGCAGAAACTCTTTGCCCAGCTTCGGGTTTAACGCCGCGTAACGCACATATGCTTCCTGGATTGCGCGGCGCATCCCCTCTTTGGCCTCCGGAGGATAAACGTCATGTTCCTCTTGCATACAGCTGATTTCCACTTCCAAAAATGCAGCCTGTTCCACAATGCCAAGCAGTTCCGCACGTCGTTCCCCTTCTACGAGAATACGCACAATGCCGTTCTGCATTTTAATCACCTGTTTGATTTTGGCAATTATCCCAACCTGGTACAGCCCTTCAATCTGCGGATCGTCTTCCTCGATATTCCGCTGCGTCACCAGGAATATATTCTGCTCTCCCATCATGGCTTCTTCTATGGCCCGGATGGATCTGCCTCTGCTCACGTCAAAATGCGCTATCATTCCGGGCAGAATCGTCATACCCCGCAGCGCCACCGCCGGGAGCGTCATCATTATGTCGCTCAATTTAAGTCCCCTTTCCAATCTGTTACAACCCTTCATACGGCCAGCTTATAACGACAGAGCTGCCGACAGTAAATATTACTGCGACAGCTCCCCTCCTAATGTGCGGCCTACGCACTTTTTGATTCTAATAAAAGTCCATCTTCTTCTATGGAATCAATAAATCCTTTTTCTTCTACCAGTTCTTTGCAAACCGTATAATCCGTTATATAATCATCCGACGGAATCGTATACATCAAATCCATCATGGCGTTTTCCATAATGGCGCGCAGCCCCCTGGCGCCCGTCTGCCGATCCATTGCCTTCTCGGCAATCGCTTCAATCGCTTCCTTCTCAAAATGCAAATCCACCCCATCCAGTTCAAACAACGCCTGGTACTGCTTTACCAGCGAGTTTTTGGGCTCTGTCAAAATACGCACAAGCGCTTCGCGATCCAGCGAATCCAGCGATACGGTGACCGGTACGCGGCCGATAAACTCCGGGATTAACCCGAATTTGATAAAATCCTGCGGCATGGCATGCTTAAACGCCTCGCCTACGTTGATATCCCGCCTATCCCGGACCGTTGCGTTAAATCC
>CAJTLD010000032.1:12147-16391 GCA_910577065.1 uncultured Lachnospiraceae bacterium | reverse complement strand
TTCTGATCCATGCGCCTTTCAATAATCTTCTCCAGGCCGTCAAAAGCGCCGCCGCAGATAAACAGGATATTCGTTGTATCAATCTGAATCAGTTCCTGCTGCGGATGCTTCCTTCCTCCCTGGGGCGGCACGGAAGCAACCGTCCCTTCTAATATTTTCAGTAAAGCCTGCTGTACCCCTTCCCCGGATACATCCCTGGTAATAGATACGTTTTCAGACTTCTTCGTAATCTTGTCGATTTCATCTATATAGATTATCCCATGCTGCGCGCGATCCAAGTCGTAATCGGCAGCCTGGATGATTTTCAAAAGAATATTCTCTACGTCTTCCCCTACATAACCTGCTTCTGTCAGCGTAGTAGCGTCCGCAATCGCAAAGGGTACATTTAAAATACGCGCCAGAGTCTGTGCCAGATAGGTTTTACCGGAGCCCGTAGGCCCTAACATTAAAATATTGCTCTTCTGCAGCTCCACATCCAGTTCCGCTCCCGCCAGAATCCGTTTATAGTGGTTATATACCGCTACCGACAATACTTTTTTGGCATTGTCCTGCCCGATCACATATTCGTCCAGGAATGCTTTCATCTCTTCCGGCTTTATCAGGTTGATCTCCTGTGCCGGGGGAGACGCTTCCACAGACGCTTCTTCTTCCTTTTCCATCTCTTCTTCGATTATTTCTGCGCAGATATCCACGCATTCGTCACAGATAAATGCCCCGCCGGGCCCTGCAATCAGTTTCCTGACCTGTTCCTGCGACCTCCCGCAAAAGGAACAGCGGATCCGTTCCCCGCCGCCTATGATATTTCTTCCTGCCATAGCTTCATTTTCACTCCATATAATTATTCCCGGTTCGTCAGCACAAGATCAATGATTCCATAATCTTTTGCTTCCTGTGCGGACATATAATGATCCCGTTCCGTGTCCGCAGCAATGATTTCATAGGGTCTTCCCGTATTTTCCGCAAGGATCTCATTTAAGCGCCGTTTGGTTTTTAAGATATTTTCGGCGGCAATTTCTATCTCGGTTGCCTGGCCTTTTGCGCCGCCGGAAGGCTGATGTATCATAATTTCCGCATTCGGAAGCGCCATCCGTTTTCCTTTTGTGCCGCCGGCCAGCAAAAATGCCCCCATGCTTGCCGCAAGCCCAATACAAATCGTAGACACATCGCACTTGATGTACTGCATCGTATCGTAAATTGCAAGCCCCGCCGTAACCACGCCGCCCGGAGAATTGATGTACAGCTGAATATCCTTGCCGGGATCTTCCGATTCCAAGAATAAAAGCTGCGCTACCGTCAGGCTTGCCGTCGTTTCATTCACCTCTTCTCCCAGGAAAATAATCCTATCTTTTAATAACCTGGAATAAATGTCATAACTGCGTTCCCCCCTGCTGGTCTGTTCAATGACATAAGGTACTAAACTCATATATTTTTGCCTCCTGCTTATTATGCCAAAACAGGCCAAAACCCATCTGGCCCTGACCTGTCCGGCAGTGGTTTACTTCGTCATCCTTATTCTTCCACCGCATGTTCCAAAATAAAATCCACGGCTTTCTGAACTGCATAATCCTTACGGATTGATTTCTCTTCTTCCTCGCCCATCTGCTCTTTTACTTTATCTGCTTCCATCCGGTACATTCCGGCAATCCGTTCAATTTCCTGTTCAAGTTCTTCATCTGTCGTCTGGATATTTTCTTCTTTTACAATCTGTTCGAGCACCAGGCTGCTCTGAATACGTTTCACGGCATCCGGCCTTATCTGCTCTTTTAACTTCTCTTCTGTAATACCTGATATCTGCAGGTACTGCTCAAATTCCAGGCCCTGGTATCTAATCCTCTGGGCAAACTCGTCAAGCATGATATCCACCTGCATCTCAATCATCGGTTCCGGAAGTTCCATTTCAGAAGCTTCCACGATTTTAGAAACCGCTTCGTTTTCTTTGGCGGATTTGGCTTCGGCTTCTTTTGACTTTGCCAGATCTTTACGGATATTTTCGCGGTATTCCTGCATGGTATCAAACTCGGATACATCCTGCGCAAATTCGTCGTCCAGTTCCGGAAGTTCTTTTATCCTGACTTCCTGAATCTTCACCTGGAATACAGCGGGCTTGCCGGCCAGTTCCTGCGCATGGTATTCTTCCGGGAAAACGACGTTTACTTCTACTTCATCGCCGCCTTTTTTGCCGATCAGCTGATCCTCAAACGTATCGATAAACGTATGGGAACCGATTTCCAACGCATGGTTCTCGTCGCTGCCGCCTTCAAACGCCACTCCGTCCACAAAACCTTTATAATCAATGACTGCCGTATCGCCTTCCTCAATCACGCGGTCTTCCGCCGTGATAATCCTCGCATTGTTTTCCTGCTCTTTTCTGATTACGTCGTCTATCTCTTCCTCGGTTACAGCCGTATCCACTTTAGAAACCAGAACGCCTTTGTATTCGCCCAGCTTCACTTCCGGCCTTACCGCCACTTCTGCCGTAAAAACAAACGGTTTGCCTTTCTCAAGCTGAACTACGTCAATTTCTGCGCGGGATACGATATCAAGGCCGCTCTCGTCCGCCGCTGGGCCGTAATTCTCCCGGATCAGGCGGTTTGCCGCGTCTTCATAAAAGATCTCCGGCCCATACATCCGTTCAATCATCATCCTTGGAACTTTGCCCTTCCGAAATCCCGGAACCCTTATCATATTCCTTTGTTTCAAATATACCTGCTGCAACGCTTCCTCTAACCTGTCCTCAGACACTTCAACCGTAAGCTTTGCCATATTTTTCTCTAAAGTTTCTACCTGTACGCTCATGCTGGCTGTTTCCTCCTTGATATATAGATGTACGCGGCCCCGCCCTGTTCAGACACGTTTCCGGCTGCGGCCATTCCCGTTTAAACCAAAACTGCCTGCGGCCCGATTCCGGCATATCCCAAAAAAAGGCATACTTTTACCGCTCGCAGTCATTTTGCTATTATAGCATATGCGTTTTTAAAAAACAAGTAATAAATTATACTATTTTTATATGGAAAGATTACTGCAGACTTCGAACTGGTATTCCGGTATGCTCTTTTCCATGGAAAGCGCTTCGTCAATATCAAAATCGACAAAATCACCGTGACGGTATGCCACAACACGGTTCGTCCTTCCCTCGCAGAGCAGGTCTACCGCATAAGCCCCCATAATGGACGCATATACGCGGTCTTTACAGGTCGGGCTTCCTCCCCGCTGCATGTGCCCCAAAATAGTCGCCCTCGTCTCAATCCCGGTCGCCGCTTCAATCCGCTTTGCCATGCTCTGCGAATAACCGATGCCTTCCGCATTGATGATAATATGATGCTGTTTGCCGCGCTTGCGGTTTTCTATAATATGGTTCACCAGCTTCTGTTCGTCGTAATCATACCGTTCCGGCAAAAGAATATCCTCCGCCCCGTTGGCAATTCCTGTCCAAAGGGCAATAAACCCTGCCCCGCGCCCCATAACTTCGATGATACTGCAGCGTTCATGGGATGTGGAAGTATCGCGGACTTTATCAATCGCTTCCATCGCCGTATTGACAGCCGTATCAAACCCGATCGTATATTCCGTACAGGCAATGTCTAAGTCAATCGTCCCCGGAAGCGCAACGGTATTGATGCCGTGTGAAGCCAGCTTCTGCGCGCCCCGGAACGAACCGTCCCCGCCGACTACTATAACGCCGTCAATGCCGTGCTTTCTGCAGATTTCAGCCCCAAGCTGCTGCCCTTCCGCAGTGGTAAACTCCTTACAGCGCGCCGTCTGTAAAATCGTACCGCCGCGCTGGATGGTATCGGATACGTCCCTTGCTTCCATATCAATGATTTCTTCCTGCAAAAGCCCTGCGTATCCCCTTTTGATCCCTTTTACCTTAACGCCCTTCCCCAGCGCCTCGCGGACTACCGCACGAATGGCGGCATTCATCCCGGGGGCGTCGCCGCCGCTGGTTAAAACGCCGATTGTTTTCATTTCGTTTGACATAACACGCATTCCTCCTCAATTTATCATAATATGCTGCACATTTTTTCCATTCACTCTTTCCCGCCGCTTTTCAATAGGCTTTTCCACAACTTTTACATTATTTTCCCCAAACCGCCCGGAAAGCGCCGCCAAAAGGGCGTCGTCAGCCAGCACGTTTCTGCTTGCCGGAAGCCGTTTCATAGCCTTTTCAGAAGAGATATAGACGACCACCGTATCTTTCCCGTCCGAGCCGGAAAGCATCTCGTAAAGAGCCGCTTCATTTGCAC
>CAJTLD010000032.1:0-12110 GCA_910577065.1 uncultured Lachnospiraceae bacterium | reverse complement strand
CAGCTCCCGCCTGGCGTCTTCAAAAGAATACACTTTTTCACAGATCAATTTGCCGTTTTTTTCTTCCTCGGCGTTTACCCGGCCGCGCACAAATACTTTCGCCTCTTCGGAAAGCAGCGCCTGGTTCTTTTCATAATCCCTTGGAAACACAACGACTTCCACGGAACCGAGTAAATCCTCTATTGTAATAAACGCCATAACCTGATTTGTCTTGGTGTATTTAATCGTTTTTCCGGTAATCATCCCGCCCGCCATAACAGACTCGCCGTCTTTTACTTTGGTTTCCCCCGTCTCTTCGTCCAGCAGAAAATCCGCCGTGGTAGCGGTAATATTTTTGCGCCAGCGCTCCTCATATTCTTCCAGCGGATGACCGCTGACATAAATGCCCAAAACTTCTTTTTCAAAACCGAGCAGTTCCTCTTTTTCATATTCGCCTACGTTTGGCATGGAAATTTCGTATTCTTTTTTTTCTTCCTCACTGACCAGGTCAAACAGGCTTATTTGCCCGGCAACGGTGTTTTTGCGTTCTTGGACGATATGATCCATGATCAAAGGAAATACAAGCATTTTCTGCTTTCTAAAGCCTTCTAACCCGTCAAACGCCCCCGCTTTGATAAAGTTCTCCACCGCACGCTTGTTGACTTCCTTGCCGTCCATACGGGTAAGGAAATCTTTTAAGGAAGAAAACCTGCCCTGCGCGCGCCTGTTTTCCAAAATAGCGGCGATTACCGGGCGCCCCACGCTTTTGATGGCGGAAAGCCCGTAGCGGATCCGCCGCCCGGATACGGAAAAACCACTCTCGCCCTCGTTGATATCCGGCGGCAGAATTTCGATGCCCATCCGGCGGCAGGTTAAAATATATTCGGAAACCTTCGTTACATGATCCTGCACGGAAGTCAACAGCGCAGCCATATATTCTTCAGGGTAATAGTATTTTAAAAAAGCGGTCTGGTAGGCCACGACAGCGTAAGCCGCGGCGTGTGATTTGTTAAACGCATATTTGGCAAAATCAATCATTTCATCAAATATTTTATCGGCAATTTTTTCGTCGATGCCGTTTGCCACACAGCCCGCCACCTGCTCGTCCTGATTTCCGAACACAAAATTTCTGCGCTCCTGTTCCATAACGGACTGTTTTTTCTTGGACATGGCGCGGCGCACCAAGTCGCTTCTGCCCCAGGTATAGCCCGCCAAATCCCGGACGATCTGCATAACCTGTTCCTGATAGACAATACAGCCGTAGGTCGGCTCCAAGATCGGCTCAAGCTGCGGACAGTCGTAGGTGATCTGCCCGGAGTTGTTTTTCCCGCGTATATATGCCGGGATAAAATCCATAGGGCCCGGGCGGTACAGTGAAATACCCGCTATTACGTCCTCTATATTCTGCGGCTTTAACTCCTTCATAAAGCTTTTCATCCCGGCGCTTTCAAGCTGGAACACGCCCTCCGTCCTGCCCGTCCCAAGGGAATCAAATACGTCCTTATCGTCAAAATCAATCCGGTCGATATCCAGGGATACGCCGCGGTTCTTCTCCGCCATCCGTACGGCGTTTTGAATGACAGTCAGCGTTCGAAGCCCCAGAAAATCCATTTTCAAAAGTCCCAGTTCCTCAATCGTCGTCATCGTAAACTGGGTGGTAACCATACCGTCCGTACCTCTTGCAAGCGGAACGTATTCTTCCATCGGCTTCTGTGAAATCACGACGCCTGCGGCGTGGGTGGACGAATGCCTGGGCAGCCCTTCCAAGCGCTTTGACATATCGATTAAACGCGTCACGCGTTCGTCGTTTTCATACATGGAACGCAGTTCCGGATTCATCTTAAGCGCCCGGTCAATCGTAATGGAAGCCCCCGGTTCATTCGGGATGCTTTTGGCAATGTTATCCACAAACGCATACGGCAAGTCCATGACGCGCCCTACGTCGCGGATTACGCCCCTTGCCGCTAACGTACCAAACGTAATAATCAGCGTTACACATTCCTTCCCATATTTTTCCACTACATAGTCTATGACTTCCTGGCGTCTCTCAAAGCAGAAATCCACGTCGATATCCGGCATGGAAATTCGTTCCGGATTTAAGAACCGCTCAAAAATCAGCCCGTAGCGGATCGGGTCAATATTTGTAATCCCGGTGGTGTAAGAAACCAGGCTTCCCGCCGCGCTGCCGCGCCCCGGGCCTACCATAATGCCCTGCTCCCTGGCAAAACGGATATAATCCCACACAATCAGGAAATATTCAACATACCCCATATTTTTAATGACGCCAAGTTCTTCGTCGAGACGGGGCTTTAGGGTATCCGCACGGTCAGGATAGCGTTCCTTTAAGCCGTCATAACACAGCTTCTGTAAATATTCGAACGTTGTAAATCCGTCCGGTACGGGAAAATCCGGAAGCTTGGTATTCCCAAACTCAATTTCCACCTGGCAGCGTTCCGCTATTTTCTGGGTATTTTCCACTGCTTCTATGGCGTAGGGAAAAAGCGCCTTCATCTCCTCTTCGGATTTGACATAGTACTGGCCGCCTTCGTAACGCATCCTGTTTTCGTCGCTTAATTTTTTGCCGGTCTGCAGACAGAGCAGGATATCGTGGGGTTCGGCGTCCGCTTCGTAGGTGTAGTGTACGTCGTTGGTAGCCACCAGGGCGATCCCGGTATCCTTTGACAGGCGCAAAAGCTGCTGGTTAACCGTCTGCTGCTGGGGAATGCCGTGATCCTGCAGTTCCAAAAAGAAATTGCCTTCCCCAAAACAGGCGCGGTATTTATAAGCCGTTTTTTTTGCTTCCTCGTACAGGCCGCGCACCAGATACCGCTGCACTTCCCCGGCAAGGCAGGCGCTAAGCGCAATAATCCCTTCGTGGTATTGCCGCAGCGTTTCCATATCCACTCTCGGTTTATAATAGTAGCCGTCGACAAAGCCTTTGGATACAATTTTGACCAGGTTGGCGTAGCCCTGATTGTTTTCGGCGAGGAGCACCAGATGGTAATAGCGGTCTTCGCCGTGCGAGGTTTCCCTGTCAAAGCGGGAATTGGGGGCGACATAGACTTCGCAGCCTATTATCGGTCGGATCCCTGCGGCCTTGGCGGCTTTATAAAAGTCGATCACGCCGTACATTACGCCATGATCGGTAATAGCCGCAGCGTTCATGCCCAGTTCCTTTACTCTGGCAACATATTCGTTAATTTTGTTTGAGCCGTCCAAAAGACTGTATTCGGTATGGACGTGCAAATGGATGAATGACATGATATACTCCGTTTCTGTTTCTTTTGTCTGTTTTTATGCCAATGTGAACATGCATCCTGATTTATATCCAGTATACTCTCAGTGGACCAGTACTGCGTCCGGACAGAAATAAACCGCGGACTGATTACCTGTTTTCCCGTACAACCCTGCAGGGATTTCCATAAGCGATCACATTAGAAGGAATGTCTTTTGCAACAACGCTCCCCGCTCCAATCACAACATTGTCGCCGATGGTGACGCCGGGCAGAAGGATTGCGCCTCCTCCAATCCACACATTATCGCCGATAGTAACCGGAGCCGTTATTGTTTTGCAGAACGCAAAAGAGCCGTCCTCCTTGCATTCCCCGAACCGGTCCGCCGCATTTGCCGGATGAAAAGCAGTATAAATCTGAACATTCGGCGCTATCAGGGCATTGTCTCCGATTACAATTTTGTTGTCGTCTAAAAAAGTACAGTTCATATTCACTTCACAGTTATTCCCAAAATAAATATTGTTCCCATAATCCACATAAAACGGCGCGGTAATCCACAGGTTTTTCCCTCTCCCTCCCAGCAGTTCATTTAATATCCTCTCTTTTTCGGCCGCATCCGCAGAATTTGCCAAATTATAATCCCGCATCAGATCTTTGGCTTTATGCCACCTGTCCAGTAATTCCGGATCCCCGCAGTCATACAACTGTCCCGCTAACATTTTTTCCCGTTCTGTCATTCTGATTCCTCCTTATTTCTAAAAAATTTTTGTTTGTCCCTCTAGTACTGGTACTACAGCGAACGATATATCTATAAATCATTCCGGTATAATGCCGACACAAAAAGCTGTGGTAAAGGACTGCATCCCCCACTTAGCGTGACATTTGCGCCAAATACAGTCAACGTAGCCCGCTGCGTCTCCCTTATTCGGCATATCATACCCTTTGGGTGCTAAGTGTGGAATATATCTGTCGAAAAGTATTTTTCAAACATGCTCTGGGATACTGTAAAAAACTTTTTTGTAAAAATCAATGGATTATTCCTGAACGGACGCAAAGCGCGCTTGAATAGACAATTGACGATTCCGCTTTCATCAGGCTGTCTTTTGCCGGGCGTTGGGATTCTAATACTTTCTGCAATGTACGGATTGCCAGTTCGCTGGTGATATGGCGGTCCGTTATGCTAGCTACAGTAATGGGGCCAGAATCCGGCCTCTTGCCGTAAGGCAACTTTCAATAGGCCGGATTCGTTACTATGAACACCATGGGTGTGAACAGTAACGATATGTGAAATCTGTGCACCATATCTCCCGCCGTACTATTGTAATCCCCTCTTTTTTCGGATATAATAGTCAAAAACAAGAAGGAGATAAACATCATGGACACCCGAAAAATAGATTTGCACGTTCACTCCACTGCTTCCGACGGCACCATGTCGCCTGCCGAATTAGCCGTAGCCGTAAAAGAAGCCGGGCTTTGCGCATTCGCCTTAACCGATCACGACACGGTAGACGGTATCGCGGAGGCAAGAACCGCAGCAAAAGCGGCTTCCGTGGAACTGATTCCAGGCGTGGAGCTTTCCTGTGACTACAAAGGCAAAGAAGTCCACATGGTCGGCCTGTATCTGGACGAAACAAACCCTCGTCTGCTTACACATTTAGCCCGCTTCCGGGACAACCGGGATAACCGCAACCAAAAAATGTACCAAAAACTAAATGAAGAAGGATTTGCCATTTCAGAGGAAGGTTTGCGCGAAATGTTTCCAGACGCCGTTTTGACCCGGGCGCATGTGGCCCGCTTTCTGCTCGAACACGGCTATATCAAATCCATTTCAGAAGCTTTTGAAAAATACATCGGCGACGGATGCCGCTGCCATGTACCAAGGGAAAAAATTACGCCGCAGGAGGGAATTGAACTTATCCATCATGCAAACGGCAAGGCTGTGCTGGCGCATCCGGTGCTTTACCATATGAGCGACGACAGGCTGCGGGAACTGATTACCAACTGCCTGGCCTGCGGACTGGACGGAATAGAAGCGCTTTATTCCACCTACCAGCCGGGAGACGAACGTTATATCCGAAAGCTGGCGGATGAATACGGCCTGGCGGTTTCCGGCGGTTCGGATTTCCATGGGAGCAATAAACCGCATATCCGTTTGGGGACGGGAACGGGACGTTTAAGCGTTCCGTATGAATTACTGGAAAAATTCCGGGCCTGAGGTTATAAATTAAAAAAAGGGTACAGAGCCTGAATCACTTATTTCAGGCCCCGCACCCTTTCTTTTATTGCCTGCGGCATGTTCTTTTTCCGGAAGCATCGGCCGCTTTACAAAAACCGTTCAATCACCTCCGCCACCGCATCTTCATTGTGATCCCGCACCGTTACATAATCCGCCGCTTCTTTCGCCGCATCCACCGCGTTTCGCACCGCCGCCCCGATATGAGCGGCCTTTAGCATCGACACGTCGTTCCACTCGTCTCCCACTGCAACCGTCCGTTCCTTCGGAATGCCGAAATAATCGCAAAACGCAAGGAGCGCGGCCCCCTTATCCACGCCCGCCGGGCAGTATTCCAGATAAGCGCTGCTTGAAAAAAAGCTGTTTAGCTTCCCTGCGCTCCACGCCTTTTGTTCCTCCTGGAACCGCTCCAGCACGCGCCTGTTTTCCAGCGAAATCAAAAGCGCCTTATACGGCTCTTTTTGCAGCGCGTTCCCCGTATCCGGCACCAGACGGTACGTCATCCCGGTCTGCCCGATATAAACCGAAAGCTCCTTTGTATACCGCTCCGTTAGAACATCCTCTTCATCATACGTCTGGATATAAATCCCCGCTTTCTTTGCCGCGTCAAACAGGGTTTTGACAGCAGCAAGCGGCGCCGTTTTCTGTTTTAAAATCCGATCCGCCGCGCAGTCGTACAGCACGGAGCCGTTAAATGCAATCATATAACAGCCCGGCGCCGTAAGCCCTAACTCTTTAACCACGTTCTTCCCGCTTTTTACCGGCCTTCCGGTTGTCACGACAACCGAATGCCCGCGCGATAACGCCTCCTGTATGGCCGCTTTATTTTTGGGCGAAACCGTTTTGTCGTCCGACAAAAGCGTATCGTCCAGATCCGTAAAAAGTACCTTGCCCTCTGGCATATCCATTCCTCCTGCAATATCCTACTGCGCCGGTTCCGCCGGAATAAACACCCGTTCCTGGTATCCTTTGTCCTTCGGTTCCTTCACCTTTGCTTCCTTGCAGAACTGATCCTGCGAATTGACCAGCGTTTTGCCGCGCCGGTCTATTTTTTCATAGACGCCGTCTTTTTTCAAAATATGCGCTTTTGTATTATCCGCCAGTTCCACTTCCAAAATATGGTACACATTCTTTTGGATCTCCTCGTCTTCGACCGGGAACAAAATTTCCACCCGGCGGTCTAAGTTGCGGGGCATCCAGTCGGCGCTGCCCATAAACAGTTCCGGCTGCCCGTCATTCTGGAAATAGAAAATACGGCTGTGCTCCAGAAAATTCCCGACAATCGAACGCACCCGGATATTCTCGCTGATGCCGGGGATCCCGACCTTTAAGCAGCAGATGCCGCGCACAATCAAATCAATCTGCACGCCCGCCGCCGACGCTTCGTAAAGCGCGGCAATAATATCCTTATCGCAAAGCGAGTTCATTTTGGCAATAATCCGGCCTTCCCTGCCTTCTTTGGCATGCTTCGTCTCCCGGGAAATCAGCTTTAAAAACTTCTTGCGCAGCCAGATAGGAGCCACAACCAGACGGTTCCACGAAAGCGGCTCGGAATAGCCGGACAGCATATTAAAGACGGCCGTCGCGTCCTCCCCAATCGCTTCCGAGCAGGTAAAAATACCGCAGTCCGTATACAGCTTTGCCGTAGAATCGTTGTAATTTCCGGTGCCAAGGTGCACATACCTGCGGATGCCCTCTTCCTCCCGGCGCACCACCAGCGCGATTTTGCTGTGCGTCTTTAAGCCCACCAGCCCGTAAATCACATGGCACCCCGCCTGCTCCAGCTTTTTCGCCCAGACAATGTTGTGCTCCTCGTCAAAACGCGCCTTTAATTCCACCAGTACCGTCACCTGTTTGCCGTTTTCCGCCGCCTGCGCTAAAGACGCAATAATCGGGGAATTGCCGCTGACGCGGTAAAGCGTCTGCTTGATGGCAAGCACGTCCGGATCGATGGACGCCCGGCGGATAAATTCCACAACCGGATCAAACGTCTGGTACGGATGGTGCATCAGAATATCGCCCCCGCGGATCGCCGCAAAAATATCGCCGCCCGGCTCAATCTGCGGGACGCGCTGCGGCGTATAGGGCTTATAGCGCAGATCGTCGCAGCCTTTTAAGCCGTACAGCTTCATCAGAAAGGTCAGATCCAGCGGCCCGTTTATCTCGAACACATCCGCGTCCGCAACATGCAGTTCTTTTTTCAGGATGGAAAGCAGCTTTTCGTCCATCCTGTCTTCCACCTCTAAGCGGATTACCTCGCCCCACTGCCGTTTTTTGAGCTGCTTTTGGATCTCCTTTAACAGATCCGCCGCCTCGTCCTCGTCAATCGGCAGATCGGCGTTGCGCATAATGCGGTACGGATGCGCGCAGACCACCTTGTAGTTTAAAAACAGCTTGGAAAGATTGCGCTCGATCATCTGCTCCAGAAGCAGAAACGTCCTGCCGTCCTCCTGAGCGGACGGGATTTCCACAATCCGCGGCAGAACGGAAGGCACCTGCACGGTGGCAAACTCAATTTCCTTTTCCGCGCCCTTACGCTTAATCAGCGCCCCGATATTTAAGGTCTTATTGCGGATTAACGGGAACGGGCGGGACGCGTCTAACGCCATGGGAGTCAGTACCGGATAAACCGTCTCCATAAAATACGCGTCCGCAAACGCCGCCTGCTCTTCGCTCAGATCTTCGTATGCGTCTAAAATCACAATATTCCTGTTTTTTAATTTGGGCAGAAGCGAACGGTTGTAGGTCGAATACTGCATGTCCACCAGAGCGCGCGTCGCCGTATTAATCGCGTCAAGCTGCTCGGACGCCGTCATGCCCGCAATATCTTTTTTCTTGTAGCCCGCATGCACCATATCCTTTAAAGACGCCACCCGCACCATAAAAAATTCATCCAGGTTCGAGGATGTAATGCCTGTAAATTTTAACCGCTCCAGAAGCGGTATCTCCTTATCGCGGGCTTCGTTTAATACGCGCCCGTTGAATTTTAACCAGCTTAATTCCCTGTTTTCATAATGCTCCGGATTTGTAAATGTTTTTTCTTTATCCATGCCCTCACCTCTACTTATAGACCCGTTTTTCCCGAATGACCGGCCTGATCCCAAATACATGTTCAAAATATTCCGCCTTAACCGCAAACAGCCCCTTTTCCAGCGTGATATCGTCTCCTGTTTCAATGGTAATCACAAGCTGCTTGTCGCGCACCGCGGCTTTTACGTTTTTAAACTTCTGCTTGTGGCTGCGGTCCATGGCGTTTGACACGCGCAAAATAGCGGACAGCTTTGCCACCGTCATATAGCTTTCCTGATCCAGCCGGTCGGCAAGCTCTGCATAATCGCCCATCGGGTATGTATTGTACAGCACCGCGCTTGCCACAATTTCACGCTCTAAGTGCGTAAGCCCGATAATTTCCGATTCCATAATAATGTTATACGCACATTCTGCCCCGTGCGCAATGCTGACATACTTTCCGCAGTCGTGCAGGATTGCCGCCGTCTGCAAAAGCAGTCGTTCCCGTTTTCCCATCCCGTGCACCTTTTTCATCGCGTCAAATACAAGCGCGGACATTTCCACGAGCGCGTCAATATGCGGGGAAAAGCCCTCGTAACGGTCCGAAAGCTGCCTGGCCGCCGAAATGACGTCTTCGTCAAAATCGTGCAGCGGCTTTAATATTTTGTGGCGTTCGGCATAATCATACGCCATGCCGTCGCTGACATTGACGCCCGGCGCCCAGATTTCCTCCGCGTCAAGCTCTTCCGCAATCCGGGTATAAAGGACGATATACGGCACTAAAAGCGGATCGTTTTCATGCAAAAGCTCCAGTTCCGCCGAAATCTGGTCGATGTTTTTGCGGTAAAATTTGCGCATGGAACGGACAAATTTCTCCACCGTTGCAAGCTGGCTGCCTTTTTTGTCCGTTTTCTTCATCAAATCCGTCACGTATTCGCCCATAAAAATAATATATTTGATCTTCGTGTCTTTTAAATACAGCGACTTAAACACTTCCAAATCCTTATTCACCAGTTCTTCAATCGGGATTTCGTAGTGGGCGACCGCGTTCTGGATGGAGGAAAGCTGCTCCCGCAAACGCATAATGCCTAACACCATATGCTGCGACGAAAGCACCCGCCCGCCGGAAAAAACCGTCACCTGCAGGTTGCCGCCGCCCACGTCGACAACGGCCGCGCCCTGCTTCGTCATTTCGTCAAACTCCGGCCGAAACGCCACGGCCTTATAGCCGATAAAACGATGCTCCGAATTGCTCGGCACCTTGATGCGGATTCCGGTGCGGATAAAAAGCTGATCCAATACGAACAGTTCGTTTTTGATATCGCGGAACACGCCGCCCGCATAGGCTTCGTACGCGTCCACCCGGTACCCTTCCATAATTTTTTTATATTCTAACAGCAGGTTCCCCAGTTCGTCCATTAATTCATAGCCGATATTTCCCTTCTGGTAGCAGTCTTTGCCGATTTCGACCCTTGCCCGCACATGGTCAATTTCGCGGATCGCCTTTTTGGGTGAAATTTCAAAAATTTTCAGGCTCACCTCGTAAGAGCCGATGTAAATCGCGGCAAATGTCGTGATTTTCATGGTAAATCCCCCCTTTTCTTCTATTTTCCCAATAAATAATTGATAAACTGCTGCGCCGAACGTCCCGAACGCCCGCCGTGGCCCAACTCCCATTTGTTTGCTTCCAAAAGCAGTTCCTTCTCTTCCATTGCAATCCCGTTCTGCGCCGCAAGCGTAGTGACAATCCGCTCAAATTCCTTCTTGTCCGGCGCGCCGAAATAAATCTGTACGCCGAACCGCGCCGCCAGGGAAAGCTTCTCCTGCACCGTATCGTTGTTGTGCAGATCGTCGTCAAGCTGCGCCTTGTCCGAAAACTTTTCGCGGATTAAGTGCCTGCGGTTTGACGTCGCGTAAATCAGCACGTTTTCCGGCTTTTTCTCAAGCCCGCCTTCAATTACGGCTTTTAAGTATTTATATTCGACCTCAAAGTCCTCGAAGGAAAGGTCGTCCATATAGATAATAAACTTGTAATTGCGGTTTTTGATCTGAGCAATGACCGCATGCAGATCCTCAAACTGATGCTTGTACACCTCGATCATGCGCAGCCCGTCCGCATAGTACCGGTTGGCGATTGCTTTGATGCTTGTGGATTTGCCGGTCCCCGCGTCCCCAAACAGCAGGCAGTTGTTTGCCTGCCTTCCCCTGACAAACGCTTCGGTATTGGCAGTCAGCTTTTGCTTGGCTGTTTCGTACCCGACCAGATCGTCTAACGTCACATGGGCGATGTTGGTCACCGGGACGATCTGCACGCCTTTTTTTGTATGCTCCACCCGAAACGCTTTGTGAAGCCCCAGCTTGCCCACGCCAAAATCCCGGTAAAACGCAGTGACGGCGTGGCCAAATTCCCGTGCGTCCGAAGCGGCGTTTAACTGCGCTGCAAGTTCCAAAATCCGGTCGCGGATCCGGACGTGGAACAGCTTCCGTTCGCCGTTTTGTCCGGACGCCGCCTGATAGTCTGTAAGGAACGCGGCGCCTGTTATGCCTATGCTTTGTTCCAGCACGGAAAAATCGAAATCAAACAGTTTTTTTAGAATGGCAAAATCATGCAGGGCAATCCGGCTTACCGTCCCGTCTGCCTCCCCGCGAATTTCACATGCCCTGCTGTACGCGTTTTCGTTGTTTACCAGAAGATAGGCCAGAAACGTGTGCCAGAGGCTGCCGGAAAAGCCGTGGCTTTCCGCCAGCTCGACCAGCTCCTGCAGGCTGCCGCAGTACCGTGCAATCGCGTCGTCTTTGTGCAGATCGCTGTCGCTGTGGCGCTCAATCAGCCATGCCAGATTGAAAAATATACGGTTTCCGGTGAAATCCCTGTATAAAATGAGTTCATTTATGCTGCACATGCTGTTACTCCTTTGCCGGTTTTATTGTGGTTTTATCATATAACAATTTGGGTTAAAGTGCAAGACGGGCGCTTCATTTAGAGGGAGGCTTTTGTCTCATGCAGCACGGAAATGTATTTGATTTTCGTTCCGAAATGTCACTCTTTCCACACTTTTAAAATTGTGCTATAATAATGGAAATGATAAGGAGGACATAAACATGCATATTGAAAAATATTGGGGGAATTACATTGGGGGAACGGATGACAGCTTAACCCTGCTTGAATATTTAATTGATAAACAAAAAACAGAGATTGCCCTAAGTGAAATTTTTGAAGATACGGGCCTTGACAAACTGAATTGGGACTTCTGCGCTTCACCTAACCTGGGTTATACCGACTCAGAAGGTGAAGAACATGATTTTTATTACGCCGTTAATTTGATAACGGATCTGGCTGCTTTGATGTTAGAATGTACTGTAAACGGCAGCGTGCCTTTGGGAATATTGCTGGATGATGAAAGTGAAAATACGGTCCGCATTACTTTTACAGAAGAAGAAAAAATACTTATAAACAAGGCGCTTTCCCACTTTGTAAAAGAACCTCTGTCTTATGACCTTCACGAGATGGTTCCCGACGAGGATATGCAGGAAATGGCGCAGGACTGTGAAAATCTCCGTAAGGAATTGTGTGAATAGTTTCTTATACGGTATCCCTACTACAGCGAACAATGTTGGTAAAGTTCCGTCAGCCAGAGGGAAGGGGGTGCGGTTGG
>CAJTLD010000031.1:10277-22645 GCA_910577065.1 uncultured Lachnospiraceae bacterium | reverse complement strand
CCGGGAAGCAGCAGCCGCAGAACTTTCCGGGACAGGCGCAGGCCTTATGTCTCCTGGGCGCGCGATCCAGGCCCCGGCGCAGCAGGCTGCAAATATAACTGTGGACAATACGGCCGCCGCAAAAATGCTGGCCGGGCTTTTGGAAGAGGTGCGGGAAGCCAGGGAGGAAATCAGCCGGATCAAGGTTGTGTTGGATACCGGGGAACTGGTAGGGCGCATTACGGAAAGCGTCGGGGACGGGCTGGCAATGCAGGCGGTGCGGTTTTAACCGGGAAGGAGGAAAACGTGAAGGTAAACGGGACGGACATTGCCGCATACGGCGCGTCATTCTGGCGGATAACGCCGGGGAAGCGCGCGCCGTCAAATGGGAGCGTGCGGCTTGGATGGCAGTGGGGCGGGGCCATGGCGCCCCCGGAATTTGGGTTAAACACCTATAAGCTGGATATCCGGCTCAAAGGCGGCAGCAGGGGGCAGCTATGGGAAAAAGCGGGGCAGGTGCTTGCGCTGTTTGACAGCGTGTGCGACGTGGAAGTTGGCGAGGCGCTTAAGGGCAGGAAATTAAAGCTGTCCCTTTGCGGCGTGGAGCAAAAGGAGTATGGGCCGTCAAAAGACAGCTGGCACATCCTGTCGCTTGAATGCAAAGGGTATGAATATGGGGAGCGCTACACCGTATCCGGGGTATTGGATTTTGAGGGGGACGAAGATTCCGACGTAACGAAGGAGGTTTCCCTGCAGCTGCCCGGGGATGGGGGCGCAGGAGCGCTTGACATAACCGTCAGCCAGGAACTTTATGCGGTGCGCGACCTGGCGCAGGCGGGCATGCCGGGAAATGAATACCGACTGCCCCTGTATGGGACAGTTACCATACCAGGGGTATGCAAAAACCAGGCGGGGAAAGATGTGGGGGATCTTACGGTTACATGCGGCATTTATAAAAAATGGCATGATAGCGGCTGTCTGGATATTTGGATGGAAGAGGGCGCGCATACGGTCCGGATTATAGGGGGGATTGGAAGGGTTGATGTGGAAAACAACTGTCCGCAGCCCGCCTATCCGAACTTTATAACATCCGTAAGCATGCCGGCCATACCAGAGGCAGGGCCTTTGGCCAGGGAACTAAAAGTGCGCGTGCAAAACATAGGGAACGGCCACCACAAGGCGCAGAAGCGTTTCCGCATAACAGCGTGGTTTACGCCGGTTTACATATAAGGAGGGAGGGGCATGCAGCTATACAGGGAAAACAGGGAAGGGGCGCTGGAATTTGCCCGGGCTATTCCCAGGCGCAGGGATTTTAAAGCGGAGGAAAAGATTGCGGGCGGCGTTGCAAAGAAGCAGTTAAGCTTCACGTACCCGTTAGGGGACGGGCGCATCCGCTGCGAGGACGCCATAGAATACGGGGATGAGATTTACCGTGTGAAGGAAGCGCCTGCAAAAGGGATGTTTGGATCCGTAGTGGCGGAGCAGGATACGGGCGCGCTTTGCGGGAACGCAGTCCGGGAGTTTAAAGCGCAGGGGCTTACGCTCACGCAGTGCGTGTCTGCGGCGGTTGAAGGGAGCGGGTGGGGTTATGAAAATGTGTCTGCGGACGATGCGGGGACGCGCAACATTATGGAAAGCGGGACAAACAGCATGGAACTGCTGGAGCGGGTTGCGGAAGTGTTCTGGGTGGAAATTTCGTTTTCGGCAAAGAAAAAGAAAATATACCTGCACAACAGGATAGGGGGAGGGCAAACCCGCTTTTTAAAAGGGTTCAACCTGCAATCGCTGGAAGAAAAAACAGACACGCACGGCTTTTACACCAGGATTTACCCGATTGGAAAGGACGGGCTTACGGTAGGCAGCGTGAACGCAGGGAAGGATTACCTGGACAACACGCAGTATTCCAGGGAAGTCCGGGCGTTTGTATGGGAGGACACAAACTATACGGACGCCTATAAGCTAAAAGAGGCGGCGCAAAAGAAGCTGGACGGGCTTTCTGTGCCGAAAACGACGTATACGGCGCAGGTGCTGGACATGGCGAATATACAGGACGGGTATGGGGACTATGCATTTTCGCTGGGGGACGAGGCGTGGCTTACGGATCCGGATATCGGGGTAGACGCAAGGGAGCGCATTGTGCGCATTACGCGCTATCCGGACGCCCCGCACAAAAATACCGTGGAACTTTCAAACCGCGGGACAGGCTTTGCGGACATGCAGAAAAAGCTTTTGGCGGCGGCGGAGAGCATGGAAAGCGTGTCCAATGGGAAAATCATCATTGGGAAAAAGGTGGAGGGGCTGACCGCGCAGCAGGTGGAAGGGCTGGAACTGTATTACACAAGCCCGATAACAAACCTGGAAATCGACGAAATATGCAGTTAGGAGGAAAGGCATGTCAGAAAACTTTTTAGACAGGAACGGGCTGTCGCACCTTTGGGCAAAGATAAGCGCTTTGTTTGTACGCAAAGACGGGGCAAAGGTGTTAAGCACAAATGATTATACAACGACGGAAAAAAACAAACTGGCCGGGATCGCGGCGGGGGCGCAGAAAAACCAGAATGCGTTTTCCAACGTCAAGGTCGGTACAAGCACAGTGGCCGCGGATTCCGCGACGGACACGCTGGAATTTGTGGCCGGGAGCAACGTCACGCTTACGCCCGACACAACGAATGACAAAGTGACGTTTTCCGCGAAAGACACGACATATAACGTTTTTAGAGGCGCAACCGCAACGCCGGCAGGAGCTGGCGCCGCAGGGCTTGTCCCGGCCCCAGATACCGGGCAGGTGGAATATTTCCTGGCAGGGGATGGGAAATGGAAGAAGCCGCCGCAGAAAACATATGGAAGTTTTTCGCCGCCAACGAACGAGACGGCCGGCTTGAGCGGGCTTGTGCCTGCGCCGCGCGCAATGGGTCAGAATAATGTTTTGTTCGGGCATGGATGGGATAGAATATCTGTTACCACTCGTGAAGATAGTGAGAAATGCAGCTTACGGTTACATTTTGGGAGTGATGCAGATGCAGAGTACCAGGAAACTTATATTAATGCAGCTAACCCTTCCACAGCCGGGCTAATGCTGCCAGCAGAAAAGACGAAGCTGGCTGGGTTCATGGAAGCGTCTAAATATGCCTTAAAGTCGGACATTTCCGGCATGTACAAATACAAAGGCTCCGTAACGGACGCATCGAAGTTGCCGACAACCAACCGGCAAACAGGCGACGTTTACAATATCGAAACTGCAGGGCAGTACGGAGGGGCGGGGATGAATGTAGCATGGAACGGGACGGCCTGGGATCCGCTGGGGGAAATCTTTACCGTTACGGCAATAACAAACGCGCAAATTGACAGCATATGCGTATAAACGGGGGGCGGTATGGGAGGATTCTTGAACGATGCCGCGCTTTCTTACCTGTGGCAGAAAATAAAATCTTATGTGGCGCAGAACGCAGGCGCTGTGGAATCGGCGTCTAAGCTAAAGACCGAGCGCGCGATTGACGGCGTGCTGTTTGACGGGACTGCGGCAAGGCACCATTACGCCACATGCAGCACGTCGGGAGCGACCGCGGCAAAAACCTGCAGTGTGACGAAATTCTCCCTGGTAACGGGGGCGCGGGTGACAGTAAGGTTTGCATACGCCAACACGGCGGCAAACCCGACGCTAAACGTCAGCGGCGCCGGGGCGAAGGCAATCTATTACAAAGGCAGCCCGATACCGGTGCGCGCCATCCGGCAGTACACGGTATTGGAACTGGTTTACAGCGGCACATACTGGTATGTGGTAGGGGATTTGGCCGGGTACCAGACGGAACTTATGGAAAGCCCGTACGCCCTGTATTCCTCCACATCCGGAATATACCCGTCGGCAATGCAGACGTGGAAATACACCACAATTACCGGCCTGTCCGAATGGAAGGAAGTCCGGATGTATATCGAAGTCGGGGACGGGGAGAAAGGGTACCGTACGTTTACCAGGGACTGCCCGACTTCCCATGTGTCGGCATATGCAATGGCATCTTACAGCGGGTGCATGTGGGTGACATGTGATTTTACAAATAACAGGGTCGGCGTATATATACGGACTTTGGGCGGCTGGACATATTCGAATATGAGGGTGCTTAGGGTGGAAGGCATGGTAAGGAATACGTAAGGAAGGGAGTGTTGATTATGGGACTGCTGCCGTTTATCCAGCAGCACTGGACGGAATGGATGTTTGCGGCCATATCGTCTATCCTGGGGTATTTGTACCGGGATGTAAGGAACCGCTTAAAAGAGGAGCAGGAAAAAAGCGCGGCCATTGCGGAAGGGGTGAAAGGTCTTCTGCGTGAGAGCATTGTGCAAAATTACAACAAATACCAGGACAGGGAGTATTGCCCGATATACGCGAAAGAATCCATTAAGCGCGTATACGAGGCTTACCATAAATTAGGCGGCAATGACGTCGCTACGAAACTGTACAATACATTATTAAACATGCCGGAAGAACCGGAAGAGAAGGAGGAGCCATGAAAAGAAAAATTGAAACAGGCACTATTGTAAGGACGGCGGTATTGGCGTTTGCACTTTTAAACCAGGCGCTTATTATCTGCGGGCTAAGCCCGCTCCCGTTTTCAGAAGACGGAGTGGGGGAAGCGGTGTCCATGGCGGTTACGGCAGGGGCCGCGTTATGGGCATGGTGGAAGAACAACAGTTTTACGCAGGCGGCAATCAAAGCGGATGAGCAGATGAAGAAGCCATGGAAGTAAGGGGAGGAGTTCGAATGAAAACATCACAGGCAGGGATTGAATTCATTAAAAAGTTTGAAGGGTGCAGGCTGACGGCTTACCGGTGCCCGGCCGGCGTGCCGACGATTGGCTATGGCCACACAGCGGGCGTAAAAATGGGACAGAAAATCACACAGGGGCAGGCGGAACGCCTCCTGAAAGAGGACTTGGTGAAGTTTGAGCGGATGGTCGCAAAATATGACAGTACATACCATTGGGGGCAGAATCAGTTTGACGCGCTTGTCAGCTTTGCGTTTAACATCGGAAGCATTGACCGGCTTACGGCGGATGGGAGCCGCAGCGTTACCACAATATCGCAGAAAATGTTAGAGTATAACAAATCTGCCGGCAGAGTACTCCCTGGCCTCGCAGAACGCAGGCGCGCAGAGCAGGCATTATTCTTAAAGGCAGACAAGCCCGGGGCAGCAGGGCAGGCTATACAGGCCGCATCCGCAGGGGAAACCCACGTACAGTTAAACTATCAACCGGGCCATGTGTACCAAATCATGGTGGAAGGCCTGCGCATCCGGACGAAAGCAGCCGCCCAGCTTCCGGAAGCAGTGCCTGCGGGGAAGATACTGGGGGAGATAAGGAAAGGCATAAAAGTAAAAAATCACGCGACAGCACGGGTAGGGGACGCTATCTGGATGTACATAGGCCAGGATAAGGGAGGCCGGGAACAATGGGTTTGTGCGGATACCGGAAGCAAGGCGTATATACGGTAAACGTAAAAAGGGCGGCAGGTGTTCTCCTGCCGCCCGTTCCCCTTTGGCGCTTCTACATAAACAGCAAAACTAAACCGACAATTACAATAACTAGCCAGACAACCGACGATACAAGCTTTAAAATATTTTTCATCATCTTGATTTTACAGACAGACTGTGCTATTTTTTAGGTAGGGGAGGTTTCCCTCCCCGTTCCTTACAGGATACTCTCTATTACCATTTTGATGACGGCTATGAGAGTTCCAATTTCAAGGGCAAGTTGAGTGAGCGCTTTGACCACTTTTATCAGCTTGCCTATTTGCTTCCGGCCAGAAAAGGTGATATAGGCTGCATATAAGTAAAAGAAAAAGAGCGGAATTTATTACCGCTCTTTCTCTCTGAAAAAATTATTGGTTAGATAATTTAAGGACAGTCTTATTATAGCATGGCGGTTAATTTTTTGCAAGTAAATAATTGTAAAAAAGTGAATAAAGTGGGAAATAAAAGGATAGCATGACACATTATAATAGGTAAAAATAATGTTTAAAATTTAATTAAGTAAAATTATATGTTTAAACAATATAGTCCACCGTATTGGCTCATAATAAATTTTGCAATCTGCGGGTTTGTTTCCTTAATATTTACAGGATACTCCAAACGTTTTTCATAATTCCACATTAACAAATCCCCCCTTCCCACGGCCATGGTTCGCTTGCCCAGCTCCACTGGTCGCACGGATCGGCATTCGGCATCGTATCCAGTGTCAGAGGTGCAAAATTCTCGGAATAAAGAGCCATGGCTTTCTTCCTCTCTTCGCGGAAGTGGTCAAAATAAGCGTGTGCGTCCGCATCGTCCGGGTGGGTGTCCAGATATAGGACCATTTCCGTTACGGCAAAGCTTACCTCGTTGATCCACTGAAGCAGCTGTTTCTGGTTCATATTCATATTCATATTCTGTCTCAACACGGACGTCCCCCTTTCCATCCCATAAAGGGTTTATTTAATTCCGGAAAAATTGTGCCGTGCTGTAGGCCCTCGTCTAATTCATAGAGGTTTTTAAATTTCTGCATTGGCACATACGCCATGGCAAGGGCAAAATTGTCTGTCTGCCGGGGGTTTTTGGCGCAGGGTTCTGGGGCAGGGTAAGGCGCCCTGCCGCATCTTGGCTGACCGCAAGTATTCATATGGCAATCTCCTTTTTATGATATATCAATAACGTATGCGGAAATTTTCATAAAGTGACAGAGAAAAACATAATTATATTCCATAAATAGCAGAATAAGAACTGGAAAGACAAAAAAGCCATTGATTTTCTTTTGGCAAGTATGTTATATTAAGCCTGATAGCGTATTTGAACAGAAAAAGAACAATTGAGAAAGAGGTAATACGATGAAAAAAAGGTTATGCGCAGCAGTGATGTTTGGAATGGCAACGTGCCTGTTTGCAGGATGTGGAGGAAACGGAGGGGGCCAGTCCGGCGAAGCTGTCACGGATACGGAGACGCAGGCGTTTTTGGATTATAACGTAAGCGATTATGTGACGCTTGGGGAGTATAAAGGGCTTATGGTGCAGTATCCGGTTCCCACGGTGTCAAATGAAGATGTAGAGATGAGTATTGAAGAACTGTTGGAAGAAAATACGGAGTATAAAAAGATTACGATCCGCGGCGTAGAAAGCGGGGATTATCTGACCATTGATTTTACAGGTACGATAGACGGGCAGGAGTTTGACGGGGGAAGCGCGGAAGATTATGAATTTGTGATAGGGGCTGAGGAGTTCCCGCAAGAGTTTGAAAATAACCTGCTTGGCAAAAGTGCAGGGGAAACCGTGACGTTTCAAATGGTATATCCGGAAGATTACGAGGAGGAAATAGCAGGTAAAACGGCTGAATTTACGGTAACGGTAAAAGCCGTGAGCGAAATGGTGGTTCCGGAATACAACGACGAATTTGTTGCAAAAGTAACCGACTACGATACCACAGAGGCTTATGAGGAGGCGATGCGGGAGGAACTGATTTCCGATGCGCAGGAAGAAGCCGCTGCAGGCGCAGGGGATGAAGCGCTGTCATTGGCAGTCGGCAATGCCACGGTAAGCGGTTATCCGCAGGCTCTTTATGACGCCTGTTACAATTCTACCATGGAAGAGTACCAGCAGTATGCGGATATGTTCGGCATGGAACTGGATGAATTTATCAGAGACTTTGCCGGGGAGGATGATCTGGAAGGGATCACGGTAGAAAGCGTCAATGAAATCCTGGTAGCGCAGGCAATTGCAGAAAAGGAAGGGTTTTCCATTACGGAAAAAAATTATGCGGCAGAAGCGGAATCGCTTGCCGGTGCGTACGGTTATGAGTCGGTTGAGGATTTTACCGCAGATTATGGAAAAGTATCTGTGATGACGATGCTCATAAGAGAAAAAGCCGTCCAGTTTTTGTATGAAAATGCAGAAATAGAGGAAGTATCGGAAGAAGAGTACTACGGGGAAGAAGAACTGGAAGAACTGACGGAAGACACGGAAGAACAGGTGGACGAACCCGCTACAGAATAATATTTGCAGAATAAATGTTGCAAAAGAAAGAATATATGGTACAATGTAAAAGAATAATTTGATTACAATATCTGAGCAGGTGGGATCATATATGGAAGAAAGTTCCACAAAAGGGCTTGCGCAGGAGCGCAGAAGGCGCAGGCGGGTTGCCCGGATTAAGATGGCGATTATCTATATTATAGGAATATGGCTTGTGCTTTCTGTTATTATCTGCGCCGTATTACTGTACAAAGTGCATGTGCTTGAGAAAAATCTCAAGTATCTGCTGGATAATTTTACCGTAAGCGGGCAGCTTAAGGAAGAAGCCAACCAGACGGCCGCAGAAGCGGAGGAAAGCGCTTATTTTAATCTGGAAGAAAATACGCAGATAAGCGAAACAGAAGAATATTATGACGTTGCGCAGGCAGTCAACCAAAAGGAAAATTTGGCCGGGGAAGGGGATACCCACAAAGTTTACCTGACGTTTGACGACGGGCCGAGCAGCAATACGCCGCAGATTCTGGATATATTAAAGGAACACGGGATTAAGGCCACGTTTTTTGTTGTTGGGAAAGGCGGGGAATCATCCAAAGAACTGTATCGGCGGATCGTAGAAGAAGGGCATACGCTGGCGATGCATTCCTATTCTCACAAATACAGTTCCTTGTACAGTTCTGTGGAATCTTTTGAAAAGGATTTTTCGGAGATCCAGAATTATTTGTACGAAGTAACAGGTGAGGAATGCCTGTTTTACCGCTTCCCGGGCGGAAGCAGCAACAAGGTCAGCGATGTGGATATGACGGAATTTATCCATTGCTTAAATGAACGCGGAATCACATATTTTGACTGGAATGTTTCCGGCGGCGACGCTACCGCACAGGCTTACACGTCAGAAAAGCTGGTTGAAAATGTTGTGACGGATGTGGTAAAATACAAAACGTCTGTTGTCCTTTTGCACGATGCAGAATCAAAGGGCGCTACCGTGAAAGCGCTCGAACCTTTAATCGAAGCGCTTAAGGGCATGGGAGCGGAACTTTTACCAATAGATGAGAATACAACGGTTGTGCAGCATATAGAAGCGGCAAGTGTAAAAACGCAGTAAATTTTAAAATGGAGGATTTAAAATGGGTTTCTTTAAGGATTATAAAGATGATAAAAGTGATTTAAGGGATGATTTTTCACAGGCGCTTGACGAACTGATACCAGGCGGGGATGACTTTACGGAACCGGACGACGATTTCGGAAATGATGATATGCTTGTAAATACGCTTGATTTGGAAGATGTGGACACCAAGTCTGAGCTTTCCAAATTAAACGGGCTGTTAGAGCAGGTAACAGAATCTTCAAACAGTATCCACCAGAATGCGGCAAAGTCGCAGCGCAATTTGGATCGGAATTTTGCAAGGGATTCCAAAGGGGCGGATATCAGAATGACAATGGAGGATAGAAAGAGAATGAATGAAGAAATGATGACGGCAGGGTCAAAGCAGGTAAGCGGGGTCAATCCGGATGCCATTTCCGACGAAGTCACCGTGATTACGGAAGGGACAAACATCAAAGGCGATATCGCTTCCGACGGCTCAGTCGATATCCGCGGAAGGATTGTAGGGAATGTCACCTGCAACGGCAAGCTGGTGATCACCGGTATTTTAGAGGGCAACAGCAATTCCTCCGAGTTTTTTGCAGACGCTGCAAAGGTGGAAGGCGAGGTAAACAGCACGGGTACGGTTAAGATCGGTATCGGTTCTGTCGTAATCGGCAATATTACGGCCGCTTCCGCAGTTATTGCAGGAGCCATCAAAGGCGATATTGATGTGCAGGGCCCGGTAGTGGTTGATACCTCCGCCGTTATTATGGGTAATATCAAATCCCGTTCCGTACAGATCAACAACGGCGCTGTGATCGAAGGTTTCTGCTCACAGACATATGCGGATGTTGACGTACAGAGCCTCTTTGACGAGAAGAAAGGAAATTAATCTATGAAGCGGGTTTTATTGAAATTAAGCGGGGAAGCATTGGCAGGCAGCAAAAAGACCGGTTTCGACGAGCCGACGGTGACAAAAGTAGCCCTTCAGGTCAAAAAGCTTCTGGATCAGGGCGTTGAAGTCGGCGTTGTGATAGGCGGCGGCAATTTCTGGCGCGGCCGCACCAGTGAGACGATTGACCGGGTCAAGGCGGATCAGATCGGGATGCTTGCGACGGTTATGAACTGTATTTACGTATCCGAAATCTTCCGTTCGGCAGGCATGATGACGCAGGTGCTTACGCCTTTTGAATGCGGTTCCATGACCAAGCTGTTTTCAAAAGACCGCGCGAATAAATATTTTGCACACCATATGGTGGTATTCTTTGCAGGCGGGACAGGCCATCCGTATTTTTCCACGGATACGGCGACCGTGCTGCGTGCCGTTGAGATTGAAGCGGACGGTATTCTGCTGGCAAAGGCGGTGGACGGCGTATACGATTCCGATCCGAAGCAGAATCCGGCTGCAAAACGCTACGGCAGCATTTCCATTGAAGAGGTCATTGCGCAGAAGCTTTCTGTCGTAGACATGACCGCGTCCATTCTGTGCATGGAGAATAAAATGCCGATGTACGTTTTTGCACTGCAGGAAGAGGACAGCATCATACATGCCATTTCCGGCGATTTTAACGGAACCGTTGTGACAGTATCATAAAGTTTGAGGGAGGGTTTTTTTCATGGATGCAAGGTTAGAGCCATTTGATACCAAAATGCAGAAATCACTGAATAATTTAGAAGAAGAATTTGGCGCAATCCGCGCCGGGCGCGCCAATCCGCATGTGCTGGACAAGCTGCGGGTCGATTATTACGGGACGCCGACGCCGATTCAGTCCGTAGCAAACGTCAATTCCCCGGAACCGAGGATGCTCCAGATCCAGCCGTGGGAAGCGTCTATGGTCAAGATCATTGAAAAAGCGATTCTTTCGTCCGATATCGGGATCAATCCGACAAACGACGGCAAGATCATCCGCCTGGTATTCCCGGAGCTGACCGAGGAACGCAGGAAGGAACTGGCAAAGGATATTAAGAAAAAAGGGGAAGCGGCAAAGGTTGCCGTCCGCAACATCCGCCGCGATGCCAACGACACCTTTAAAAAGCTTGGCAAAGGGGACGTATCCGAGGATGAAGTGAAAGATCTGGAAGACAACGCGCAGAAGATGACGGATAAATACATTGCCAAAATAGACAAAGCGGTTGAAGCGAAGACGAAAGAGATTATGACGGTTTAACGGCTTGGACGAATGGATTTGCAAGTAAGGGGGGACATCGCATTATGCATGTCCCCGTTTTTACCATAAATTTTAAAAGGGGAACGTCTTTATGATACCAAACCATGTTGCAATTATACTGGACGGGAACGGCCGCTGGGCCAAATCAAAGGGAATGCCGCGCAATTACGGGCATACAATGGGGGCAAAAAACGTAGAAACCGTCTGCAAGGCGGCGCATGACATGGGCATCCGCTATCTGACGCTGTATGCATTTTCAACCGAGAACTGGAATCGTCCGGCAGGGGAAGTAAGCGCGCTGATGACGCTTTTGGATTCCTACCTGAAAAACTGCCAGAGGACGGCGAAAAAGAATAATATGCGCGTGCGCGTGATCGGGGATATTTCCCGTTTAAGCGAGAAATTCCAGAAAAATATCAGGGAACTGGAAGCCGTTTCGGCAGGCTATACCGGGTTGAATTTACAGATTGCCATCAATTACGGGAGCAGGGATGAAATGCTGCGCGCAATGAAAAAGATGCTTGCCGCTTACGATTCGGGCAGGCTGTCCGCGGAGGAATTGGATGAAGCCAGATTTGCATCGTATCTGGATACGGCGGAGATTCCCGATCCGGATCTTTTAATCCGCACCAGCGGGGAGCAGCGTCTGTCCAACTACCTGCTCTGGCAGCTGGCATACAGTGAATTTTATTTTACGGATACGCCGTGGCCGGATTTTAAGGAACAGGAATTAAAACAGGCCGTGGAAGCATATAGTGCCAGAGACAGAAGATACGGCGGCATCCGGGAAAAAGAGGAAACAAATGTTTAAAACAAGGTTATTAAGCGGGATTGTCCTGGTGGCGGCAGCCCTGGCGCTGATCTTTGCCGGAGGGGACGTGCTTTTGGCGGCGCTGTTTGCGGTTTCCGTAATCGGGATGTTTGAGCTCTATCGTATTCTGGGGATCGAAAAAAGCGCGGCGGGCATAGCCGGGTATCTGGCGGCGGCCGTATTTTATGCCAATCTGTACCACCCGTTTCTGCCGGACGGGATGATATGGGTAATCGGGTCGCTGGTACTGTTGATGTTTGTCTATGTATTTACGTATCCGAAGTACCGGACCGAGCAGGTTTTCGCGGCGTATTTCGGCATATTTTATGTGGCGGTG
>CAJTLD010000031.1:0-10251 GCA_910577065.1 uncultured Lachnospiraceae bacterium | reverse complement strand
TATCAGACCAGGATGCTGGCGCGCGGCAGCTATATTGTATGGCTGATTTTTTTGTGCTCGTGGGGATGCGACACCTGCGCTTACTGCGTGGGCGTGCTGTTCGGGAAGCACAAAATGTCGCCGAAGCTAAGCCCGAAAAAGTCGGTCGAGGGCGCGGTCGGCGGCGTAGCCGGGAGTATGCTTCTGACTGCTTTATACGGCTGGGTATTCCGGGACGCCATGCAGGCGGGAATGCAGGAAATCATCCTGCTTTCGGCAATCAGCGGCGTCGGGGCGCTTCTCTCCATGATCGGGGATCTGGCGGCGTCCGCGGTGAAGCGGAATTACGAAATAAAAGATTACGGCACGCTGATTCCGGGCCACGGCGGGATTTTAGATCGGTTTGACAGCGTGATCTTTACGGCGCCGGTCGTTTATTTTCTGGCGGCTTATCTGATGTGACGGTACATCATTTCCATAAAAGGGGATACAGAAAGGGACATATGAAAAAAATAGCAATATTGGGTTCCACCGGTTCCATCGGGACCCAGACGTTAGAGGTAGTAAGGGAACAAAAGGATATACAAGTCACGGCCCTTGCCGCGGGCGCAAATACTGCGCTTCTGGAAGCGCAGATCCGGGAATTTCACCCGTCGCTTGCAGCCGTGTGGGACGAAGAGAACGCAAAAGAGCTGCGCCTTCGCGTGGAGGACACCGGCACGCGTATCGTATCCGGCATGGAAGGGCTCTTAGAAGCGGCCACAGAGCCGCAGTCCGAAATGCTGGTGACCGCAATTGTGGGAATGCTCGGCATCCGCCCGACCATTGCCGCAATCAAAAGCCGCAAGGCGATTGCGCTTGCCAACAAGGAAACGCTGGTCACGGCGGGGCATATCATTATGCCGTTGGCCGAAGCGTACCGTGTGCCCATCCTTCCGGTAGACAGCGAGCACAGCGCGATTTTTCAGGCGCTGCAGGGAGAAGGAGGCAGCCGGATTGCAAAAATCATCCTGACCGCGTCCGGCGGCCCGTTCCGCGGAAAAACAGAGGAGGAACTTCGCCATGTCCGGGTAGAGGACGCCTTAAAGCACCCGAACTGGGCGATGGGGCGTAAGATAACGGTAGATTCTGCGACCCTGGTCAACAAAGGGCTGGAAGTAATAGAAGCCAAATGGCTGTTTGGCGTGGAGGCGGAGCAGATCCAGGTGACTGTGCATCCGCAGAGCGTCATCCATTCGGCGGTGGAATGGGAAGACGGCGCCGTTTTGGCGCAGTTAGGCACGCCCGACATGCGCCTGCCGATTCAGTACGCCCTGTATTATCCGAAGCGGCGTCCGCTAAACGGGGAGCGGCTGGATTTGTTCGCATTAAAAAGCCTGACCTTCGAGCCGCCGGATCAAAAGACATTCCGGGGGCTTTCCCTGGCGTTTGAAGCGCTTGAAAGGGGCGGCAATGTGCCCACGGTATTTAACGCCGCAAACGAAAAAGCGGTCGCGCTGTTTTTAGACCGGAAAATCGGGTTTTTACAGATACCGGAAATCATCGAAGACTGTATGGGCCGGGCCGGTTTTGTCCCGGAGCCGGATGTGGGGCAGATTTTAGAAACGGAAGCAGAAGTATACGAACTCATTGAAAGCAGGTGGTAGTTTGAAGTTTATTATAGCAATCCTAATATTCAGCGTGATTATCTTGTTTCATGAACTGGGGCATTTTCTGTTTGCAAAACGGGCAGGCATACGGGTCAATGAATTTTGCATGGGGCTTGGGCCTACGCTGTTCGGCGTGCAGAAGGGGGAGACGTTTTATTCGATTAAATTGCTGCCCTTTGGCGGGGCATGCATGATGGAAGGGGAAGACGCCGACAGCAGCGACGACGCCTCGTTTGGCAAAAAATCCGTGTGGGCGCGGATCAGCGTTGTGGCGGCGGGCCCTGTGTTTAATTTTATCCTGGCGTATGTGATGGCGTTTGTGCTGATTAGCTTTATGGGCGTGGATACGCCTTTGATTACGAGCGTTACAAACGGTTCGCCCGCCCAGGAAGCCGGGATAAAAGAAGGCGACGTCATTGTAAAAATGAACCGCAAGCCGATCCATTTTTTCCGTGAGGTCAGCATGTACGGCATGTTTTATGAAGGCGATCCGGTAAAAATAACCTATGAGAGGGACGGGCAGCGCCATGCCGCCGAACTGACGCCGGCGTACGACGAAAAAACCGGCCGCTATGTACTCGGACTTGGCAGCCAGAGCACGCTGGCACGCAAAAAGGGAAACGTGCTTTCCAATCTGAAATACGGCGTGTACGAGATAAAATACTGGATCTGGACGACGCTGCAGAGCCTGAAAATGCTGGGTACGGGAAAAGTCAGCCCGAATGAAATGTCAGGCCCTGTGGGCATTGTAAAAACGATTGGGGATACGTATGAGGCGAGCAGGAGCGACGGGTATTTTTATGTCTTTTTGAATATGCTCAATTTTTCCATTCTGTTAAGCGCGAACTTAGGCGTGATGAACCTGCTGCCCCTTCCGGCGTTAGACGGCGGACGGCTGGTATTTTTGCTGCTTGAGGCGGTGCGCAGGAAAAAAGTCAATCCGGAGAAAGAGGGCATGGTGCACTTTGTCGGAATCGTGATTTTAATGGGAATCATGGTGCTTGTCATGTTTAACGATATCCGGAAACTGTTTATCTAAAGGAGAACAAGAAAATGCAAAGGATGCAGACGAAGACCGTAACAATCGGAAACCGCGTGATTGGCGGGGGAAACCCCGTCTTAATCCAGTCTATGACCAATACCAAAACAGAAGATGCCAAAGCCACCGCAGCGCAGGCAAACCGCCTGGCGGCGGCGGGCTGCGATATCATCCGCTGCGCCGTTCCGACCATGGAAGCGGCGCAGCGGCTTTCTGAAATCAAAAAACAGATTTCCATTCCGCTTGTGGCGGACATCCATTTTGACTACCGCCTGGCGATTGCCGCAATCGAACACGGCGCGGATAAAATCCGCATCAATCCGGGCAATATCGGGGGCAGGGAGCGTTTAAAAGCCGTTGTGGACGCGGCGAAAGAACGTAACGTCCCGATCCGCATCGGCGTCAACAGCGGTTCTCTGGAAAAAGAGCTGGTGGAAAAATACCGGGGCGTTACGGCGGAAGGGATTGTGGAGAGCGCGCTGGATAAAGCGGGCATGATTGAGCAGATGGGGTATGACAACCTGGTGATCAGCATCAAATCTTCGGACGTGCTGATGTGTGTGAAGGCCCATGAGCTGATTGCGGCAAAAACGGATCACCCGCTGCATGTCGGGATTACGGAAGCTGGGACGCTAATTAGCGGCAATATCAAATCTGCCGTCGGGCTGGGGCTGATTCTGCACCAGGGGATTGGAGATACCGTCCGCGTGTCGCTGACGGGGGATCCGCTGGAAGAAGTGAAGTCGGCGAAGCTGATTTTAAAGACGCTCGGACTTCGGACAGGCGGTATTGAGGTGGTTTCCTGCCCGACCTGCGGCAGGACGCAGATTGATTTGATTTCGCTGGCAAACCAGGTGGAAAATATGGTGGCGGATATTCCGCTTACGCTCAAGGTCGCCGTAATGGGCTGCGTGGTGAACGGGCCGGGAGAAGCGAAGGAAGCGGATATCGGGATTGCGGGCGGCATAGGGGAAGGTCTGATTATCAAAAAAGGGAAGGTATATAAAAAGGTGCCGGAGGCGCAGCTTTTGGAGGAACTGCGGAAGGAACTGCTGGCGTGGGACGACAGCGGGCATTGAGGAAAGAGACACACCGTCTCTTTCCTTTTTTCCGGCTGAAATGTTAGGATTCCAGACAGGCTGTTTTTTGGGTCAGGCTGTTTACCCACGCGTATTTTTTGTAATGCAGGTACACGACAGGCAGTTTTACAATTTCGTCCAGGTTCAGCACGAAATAGACTGCAAGCACCGGCCAGTGCAAAACAAACGCTGCAATGCACCCAAGCGGCACCGTTACGCACCACAGCGTTATGGTATCGCAAATCAGCCCGAACTGCGTATCTCCCCCGGCTCCGAAAATTCCTCCAATGGTCGTTGTATTGATGGACTTTCCGATCAGATAGTATGAACTGACGGCAAACATCCACTTCAAATATTCTTCCGCCTGGCCGTTTAGCCCTGAAAAACGGAGGATAAGGGGCGAGGTGAGGAGCAAAAGACCGCCTGAGGCAATGCCGCTTAATATTGCAAGACGGCACAGCCTCCCGCCGTATTCCCGCGCTTTTTTCAGCCTTCCGGCTCCAAGTTCGTTGCCGACTAAGATGCTGCCTCCGTTGCCGATTCCGATGCAGAAGCATACCATCAGGTTTTTTGCAATGTTTGCAATGGAATTTGCCGCCACAGCGTCGCTTCCCATATGCCCCATTACAACAGAATACATGGTGAACCCGCAGCCCCAGGCAAGCTGGTTTCCCAAAAGCTGCAGGGTGTATTTCCAGTAAACACGGCCAAGGGCACGGTTTTTATGCAAAAAATAAGACAGGTTCAGCCGTATCCGCCCGGCTTTCTTGGAATCTATAACCGTCCATGCACATTCCACAGCCCTTGCGGCCGAAGTTGCCAGGGCGGCTCCGGCAATGCCCATAGGTTTTATGTCGCCAAGCCCGAAAATAAAAAGCGCATTTAATAAGATATTTAACAGGACGGCGGAGGAACTTATCACAGTGCTTTTTACGGCGTGGCCGCTGTTTTTCATAATGCAAAGATAGATCTGGGAGACGCCGCAAAACAGATAAGAAACGGACGACGCTTTAAGGTAAACCGACCCGCCCGCAATCAGCGCCGCTTCCGGCGTAAAAAAGCGCATCAGCGTCTGCGGTAAGAAAAATGAGCCGGCAAAAAATACACATGAAACCAAAAGGGAGGCGCGCAGTACAAACGCCAGTATTTTTTCGACGGCGCTACGGTCTCCTGTTCCCCAATACTGCGCCGCCATCATGCTTGCCCCTGCGCACAACGCCGTCAGGAACAGGTTAAAGACAAACGTTACCTGCCCGGCAAGGGAAACGGCGGACAGGGCGTCCTGGCTTATCATGCCAAGCATAACGGCGTCCGACGCCCCTACCAAAGACAGCATAAACTGTGAAAAAGCAATCGGGAGCACCAAAGACAATAATTTTTTATAAAATTCACGGTTCATTTTTTGTTTCTCCTCTCTGTCGTTTTTAAATATTGGTGATGTTGTGATGCTGTAGCATTATATCATCAAAATCGCTTGATTTTTAGAATTATTCCGTCATATAATAGTACAAAACAGCCATTTTTTATAAGAGGGAGAAAAATATGATAGCTCCATGTACTTGCCCGACGGATCCGCAGAAGCGGGAATTGAAAGCGCACGGTTCCTTTGCATTTCCTGCGGCTTGTTATGAAAACAACGAAAAAACGCTTCCCGTCCCCTGGCACTGGCATGATGAACTGGAATTTTGTATTACGGAAGAGGGAGGCGTTACCGCGCATATCGGATCCGAGGCATATCGGATGAAAAAAGGCGAAGGATGTTTTATTAACGCAGGCGTCCTGCATGCTTTTGAACAATCAGAAAAAAACGATTCTTCCGGTGTGAAGCAGCATGCGGTGGTATTTCATCCCCGTCTGGTAGGAGGCAGTATGGACAGCGTGTTCTGGCAGAAGTACGTCCTGCCGCTGACGTCGGATCGCTGTCTTCCCGGCTTTTTTCTGAGCGGAGCGGTTCTGTGGCAGAAGGAACTGTTGTCTTATATCCGTAAGGCTTTTTTTAGCTGTGCATATGAAGAACCGGATTATGAGATTGCTGTGCGCAGCGCGCTTTCAGAGTGTATGGCAGTCTTAAGGCGCAGTCAGGACGTGCAGACAGTACGTTTATCCGAAAAAAGCATCCGCCAGAATGAGCGCATGAAGCAGATGCTTTCGTTTATCCAGCAGTTTTTTGGTGAAACCATAACGGTCAGGCAGATTGCGCAAAGCGCGAGCATCAGTGAAAGCGAATGTATGCGCTGCTTCCGCCAGACGATCGGGACGACGCCGGGCGCGTATCTGAAAAATTACCGGCTGCAGTATGCGGCGGAACTGTTAAAGAACACGGACATTTCGGTTGCTTCTGCCGCAAGCCGGTGCGGTTTTCAGGAAATGAGTTATTTTTCCAGGGCTTTCCGGAACGTTTATGGATGTACGCCTTCCGGATATCGAAAATAAGAATTGGCCTGAAACCGATAAGAATATGGGGAAAGGGGGCAGTATGACGGAACGCTCTTCCTGCGGGCAGCGGCGTAGCAGAGCAGTTGGCGGAGTGGGCGGGAATGAAACAGATTGAATATGGAATAAAGGAGATAGATTATGGTAATAAAGAAAATGGCGGCGTTTATTTTGATCATATGCATGTTGTCTGTATCTGTTTTTCCGGCGGGCTCGGTGAAGGCGGCAGATTCAGATGAGTTTGAAAACGCAGAGGTAATCCGGGCGGAGGATTATATGGGGTATGTCAATACGGACAAAGGAAATGACTGGGCCGAGGCTATTCAGATGATGATTGCGGACGCAAAAGAGATGAATGCCGACGGCGAAGTCCCGGTTGTGATAAGTTTCCCGGAAGGTACGTATGATATTTATGAGGATCAGGCCTATAAAAAGGAATTGTATATTTCCAATACCGTAGGCGCAAACCAGAATTATAATATGAAAAACATCGGGTTTTTATTTGAGGGTATGAAAAATGTTATACTGGACGGGAACGGTTCTTTGTTCTTATTCCACGGCAGAATGATGACATTTGCCGCAATTGACTGCACAAACGTTACATACCAAAATCTCTCATTTGATTTTAAGGTTCCGTCGGTTATTGACGTTACGGTGGAATCGGTTCAGGAAAGCGAACGTTCTGCAACGGTCTTGGTGCCGGAATGCTTCAATTATGAAGTGAACGGGACGACGGTTACCTGGAAAAGCGATATAAGCCCGTACAGTGGGAACCATTACTGGACGGCTACCAACGCGCTGTCAAATATTGCAAATCAGATTTACGACGCAAATACAGGGCTTACGGTGCGTGAAGGAACAAAGCTGTTTAACGGGCTTACCAATATTACGGAAATTTCCGATCACAGGCTGAAATTTACATACAGCAGCAGTGTTCCGGACAATGTTAAAGCCGGCCGTTCTTATCAGATGCGCAATACGACAAGGGATCATTCGGCTATGTTTTTCTGGAAAAGCGAAGGGATTACGCTCAAAGATGTCAACGCGCATTTCCTGTACGGATTTGGCGTGGTAGGGCAAAATTCTTCTGATATTACGTTGGACGGCGTCAATTTTGACGTGCCGGAAGGCAGCGGCAGGAGTACGGCAGGATTTGCGGATTTTGTGCAGATGTCCGGCTGTAAAGGGGAGATCCGGGTAGAAAACTGTACGTTTGTCAACCCGCACGACGATCCCATTAATATTCACGGGACATTTATGAAAGTTATCAGCAAATCAGCTGATAACAAAACGTTTACGGTACGGTATATGCACCATGAAACAGCCGGGTTCCCGAATTTCTTCCCGGGGGATCAGGTGGAGTTTATGACAGCGGGCAATATGACCCGGGCAGCGGATTCCGTTGCAGAGGTAGTGAGCGTAAAAGGACCGACCGGGGACGCCGGGACGCAACAGAGCGGAACGGGTAGTCTGACGGATATTGAAATTACGCTGGACAGGGCGCTGCCGGGAATACAGCCGAATACGCATGTTGTGGAAAATATAACGTATACCCCAAGCGCAGTAATACAAAATAACGTATTTAAGCAGGTTCCAACCAGGGGTATTTTGGTTACGACCAGAAAAAAAGTTGAAATTAAAGATAACCTGTTCGACGGTATGGGCATGGCGTCTATATATATTTCAAATGATGCGCAGGGCTGGTATGAGTCCGGCCCGGTGGAAGACGTGACGATTGAGGGGAATACCTTCTTACGCCCGGCAGCGTCAGCCGCGGTTATTTTTATAGAGCCGACCAATCCGTCTGTTTCTACGGAACAGCCCATTCATGAAAATATTGCAGTCCGCAACAATACGTTTTTTATGCAGAACGGTCAGGTGTTAAACGCCAAATGTACCAAAAATTTAAGCTTTACGGGCAATGAGATTTACCGTTATAATCCGGACGTGAAGCTGACGTTAAGCGTTTCCGGGGAGACGCTGCGCGCTGGTAAGCAGATTAAACTTTTGGCAGAAGGAAGCGGGAAAGTGATGTCGTCTGATTTGTATTCGTTTAACGGCTGTAAAGGAGTGACGTTAGACGGCAATTATTATGACGGCGGCTTAAAGTTAAACGTCCAGACAAGCAACATGGGCACAGGAGACGTAACAGTCGGAGCGGAGGAAGGCGTTGTCGTAAACGGCAATGCAAACGTACTCCCGGCAGTAAGGAATATCCGGTTTGAAAGCAGCGACGAGAGTATTTTGAAAATTGAAGCCGACGGGACGGCAACCGGGCTTACGCCGGGAACGGTTACGGTTTTGGCCTATATGCCTTTTGGCGAAGAGAAAATTGTGTCAAACGAGGTTACGGTAACGGTAATGGCGTCCACCGCGGCAAAAGACAATGCCTACTTAGAGAGCGCCGTACTGTCTGAGGGAATTTTGCTCGATCAGCCGTTTAACAGCGACGGCGCTTCCTATACCGGATCAGCCGGAAAAGAGACGGGTTCCATTCAGCTGAAAGCAGAACAGGCAGACGCGCGGATAGAAGCCGTTTTAGACGGAAAAAGCGTCGGCGTAGGCAAGGGCAGCCTGAATGCGCAGCTTCGCATCCATGCCGGCATCAATAAATTGGACGTTTGCGTCACTTCTCCAAACGGGGCAAAGGAAAAGGTATACCGTTTTGCGCTGGATGGGATCAGCACCACATATCTGTCGGATATTGACTGGGATGAAGCGCAGTCTTCCGGCAGCAACGGGCAGACGGCGGTAAAAGACAAGAGTACGGACAGGAATCCGATTACCCTTCTGTCCGAAGACGGCGCAGACCGTGTTTTTGAAAAAGGGCTGGGAGTCCATGCGCCCTGTACGTTGGTGTATGATATCGAAGGGCTTGGCTATACGACATTTTCTTCTTATGTGGGAATCGATCAGGAAATTACCAAGCCGGATGAGCCGGATGTTAAAGTTTGCGTTTATGGCGACGGGAATCTCTTAAAACAGACGGGTACCATCACAGCCGCAACGCCGATGGAACTTATCACCGTTGATATTACAGGCGTCCGGGAACTGAAATTAGTTGTAGAAGAGTTCGAACATGACTGGAGCGATCATGTGGATTTTGCAGATGCAAAACTGATTTCTCCGTTGCAGGAACAAAAAGAGGTTCCTGTTATCCGTTACAGCGCCTTTCCAAAAGCGGGCGGCGTACTTTCGGCAAGCGCAGGCAGCTTTTCGTCTTCGAACGGCTTTATACCGGCGAGTGAGGGATCGGTTGTCCTGACGGCGCAGGCAGCGGCCGGATACGCGTTCTTGGGCTGGTATGATGCAGAAGGCGTTCAGTGTTCGCCGGATGCGTCGTATATGGTTTCTGGTATCAAAACGGATGCGGCTTATACGGCAAAATTTGCGGCTTCTAACAGGCTTTTGCTTGAAACGGCAGTAAACGAGGCGGCACAAAAAGATCTGTCCGGTTTTACGGCGGAGAGCATAGCGGTATACCGCGCGGCGCTTGCGGAGGCACAGGGCGTTTTGGGCAGGGCGGACGTTACTCCGGAAGAGGTAGAGCAGGCCTTAAGCGCTTTAAAAAGGGCGCAGGATCAGTTAAAGTCAATACCGATGCCGCCTGTCGGCCAGGATCCGAATCCGCAGCCAAACACGACAGCAGTCCCGTCGGCAGGAACGACGTTTGAGGCGGCAGGATTCCGTTTTAAAGTCAGAAAATCCGATGCCGCAAACGGAACCGTTTCCCTGGTAAAAACAGTCGGAAAGAAGAAATCAAAGCTTACGGTGCCCGATGCTGTGAAAAAAGACGGATATACATTTAAAGTAACCGAAATCGATAGGAAAGCATTTCAGAAAAATACAAAAATAACAGGAATTACAATCGGGAAAAATATCAGCAAGATTGGTACGCAGGCGTTTAGCGGATGTTCTAAGCTGAAAAATATTACGTTTAAGGGAACAAAAGCCCCGAAAATCAATAGCAAAGCTTTCAAGGGAACTGCAGCGAAGAGCAAAGTAATGATACCTAAAAAAATGCCTGCGGCGCAGCTAAAAAAACTTAAAAGCCGGATGAAGGCGGCAGGTA
>CAJTLD010000030.1:9320-23482 GCA_910577065.1 uncultured Lachnospiraceae bacterium | reverse complement strand
AAATATTTCGTTTCCAATGCCCCGGGAGAGCTGGCTGTCCAGGAACTGGACAGAGCAGCGATCTTAAGATGGCCCATTGAACAGTGCTTTGAAGAATGTAAAAGCAACTTAGGAATGGGACATTATGAGTGCCGGAGCTATCAGGGATGGAACCGTCATATGCTGTTTGTGATGATCGCGCATCTGTTTACGATTTATATACGGGAAATCTTTAAAAAAAAAGAAATTCCCTTGACAATGCCGATGGTAGTTAAGCTAATGCATGAAATTATCACCTATACGGTTACAAATATGAAAGCGATTGTGTGTTATCATATACGCAGAAACCATTGTGCATATCTTTCTCACAGGAAAACTATGCTTTCAAAAAGTTCGCTGTAGTACTAGGCCGGGATTGGCTCCTGGCAGACGGATGGTTTATATTTTATATATAGAAAGGATGGGAAAATGAAGTTTACAAAAATGCATGGAATTGGAAATGATTATGTGTATGTGGACTGCCTTAAGGAAACGGTGGATCAGCCTTCGGAATTGGCGAAAAAGGTCAGCGACCGTCATTTCGGGATTGGATCGGACGGGCTGATTTTGATTAAGGCGTCGGATGCCGCTGATTTTAAGATGGATATGTATAATGCGGACGGTTCCAGAGGGGAAATGTGCGGCAACGGGATCCGGTGCGTGGCAAAGTACGTATATGATAAAGGGCTTACGAACAAGACGCAGCTTAGCATCGAAACGGCAGGCGGGATCAAGTATCTGGATTTAACGGTTTCGGATGGGAAAGCGCTCCTTGTAAAAGTGGATATGGGCGCGCCGGTACTTACGGCGGAAAAGATCCCGGTCACTGCGGATACGGACGAAGTGGTGGGGCAGCCGCTTGGCGTGGGTGGAAAAGAGTATACGGTTACCTGTGTTTCTATGGGGAATCCGCACTGCGTTGTGATTTTAGACGAAGATGTCAGGAAGCTGGATTTGGAGAAAACAGGTCCTTTGTTTGAGAACCATGAGCGTTTCCCAAACCGGATCAATACGGAATTTATAAATGTGCTGGATGAAAGGACAATCCGTATGCGCGTCTGGGAACGCGGGTCGGGAGAAACATTAGCCTGCGGGACAGGAGCCTGTGCGGCGGCCGTGGCGGCGATGTTAAACGGAAGGACAAAAGATGAGGTTACGGTAAAGCTTTTGGGGGGAGATTTGCAGATCCGGTGGGATCGCGCGCAGAATACGGTATATATGACAGGCGCGGCAGAAACCGTGTTTGAAGGAGAAATTTTTTGGTAGGCCAGATATTTTTAGAAAATAAAATTACAATAAAGGAGAAAAAATATGTTTCAGATTAATACGAATTACCAGAAGTTACCCGGCAGTTATTTGTTTAGTACGATTGCAAAAAAAGTAAATGCGTTTTCCGACGCTAACCCGGATAAAAAAATAATCCGCCTTGGTATCGGGGATGTGACGCAGCCGATTGCTCCGGCAATCGTTGCGGCGATGCATAAGGCGGTGGACGAAATGGGAAATGCGGATACATTCCATGGTTACGCGCCGGATCTCGGCTATGATTTTTTAAGAAAAGCGATTGCCAAAAATGATTACCATGACAGGGGATGCGATATTTCAGAGGATGAGATTTTTGTATCGGACGGGGCAAAAAGCGATTCGGCCAATATCCAGGAACTGTTTTCGGCGGATTCTAAGATTGCGGTATGCGACCCGGTTTATCCGGTCTATGTGGATTCTAATGTGATGGCGGGACGTACCGGAACATATAATCCGGATACGGAGCGCTGGAGCAATGTGATTTATATGCCCTGTACGGCGGAGAATCATTTTGTGCCGGAATTTCCGGAAGAAACCCCGGATTTAATCTATCTTTGCCTGCCGAATAACCCGACCGGGACGACGCTTACAAAGGCGCAGCTGAAGGAATGGGTCGATTATGCGAACCGTGTGGGAGCGGTAATTATTTATGACGGCGCTTATGAAGCTTATATTTCGCAAGAAGATGTGGCACACTCTATCTATGAATGCGACGGCGCGAAAACCTGTGCGATAGAACTCAAAAGCTTTTCCAAAAACGCCGGGTTTACCGGAGTGCGCCTGGGCTATGCGGTTGTGCCGAAGGAATTAAAATGCGGCGGCGTATCCCTGCGCGATATGTGGGCGAGGCGGCACGGGACCAAATTCAACGGCGCGCCGTATATCGTACAGCGCGCAGGCGAAGCCGTATATTCCCCGGAAGGAAAAGCCCAGTTAAAAGAACAGGTCGCTTATTATATGAAAAACGCGACGGCAATCAAACAGGGGCTGATAGATTCCGGCTATACGGTTTTTGGCGGCGTCAACGCGCCGTATATCTGGTTAAAAACGCCCAAAGGCATGACGTCCTGGGATTTCTTTGACTACCTGCTGGAACGCGGCGGCGTCGTAGGTACGCCGGGATCCGGTTTTGGGCCGAGCGGCGAAGGGTATTTCAGGCTGACCGCGTTTGGGACGTATGAAAATACGCTGGGCGCGCTGGAGCGTATCCGTAAACTGTAAATAAAACAGGAGGGTATTATGTTATATATAGGAAGCTATATATCAGCGTCCAAAGGCTATGAAGCCATGGGAAAACAGGCTTTGAAGCTGGGAGCCAATACATTTGCGTTTTTTACCCGGAATCCCCGGGGCGGCAAGGCTAAAGAAATTGACGAAGCAGACGTAGCCAGGTTTTTAGAAATTGCACAAAAGCACTCTTTTGGCAAGCTGGTCGCTCATGCCCCTTATACGATGAATGCCTGTGCCGCCAAAGAAGATATACGCAGGTTTGCCAGAGAAGTCATGGAAGACGATCTGCTCCGTATGGAATTTACGCCGGGAAACTACTACAATTTCCATCCCGGCTCACATGTAGGCCAGGGCAGCGAAAAAGGCATTGCTTTAACGGCCGCCCTTTTAAACGAAGTGCTGACCCCGGAGCAGACGACGACAGTGCTTTTGGAAACTATGGCGGGCAAAGGCTCGGAAATCGGCAGGAATTTCGAAGAACTGCGCGCTATTTTAGACAAGGTGGATCTGAATGAAAAAATGGGCGTCTGCCTTGATACCTGCCACGTCTGGGATGCCGGGTACGATATTGCAGGCGATTTGGACGGCGTAATAGGTACGTTTGATCAAATCATTGGGCTGAACCGTTTGAAAGCGATCCATATGAACGACAGTATGAATCCGCTTTCGGCGCACAAAGACCGCCATGAAAAAATCGGCGAGGGCCATATCGGCACAGATACGATGAAACAGATACTGAACCACCCGGCGCTAAAAGGCCTTCCTGTAATCCTGGAAACGCCCAATGACGACGAAGGGTATGCAAAAGAAATCGCCCTGTTAAAAAGCCTGTATGAAGGATAATTTTTGGTTGAACTTTCCAAACATAAAAAAACGGTTTTGCACCATACTATCTCTAGGATAAACAAAACAGCGTTTATCCGAATACAAAACACCGGCACAGCCGGAGAAAAAACTATGGAGGTGCAATACCATGGCAAGTTCAAGTAGAGGAAACAGAGTAGAAGTTCCGGAAGCAAAAGAGGCGTTAAACCGTTTTAAACAGGAAGTAGCGTCTGAAATCGGCGTTCCGCTGAAGGAAGGATACAATGGCGACCTTACCTCTGCACAGGCAGGTTCTATCGGCGGGGAAATGGTCCGCAAGATGATCCGCAGCCAGGAAGAGAAAATGACTTCTTCTAAATAAGCAGTAAAACAATACGTCAGATAAAAACAAAAAAAGAAGGCGGAATACAAAACGGGATGGTTTTGTATTCCGCCTTTTCTAATTTTTATGCAATATGCATAAAAATATATGGAAAAAATTGTAACATTTGTGAACACTTATGGCGTAGGCTATGATAGTATAATAGCTGTAAAACCCCCCAATACCTTATATATATTTTTTTGTTTTACTATACCCCATAGTAAAATACCTTCTCCTAAAAGAAGCAGCGATTAAGCTGCTTTTTTTTTGCCTGTTTTTCGTCCCATGCAAATAAATTCCAAAATTTCCTCAAAATCAGGTATAAATCCGGAATTTACTCATAGAATTATATAATCAGTAAGTAACTGCATATGCTATGTTAAGGTAAATTTTTCTGGAGGGATTATATGAGGTATAAAAAAAGAGTGCAAAGCGCGCTTTTTGTGGCGCTTATGGCGTTTATCATGTGTTCGGCTCAGGTTAAGCTTTTTGCGGAAAGCGCGGATACGTTTGTAGCGCCGGAGTATGCGGCGTACTGTGAGGAAATCGGAGGCGCGTATGGGATTTGCCCGGAATTGTTGGAAGCTATTATGGAATCGGAGTCGTCGGGAAATCCCAGAGCCCAGAATGGGAACTGCAAGGGGCTGATGCAGATTAATATGCTGTACCATAAAGAGCGCATGCAGAAACTGGGAGTAACGGATATTTATGACGCAAGAGGAAATATTTTACTGGCTGCAGATTATTTGGCAGAATTGTTCCGTAAGCACGGCGATATCGGCACAGTGCTTATGGTGTATAACGGCAGCAGGGACGCCATTGGGCGAGGGAAACGGGCGGAATATACCGAATATGCCAGTAAAATTATGAAACGCTCGGAACAATTGGAGCGGCAGCACCGGAAATGATTGCGTTTCCGGTGTTTTTTTACTATAATGGGAAAAAGACTTTTATTTCAAAAGATTTGGATACGGAGGAAGTATGAATAGAACACCATATGAGGCAGCAGGATTTGCTTTCCCCAACGAAACTATGATGGAGAAAGCGTTAAAAGAGGCCGAGGGCATACGTTATGTGAAAAACAGCGCGGATTTGACCGAACCGCAGGTGGTTTATAAGGTTTACTGCCAGATGGTAGAGCAAAAGCTGTTTGAAACGCCGGTAGGATATGCCTTTTTGTATGAACTGCAGGATTATTTGTGGACGAACCCGTCCATATGCAACGAGGACATTCCGGCGATCCCGGTGATTGTCCGGGAAACGGCGCCCATGCGGCCAAGGATCCCCGTAAAACAGGATCAGCCCCAGAATGAGCAAAAGCCCAAAATCCAGGTTGTGCGCAAAACCGAAGTCAAACATCTGGATTACAAAATAAAGTTTCAGGCAGCCCGTACGTTCTGTATCGTACTGTTTTTGATTGTCGTCGGCATGTTTGCGGTTACGGCGACAAGCGGCAATATAAATATTCTCAATTATGAGAACGCCCTGATTGAAAAATATGAAAACTGGGAGACAAAACTAAAGGAACGGGAAGAGAAGCTTAAGGAGCGCGAACATGCGGCAGGACAGACTTCGGTTGAAATTAATACCCCCTGAAATTCATATTTTTTTCATAAATACCTGCTAACATAAGGAAAAAGAGAAGCGAGGAGCCCCAATGGAAAAAATTAAAGTATTAGTGGTAGATGACGAGAGCAGGATGCGAAAGCTGGTCAGGGATTTTTTGATCCGCGACAATTTTGAAGTGTTAGAGGCGGCCGACGGAGAGCAGGCGCTGGATTTGTTTTACAGGGACAAAGAGATTGCGTTAATTATCCTGGATGTGATGATGCCTAAAATCAACGGATGGGATGTCTGCCGCGAGATACGGGAAACGTCAAAAGTCCCGATTATTATGCTGACGGCCAAAGGGGATGAAAACGACGAACTGCAGGGATTTGATCTCGGTGTGGACGAATATATTTCCAAGCCGTTCAGCCCGAGGATTCTGGTTGCGCGTGTGGGCGCGATTTTGCGCAGGGCTAATCGTGTGGCTGACGAAGAGTCCATAGAGATCGGGGGGATTGTTATGGATAAAGTGGCCCATCTTGTGACTGTGGACGCAGAGCGCGTAGAACTTAGTTTTAAGGAATTTGAGCTTTTGGCTTATTTTATTGAGAACAAAGGAATTGCCCTTTCACGCGAAAAGATTTTAAACAGTGTCTGGAATTATGATTATTTCGGAGATGCCAGAACGATTGATACGCATGTGAAAAAGCTGCGGAATAAGCTTGGGAAGCGCGGGGAATATATCAAGACGATCTGGGGGATGGGGTATAAGTTTGAGGTGAGCGAATAAAAGCGGGAGCTGCCGCATTAAGAAATACAACTACAAGATTTGGTATCATTTCCATTTACAAAATCTTGTATGTTTACTTCTTAATGCGGCAGCCCCTTTTTTTGTTTGGCCTGGCGGCGCAAATATTTTTGAAAATATCTATTGACAAAATAATATTATATAGCATATAATATAGAACATAAAATAATATTATACAGGTAAGGGGTGATGGAATGGCATTTGGAACAGGAGCAGCTCTGTTGGACGCGATTGTCCTTGCAGTTGTTTCCAAACAAGAAGAAGGAACTTACGGTTATAAGATTACACAGGATGTCCGTAAAGCCATTGACGTATCAGAGTCCACCTTATATCCGGTTTTAAGGCGCTTACAGAAGAACCAGAATTTAATTGTGTATGATGTGGAATGCGGCGGCAGGAACCGCAGATATTACAAGCTTACGGATATTGGCGCCGTAAAGCTGAACGAGTACCGCCGGGAATGGGCGGATTATTCGTCTAAAATAACAAAATTATTTTCGGGAGAGGAGTTAACATGAATCGAATTGGATTTTTACGGCAGTTAGAAGAACTGCTCCGGGATATACCGGACAATGAACGCCGGGAAGCCATGGAATATTATCGGAATTATTTTGACGACGCAGGTCCCCAGAATGAGGAGAAGATTATAGAGGAACTGGGTTCTCCCGCGAAGGTGGCGGAAAGCATCAAGAAAGATTTGTTTGGGGACACGTATCGTTCAGAGGATTTTGTCAAGCCGGATCCGGCTCCACGGGAGAATAAAACGGCCAGGAATTTATTGATTGCGCTTATTTTGATTTTTACATTCCCGCTTTGGATTGCGGTGTTTGCCGCATTGTTCGGGCTTTTGATGGGGGCGCTTGCCTGCCTGTTCGGGCTTTGCGTCTGCGTAGTGGCAGTTGTCGGAGTCTTTTTTGTGGCCGGGGTTGTGCTGGCCGGAATGGGAATATTTCAGATGTTTTCCGGGTTTGCGTCCATTGGCCTGATTCTCTGCGGGATAGGTCTGCTGCTTTTGGCGCTTGGCATGTTAGGAGTAATACTGACCGTATGGTCTGTCGGGAAATTACTGCCGTGGTCGGTGCGGGGAATCGTACGCGTTATAAAAAGGATGTTTCAGAGAAAGGGGGCCCCAATATGAAAAATTTTACAAAAGTCTGCTTGTGTGTCTGCCTGGCGTTCACCTGTCTTGCCGTTATCTGTTTATGCGCAGGTACGGCGCTTGGCGGCGGGCTGCACGAGGTGCGCCGTATGGCGGATAACGGTGAATTGGATATCGGGGATCTGCACATTGGGAAATGGTGGTTTTTTTGGGGGCCGATGAACCGTGAGGCGAAAGCGGCCAGGACACAGAACGGCGTGGTAGACGAAAAGTTTGCGGCGGATCAGGTTTCACAGTTATCGGTTGATATTAAGTACGGAAAAGTAGTGGTGGCAGACAGCGATTCGGACCAAATCGAAATTATAGTAGACGCGCCCAAACGCTATCGTTACGAATGCAAATTGGAAGACGGCTTGGCTGAACTGACTGACGAGACCGCGCATTCTATATGGAATAACGGTATCCTGTCAGAAGAAGGAATAAAGGTAACCATAGCAATACCAAAAGGGAAACGGTTTGAAGAGGTGACATTTAAAACAAATGCTGGTAAAATAGAAATATCCCATGCTGTTTCGGCAGATGAAGTGGAATTTGAAGTCGATGCCGGAGAACTTACGGCAAAGCAGGTTACGGCAGGAGATGATTTTTCGGCTTCTGTGGATGCCGGCCGGATTGAAATTTCAAGGTTTGATACGAATACGCTTGATATTGCCTGCGGGCTGGGTGAAGTGGAGCTGAACGGAAAAGTGCTGGAAGGGCTTGCGGCAGATTGCGGTATGGGACGTATCAAACTTGGGCTTGTGGGCAGGGAAGAGGATTATGATTATACGGTTTCCTGTGATCTTGGCTCGGTCACTTTAAATGGAAAAAATTATTCGGCTTTTGCCGAGGACAAGGAAATCTACCATGGCAGCGGCGTAGATGTTGAATTGAAATGCGGCATAGGGGAAATAGTAGTAGAGGTAGAGGAGGAATAGAAATGGATAAAAGATTATATAAATCATCGACGAATAAGGTATTATGCGGTGTCTGTGGAGGAATAGGAGAATATTTTAACATCGATCCGACGATTGTAAGGCTGTTGTGCATTGCGCTGATTTTTGGCTGGGGAAGCGGCCTGGTGGCGTATATTGTAGCGGCGGTAATTATGCCGGAAAGAGTCTGAGGGATTCCGTTTGAGAAGCTTTTGTTTCAGGCGGCAGGGTTTATACTTTCGCTGTTTTATTAAAACAGAATAAAAAACAGCGCTGGCAGCGGATTTTCGGATCGGCTGCCTTTGGCGCGTCAGGAGAGAAAATGGATCGTTTCATATATAAAAACGGAGCCGTCCTGCCGCTTGGCGACGGTAGTATCTGTTTAAAACAGATAAAAAGCCGCGACGGCAAACACATCCGCGTTTACCGAAAGCAGACGAAAAACGGGGAGAGCCAGCTGTGCATGGTTTCGGGAATAACCGGCAGCCAGGAGGCTTACCGTATGGCGGCCGTCGGATGGCTGCGCGAGTATGCAAGGGCCGCGCTTTCCGAAAAAGTACGGTATTATGGAGGCATTATGCAGGTATCTGTAAACCGGATTGCCATCCGGGAACAAAAAACACGCTGGGGAAGCTGTAGTTCAAAAGGCAATCTGAATTTGAACTGGAAGCTTGTGCTGATGCCGCATCGAATCCAGGATTATGTGGTGGTTCATGAACTTGCGCACAGAAAACAGATGAACCATTCTGTATTTTTTTGGAAAGAGGTGGAAGCAGTCCTGCCTGACTTCCGGGAACGCAAACAGTGGCTGCGGGAGCACGAGGGTGAATATATGCGTTATTAGAGATCTTTATGTTTGGCGGATGCCGGGAGGCGAAACGGGAGGACGGAGGACTGGGCGCTTGCGTCGGTCAGCTGCGGCGGGAAGAATGAGGATTTTGGGGCAAGCTACCGTTTACAACAGGGGCTGGTTGTGGGGCAGACGCAAATCCTTTTGGGAGGTAAAACGGATGATTCCGGAAAAAATGTGATATACGATGCAGTTAAAGGATTTGACCGGAGATATTCTGACGGTTTTATCTTATATGGTGAAGAACAAGACGCCGCAGTCCAATATGGAAAAGGTGTGCCTGTATGCGTTAAAGCTGCTGGAGTTTTCGGACGGGTATTACGACGCGGAATTTTTAAAAAAATTACAGGTAAAGCTGCAGCGCGGTATAGGGCTTGCCTCGTCTGAGGAAGAGCTGCTTGGATGCTGGCTTCGCATCCGGGGATGGTTTTAGAGGAGGTCTGCGAGATGTGCGGATATTATGATACCAGTTATTTTATTCGTGTGTTTAAAAAACAGATCGGGCTGTCCCCCGGCGAGTGTCGGGACAGCCTGCAAAATGGTAAAAAAGCCCAAAGGGACGAGTGAAAGAGGCGTTATTTACGTTATTGGCTACATAGAACGCAAAAGCCGCGTTGGTTCCATTTCAAAAATCTGGATGGAAGCCAGAAATGCGCTTGCTGCAGTAATACCGCTTACAAGCAGGATAAGTGATATTGCTGTTTGGATGGTAACTTCTCCGGAAAGCGCCACTTCATCAGAGGTTACCTTGTCCATTTCCGGGAACATGCCTTCCCTCAGCGATACGCGGTATGCTTCCTCCTGTGAATCCGGCGCCGTAAGCCGTTCTGCGGTATGGAAGCAGACAGACGCCAACGAGCCGGATAAAAAGACGGCAAGGGCCAGCGCTAACGTAGATATAGTCAGGCATTCCAGCAGCGTCTGTCCGACAATTTTATTCTTTTTTATTCCTATGGAAAGCAATATCCCAAATTCATGCATCCGTCCCCGAATAATCAGTTTCATCAGTAAAAAAAGAATGACCGCCGCGCCGCCTGTCGGTATCAATGTCGGTTCGCTCTTTTATTTGCCGAATAATAGAATCTGTTTTTTTGGGATCGTCTACAAAAAATATTACTTCCGGATAACCAATGTCAATGAGTTCGCCCTGCCAGTTGTCTTTTATGATTTTATCAATTCGTCCGTGTGTATCCTGATCTACATAAATATTATTTTCCATATAACCGTATTCGCTTGTCCAGCCAGAATCCTGCTGTGTAAAGTTCATATGGAACAGCCCTACAATTTCAAGTTCAATCGGCTCGTCCCATATCTTATGCGGCGTATTTGTCGGCTGGTAGAGCCCTTCTTTTACGTCAATTGTAATAGAGTCCCCTACAAAAAGTCCATTGCGTGCCGCCATTTCTTCTGAAATGACGGCCTGGGAGCGGTCGCTCTTTCTTAAGTTTCTGCCTTTGGATATTTCCAGGGCGCCTGTACGGAAATTTTTGCTTAATTCCCCGTCTGTACAGGAATAAGCCAGTATATTTTGCTTTAAGATTTCTAATTGCTGCTTTGTGAACGTTTCGCCTGGCGTGGTTTTGGCCCACATTCCGGGTTTTAATTTGAGATCGGTGCAAACGAGGTCAAATTCCCTTGGCAGCGTATAATTTGTAACGCCGTCCAATTCCAGTATTTTTTTAATTGTTTCATCTGTAATTTTTGTCCCGATATACGTACTGTCAGTATGGCCATTGACTTCTGTTACGCCTACATTTGCGGTGTTTTCGGTGTCTATCTGAAGGACGAACCCGGTTCCAAACGTCTGGCGCAGCCTGGCAAGTTCTTTGTTTGAGGCGTTTTTTAATGAGAAGGAAGCCAACAGAAAAACAGCCGTAATTACCAGACAGACGAACAAAAGCAGTGTCCGTCCTATTTTTCTGGTAAGATATAATCCTGTTCTTTTCCATATAGGCATATCAGATTCAGCTCCCTGTTATTCTTTGTGTTATCCGGCTAAACCTTTGCCGACGCCGGAAAAGCAGAAAAACCCATAAGCGGCGGCCTGCTTATGGGCAAAAGTAAAACGGAGAGTGTGGGATTCGAACCCACGTGCCCTGTAAAGGACAACCGCATTTCGAGTGCGGCTCGTTATGACCACTTCGATAACTCTCCAAACAATTCTTTATCCACTATAACATATTTTTTCCAAAAGTCAAGTCAAGAAGTGTTGTGAATACCCGAAAAATATATTATAATAAAATTTAACAGAAAAACACCCTCGGCAGACAGGGGGATACGCATTTCCTGTTCGCCGGGAGCAGCAACTTCACAACCAAAAAAACAGAAAGGATGGCAATACTATGAGGAAAATCGGTTTGTTGACAAGCGGCGGCGACTGCCAGGCGCTCAATGCTGCAATGCGCGGAGTCGTAAAGGGACTGAGCAATAATTTGGACGGGCTGGAGGTATACGGTTTTTATGAAGGCTACAAGGGGTTAATTTACGGGAAATACCGTCTTTTGACCTCTTCGGACTTTTCCGGCATCCTGACAAAAGGCGGCACGATTTTAGGATCCTCCCGGCAGCCGTTTAAGCTGATGCGCCAGCCGGACGAGAACGGGCTTGACAAAGTGGAAGCCATGAAGCACACTTATTATAAGCTGAACCTGGACTGCCTGGTGATTTTAGGCGGCAACGGTACCCAGAAAACGGCGAACCTGCTGCGGGAAGAAGGATTAAACATTATCCATCTGCCAAAGACCATCGATAACGATATTTACGGCACGGACGTTACGTTCGGCTTCCAGAGCGCGATCAATATCGCAGCCAATGCAATCGACCAGATCCACACGACAGCCGCGTCCCACAACCGCGTGTTTATTGTAGAAGTTATGGGGCACAAGGTAGGCTGGCTGACGTTATACGCAGGAATTGCCGCAGGCGCGGATATTATCTTAATACCTGAAATCCCGTATGACATTGATAAAGTGGCCGAAGCAATCCAAAAGCGTACCAAAGCGGGCAAGGGCTTTACGGTTCTTGCAGTGGCGGAAGGCGCGATTTCCAAAAAAGACGCGAAATTGAGCAAGAAAGAATATGTCAAAAAGATGGAGAAGTCGCCTTACCCATCCGTATCGTATGAAGTCGCGGCCCAGATCGAAAAGAAACTGGGAGTGGACACCAGAGTTACCGTGCCGGGACATACCCAAAGGGGAGGAAGCCCATGCCCGTATGACCGCGCGCTCTGCAGCCGCCTGGGAGCCGCTGCGGCACAGGCGATTATAGAAGAGGATTACGGCAATATGATCGCAATGAAAGGCAGCAAGACGACGCGCGTGCCGCTTGGAAAGGTGGCGGGCAAGCTGAAAATGGTAGAAAAGGATTCTCCGATTGTGCAGGAAGCCAAATTTATGGGAATCAGTTTCGGAGATTAACGTATAAAGTGAGGAAGAACCATGTCTTATACCGCGCTATACCGCAAATTCCGTCCCGGTGAGTTTTCAGACGTCAAGGGACAGGATCACATTGTGACGACGCTAAAGAACCAGATTAAGGCGGACAGGATTGGACATGCGTATTTGTTTTGCGGAACAAGAGGAACCGGAAAAACCACCGTTGCCAAGATATTTGCAAAGGCCGGCGGACGGCAGCCCCTGCGGGGAGTGCGCGTCCTGCCGGGCTGTTGCTGCGGGGGTTTCCATGAATGTCATTGAGATTGACGCCGCATCGAATAACGGCGTGGAAAATATCCGCGAAATCCGTGAAGAGGTTACTTACCGTCCCACAGAAGGAAAATATAAAGTTTATATTATAGACGAAGTGCATATGCTTTCCATAGGGGCGTTTAACGCGCTGTTAAAGACGCTTGAGGAGCCGCCGCCGTATGTGATTTTTATTTTGGCGACGACCGAGGCGCATAAAATCCCGGTGACAATTTTGTCCCGCTGCCAGAGATACGATTTTAAGCGTATTTCCGTTGATACAATCAGCGAAAGGCTGTATGAACTTTTACAGAAAGAAGGGGCGGATGCAAAAGAGGATGCGATCCGTTATATTGCAAGAGCCGCAGACGGCGCGATGCGTGACGCATTAAGCCTTTTGGATCAGTGCATTGCTTTTTACCCGGGGCAGAAGCTGACCTATGACGCTGTTTTGGATGTGCTTGGGGCGGTGGATACGGAGGTGTTCGGCGAACTGCTTGACATGGTGCTTGCGCAGGATGTGGCGGGGGCAATGGCCATGGTGGAAAGGCTTGTAGCCGACGGCAGGGAATTGGGGCAGTTTGCCCTGGATTTTGTCTGGTATTTCAGAAACCTGCTTTTGCTCAAATGTGCGGATGAAACGGCGTTTATGCTGGATATGTCTTCCGAAAACAAAAAAAGCCTGCGGGAAAAAGCGGGACGCATGGATACTGAAACCCTGATACGCTATATCCGTATTTTTTCCGAACTGTCCGGCCAGCTGAAATATTCTTCGCAGAAGCGCGTGCTGCTTGAAGTCGCCCTGATTAAGCTTTGCAGGCCGCAGATGGAACAGGATTACGGTTCCCTGCTCGGCCGGATAGAACAGCTGGAACAAAAGGCCGAAGCAGGAGTTTTGGTTTCCTCCGCGTCGCCTTCGGCGGCGCCAAAGACGCCGGAGGTGGAGGAGGCGCCAAAGGCGGTTCCTAAGGCTATTCCGGAAGAAGTCAGGGAGGTTGTGAAAAACTGGAGGGATATCGTATCCGGGATGCCCGGGCTTTCCAGGACGTACCTGTCCAAAGCAAGGCTGTCGTTGGGCAGGGGCAATGAATTACTGCTGGTATTTGAAGACGTGATGGCCGCGGGATATTTTGGCAGGGAGGAAGAACACAGGCTGTTAGAAGACACAATTGCGCAGTTTATCGGCAGGCAGGTGGAAGTTGTTGTGGAAGAAAGCGGCGGCGGCCGGCCGTTTGAAGAGGATCACGTAGATCTGGAGCAAGTGATAAATATGGACATTACCTATGAGGATGAATAGAGGCCGATTGGCAGGAAAGGAGCAAATAAAAATGGCAAGAAGAGGCGGTTTTCCGGGCGCAATGCCGGGGAATATGAATAATCTTATGAAACAGGCGCAAAGGATGCAGCGCCAGATGGAAGAGGCGCAGAAAGAGCTGGAAGAAAAGGAAGTAACGGCTACCG
>CAJTLD010000030.1:0-9192 GCA_910577065.1 uncultured Lachnospiraceae bacterium | reverse complement strand
AGCGTTCCGCAAGCTGGAAGAAATTTCCGCGGCTTCCATGTCCAAAATTACCGGAGGGATTGGCGGCGGTTTAGGCGGCATGCCATTCTAGGGACGGGGCGGATATGGATTACTACAGCCGCCAGATAAACCGCCTGGTAGAAGAACTCTCCCGCCTGCCCGGTATTGGGACGAAGTCCGCGCAGCGTCTGGCGTTCCATATTTTAAATATGCCAAAGGACAATGTACAGGGGCTTGCCTTAGCTATTACGGAGGCCAGGGAGAACGTCCGTTACTGTAAAGAATGCTGTACGCTGACCGACGATGAACTCTGCCCCATCTGTAAAAACAGCGGCAGGGATCACCGTACCGTAATGGTAGTGGAAAACAGCAGGGATTTGGCCGCCTATGAAAAAACAGGCAAATATGAAGGGGTTTATCATGTCCTGCACGGCGCTATATCCCCCATGCTTGGAATCGGGCCCGGCGATATACGTTTAAAAGAACTTTTGGTGCGCCTGCAAAAAGATGTGGAGGAAGTGATTATCGCCACAAACTCGAGTCTTGAGGGGGAAACTACAGCTATGTATATCAGCAAACTGATTAAGCCTGCCGGGGTGAAAGTGACGCGGATTGCCAGCGGCGTACCGGTTGGGGGAGATTTGGAGTATATTGACGAGGTGACGCTTTTGCGTGCGTTGGAAGGCAGAAGGGAATTATGATAGGAGAATGGAAAAGCGCGTTGGATTTTAGAATCCGGCGTGTTTTTTTGTCGAAATGTTCTAAGAACCGCTACCAAGGATTTGCAAAAAATTCGGGCTGCATATGATAGAGTATCCCAAAGAAATGCAGAAAGAAGGGGTAGCACATGATCGAAATCGTACAGCACACAGAAAAAAACGCAGAAGGAAAACTTCCTAAAAACATACGCCAGATTGGAAACCCGGAAAAGGATTTCCGGATTTACATGGAAGACTACGTTTATACATATCTGCATCCTGCGCAAATATATACTGTGGCGGATTGCCAGGGATCCGTGGCGTTTGGCGCGCAGGAAGAGATTTTTCCAAGGCTTTTGGCTCTGGTGGGGGAAATCAATCATTTTTCCAACCGCAGCTGCGCGTTCATCTGTGGGGCGATTGAGGTGGAATACGACCCTTTTTCGGAAGCGATGCCGGAATTAAACGACGATACTTTAAGGCTGATACATAAAGAACTGCAGCGGTTTTTCGGCAAGTCTGAAGTGGTTGGCTGGGCGTTAGATCTGCCCGGCAATGCGCTTGAAATTACGCCGGAGATGGAAGCGGTGCACCGAAGCCATTTCATCAGCCCATACCAGTTCTTTTTTTTGATGGATTCCAGGGAGCGTGAAGAGGCGTTTTATGTCTGGCGGGGAGGCCGGCTGTCCCGTAAGGAAGGCTATTTTATTTATTATGAAAAAAACCCGGGTATGCAGGAATACCTGATCAGTAAGCGGGAATCGGCGTTTGGAGAAGCTTCGCCCACAGAAAGAAACGAGGACAGGGCGGCTCAGAATTACCGGGCAATGATGCTGGAAAAGAAGGAAAAGAACGAAAAACAGGGGACAGGCCTTTTGTCTTATCTGACGTCTATTTTGATGGTTCTGGTACTTTGTACGGTCAGCGTACTTTTGCTTGGGAACATCCGCCAGATGGAACAAATGGAGCAGACCATATCGGTTATGTCAAATGCCATGGAAACCACAGAGCAGGAAAAAGAGAATGTGAAAAACCAGGTTCCGGTAGAAACGGTCAGCGGAAACGTCCTACCCCTGGAAGAACCCAAAGAAGAAGTCGCGGCTGCGCTCGCGCAGTTCAGCGGTGAAAGCGGCGTGCAAAAAGAGCCGCAGGCCGAAGAAACGGATCCTATCGTGCCGCCGCAGGAAGAACCCGAAGTAAAAGAGCCGGAAAGCGGCAGTGAAACCGCACAGAAACCCGAAACGGACGACGAAGCCGGGCAGCAGCCCCCGGATCAGGAGGTACAGCCGCAGGAAACGGACGAAGGGCAGGAGGCCCCGCCGGCGCAGACAGAAGGGGAACAATACCAAACCCAGGGGTATTATATTGTGCAGCAGGGAGACAGCCTGCGCCAGATTTGCTATAAAATATATCAGGATTACGCTATGATAACCCCACTGTGCGAAGCAAATGCAATTACAGATCAGGACTATATCTATGTAGGGCAAAGGCTGGCGCTTCCATGACTTTAGGGATGGAAGAAAATACGAAAATTGGTAGCCGCAAATCGAATTAGTGTGCTATAATGGAAAAACGGCAATAAAACAGCGCAGGCTTATGTACAAAAAGGAAAAGTAATATGGCAGACATAAGAAAACAGAATTTTCGTACCGTTAAAACAGACGTAGCGGAACTGGAACAAAAAATCCATAAGCACAGGAAAAAGATAGTGATCCGAATCGCTGTCCTTTCCGTCCTTGTTTTGGTTTTGACCGCATCCGCAGGAATCTATTACAACTTAAAAGAGTATACAGGCTATGAGGTGCGTTTGGAAATAGAACGAAGCGACAGTGAAGCGACAAAGTATGAAAGTTATGCGGGGAATATCCTGCGTTACAACAATGACGGCGCGTTCTATCTGGATGCTTCGGGCAACCTGATCTGGAACCAGGCATTTGAGATGCAGGAGCCGGCAGTGGACATCTGCGGGAACTATGCAGCGGTTGCGGATTTGCGCGGAACACAGATATATATTATGGATACTGCGGGGACGCAGGGAGAGGTTTCAACCGTGAAGCCGATCCAGGCCGTATGTGTTGCGAGGCAGGGGACAATTGCCGTATTGACGCAGGAAAACGGTACAAGCTATCTGGAACTGTATAATAAAAGCGGAGAAAATCTGGCGTCCGGCCAAATCCACATCACAAACAGCGGATATCCGTTAGATATCGCCCTTTCCGGGGACGCGACAAAGCTGGCGGTTTCCGTTCTGGATATCAGCAAGGGAAAAGCCCAGACGACCGTTTCTTTTTATAATTTTGCTTCCGTCGGCCAGAATGAGATTGACAACATGGTAGGAACCTACTCGTATCCCGACACCATAATCCCCCAAATCAATTTTATTTCCGATAACGGGATGCTTGCATTCGGCGACAACAGGATTATCCTGTTTGAAGGAGCGCAGAAACCGGAGGAGTCCTTCGTACAGGAAATCAAAGAAAAAGTAAAAAGCGTGTTTTTCAACACGGAATATTACGGCCTGGTCTACGACGCGCCCAAATCCCAGGACAGCTGTAAAGCAGAGATTTATGATATGAAAGGGAGGCTGCGCCTGGAACAGAATTTTAAAATGTCTTACCGGGACATTGAATTTTTAGAAAACCATGAAATCTGTATCCGAAATGAAAACGAATGCCAAATTTATACGCTAAGGGGCGTAAAAAAGTTTACATATGAGTTCGACGACACACTGTATAAGGTGTTTTCAGGCGGGAGCGGCAGAAGATATACCTTTATTTTAGATGGGAAAATGGAAAAAGTCAGGTTAAAATAAAGAAAGGGAGCTATGAACGGATTAGAAATAACAGTACTTTTAATACTTGCAGCCAGCGCGTTTATGGGCTGGCGGACCGGATTTTTACGCGTTTTGTACTCGCTTTTGGCGTGGACGCTGGCGCTTACATTTGGAACCTGGGCCACGCCCCACATAGCGTCATATCTGGAACAAAATACAGGCATACAGGCCGCCTTACAGTCCCAGTGCGCCGATTACCTGCAAAAACTGGCGGAACAAAAAGCCGATCCTGCCGTCTCTTTGTTTGGGACGATTTTGGGCGATGCGGGAATATACGACACCATAGCCGCAGAAGCCGCGGGTTTTCTAATCAATGGAATCTCCTTTTTCCTGGCAATCGTCTTGGTGGGAATATTGATGCGCCTGGGGCTGTACGCATTGGACGGGGCTTCCCATCTTCCGGTGATAGAAGAAACCAACAAAGCCCTCGGAGCCGCAGCCGGGCTTTTCAAAGGGCTTATCATTACCTGGATCCTGTTCTACCTGATTACGCTTTTTGGCGCTACCGAAACGGGATCCAGGCTATTATCTTATATAGAAGAAAGCCCCTTCCTGAGTGCAATCTACAATTATAATATTTTATTGCAGCTTATCATGAAATTCTTATAACGAAAGCGCCCGCCCTGTCCGAGGTCAACCTCCTTTGCTGCTCAGCGGATTGCTTAGCCCTTCAAAAAACGGGCTGTTGTCCGGAGCGGCTTTATCGGACTTGCTGTAGAAGCTTTGCTGCCGCACGGCTTCTTTGCGCGGCTTTTCTTCCCTGTTTGTTGGGACTTCGGAATGCTGCCTGTGGCAGTTTGAATCTGCGCATTTTGTTGGATCGTCCATACGTACCTCCTGAATCAATTATCTTATTTTTCTTTCTTATTCTGTATGTTTTCCTGCAAAAATATTCAAGAAAACGGCTTGACAAAGTAAAAATTCGCCGATATAATAATTTAGCGTGTATACAACTGCGCAAAACTCGAATGATATCACAGGAGGTGAAACAAATGCCAACATTTAACCAGTTAGTAAGAAAAGGACGTCAGACATCGGTAAAGAAATCCACAGCTCCCGCTCTTTTGAAAGGATACAACTCCTTAAGGAAGAAAGCGACCGACACTGCGTCACCGCAGAAGAGGGGCGTGTGCACAGCCGTAAAGACAGCTACTCCGAAGAAGCCGAACTCAGCTTTGAGGAAAATTGCCAGGGTACGTCTTTCAAACGGAATCGAGGTTACCAGCTATATTCCGGGTGAAGGCCACAACCTGCAGGAGCATAGCGTTGTCCTTATCCGGGGCGGCAGGGTAAAAGACTTGCCAGGTACAAGATACCATGTGATCAGAGGTACGCTTGATACGGCCGGTGTTGCGAACAGGAAACAGGCCCGTTCCAAATACGGCGCAAAGCGGCCAAAAGACGCTAAGAAATAAGAACTGGCAGCAATAGTATCACAAACAGATCTAAAGGTTAGTGTTGGGATTATGCTTCACATTTGAAGGGCTGCCCTTACCCGTGCCCACTGGCACGGCATGCTTTGCAAAGGGCGATAGATTTCCGCACGAAACACATTAGAGGACACATGTGAGTACCGTTGAATTAATCAGCAGAAACAGTGAAATTTTATCAGAAAAATGATTAAGGAGGGAAGTACCGTGCCACGAAAAGGACATACTCAAAAAAGAGACGTTTTGGCAGATCCGTTATACAACAACAAAGTGGTCACCAAACTTATCAACAACATTATGTTGGACGGTAAGAAAGGCGTTGCACAGAAAATTGTATACGGGGCTTTCGCTAAAGTAGAAGAGAAAACAGGCAAACCGGCCCTTGAGGTTTTTGAATCATGTATGAATAACGTTATGCCTGTACTGGAAGTAAAAGCAAGGCGTATCGGCGGCGCGACCTATCAGGTGCCGATCGAGGTAAGGCCGGACAGGCGTCAGGCGTTAGCGCTCCGCTGGCTGACCGCATATTCCCGTAAAAGGGGCGAGAAGACCATGAAGGATCGTCTTGCAAACGAAATTATGGATGCGGCAAACAATACGGGCGCATCCGTTAAGAAAAAAGAAGATATGCACAAAATGGCAGAAGCAAACAAAGCATTTGCTCACTACAGATTCTAGCAGGTCTGTGGCATAGCTGCTTATTTGACAGAAATTAAGGAGGGAAATCCTTTGGCTGGAAGAGAATATCCACTGGAGAGAACCAGAAACATCGGTATTATGGCCCACATTGACGCGGGTAAGACTACGCTTACAGAGCGTATTCTGTATTATACCGGTGTAAATTATAAAATTGGCGATACTCATGAAGGAACTGCCACAATGGATTGGATGGAGCAGGAGCAGGAAAGAGGTATTACCATTACTTCGGCTGCCACCACATGCCACTGGACGATGCAGGAAAACTGCAAGCCCAAAAAGGGCGCGTTAGAGCATCGTATCAATATTATTGATACGCCCGGGCATGTTGACTTCACGGTTGAAGTTGAGCGTTCACTTCGCGTGCTGGACGGCGCTGTCGGCGTATTCTGTGCAAAGGGCGGAGTAGAGCCTCAGTCAGAAAACGTATGGCGTCAGGCTGATACGTACAATGTACCGCGAATGGCATTTATCAACAAGATGGACATTCTGGGGGCTGATTTTTACGGGGCTGTAGAGCAGATCCGCAATCGGTTAGGGAAGAATGCAATTATTCTTCAGCTTCCGATTGGCAAGGAAGATGAATTTAAAGGAATCATCGACCTGTTTGAAATGAAAGCCTATATTTACAATGACGATAAGGGCGAAGACGTTTCTATCACCGATATCCCGGATGATATGAAAGACGACGCCGAATTATACCGTACAGAGTTAGTTGAAAAAATCTGTGAACTCAATGACGATTTGACGCTTATGTACCTGGAAGGGGAAGAGCCTTCGGTAGAGGAAATGAAAAAGGCTCTGCGTACAGGGACGTGCGAATGTACGGCAGTCCCGGTTTGCTGCGGTTCCGCATACCGCAACAGGGGCGTTCAGAAGCTTCTGGATGCCGTTTTGGAATATATGCCGGCTCCGACTGATATCGCATCTATCCAAGGTACGGATTTGGACGGCAATGAAGTAGAACGGCATTCGTCCGACGACGAACCGTTTTCCGCGCTGGCATTTAAGATTATGGCAGACCCGTTTGTCGGGAAGCTGGCATTCTTCCGCGTATACTCCGGTACTATGAAATCCGGCTCCTATGTATTGAATGCGACCAAAGGCAAAAAAGAGCGTGTTGGGCGTATCCTGCAGATGCATGCAAACAAGCGGCAGGAGTTAGACGTAGTATATTCCGGTGATATTGCGGCTGCGGTAGGTTTTAAGTTTACGGCAACCGGCGATACCATCTGCGACGATCAGCATCCGGTTATCCTGGAATCCATGGAATTTCCGGAGCCGGTTATCGAACTTGCAATTGAGCCGAAGACCAAAGCCGGGCAGGGCAAAATGGGAGAAGCTTTGGCAAAGCTTGCCGAAGAAGACCCGACCTTCCGCGCTCATACGGATCAGGAGACAGGACAGACCATTATTGCCGGCATGGGCGAGCTGCACTTAGAGATTATCGTAGACCGCCTGCTCCGCGAATACAAGGTAGAGGCAAATGTAGGCGCGCCTCAGGTTGCTTACAAAGAGACATTTACCAAGGCTGTGGATCAGGAATACAAATATGCGAAACAGTCCGGCGGACGCGGACAGTACGGGCATTGTAAAGTCCGTTTTGAGCCGATGGACGCTAACGGGGAAGAATTATACAAATACGAGTCCGAAGTAGTCGGCGGTACGATTCCGAAGGAATATATCCCGGCAGTCGGCGAAGGTATCGAAGAAGCAATGAAAGCCGGTATTTTGGGCGGCTACCCGGTAGTCGGCATCCATGCGGTTGTATACGACGGTTCTTACCATGAGGTCGATTCCTCCGAAATGGCATTCCATATTGCAGGATCCATGGCGTTTAAGGAAGCGATGAAGAAGGCGTCTGCAACGCTGCTTGAGCCGATTATGAAAGTAGAAGTGACCATGCCGGAAGAATATATGGGCGATGTCATCGGTGATATCAATTCCAGGCGCGGTCGTATTGAAGGAATGGACGATCTTGGCGGCGGTAAGATTGTACGCGCGTTTGTACCGCTTGCAGAGATGTTCGGTTATTCTACAGATCTGCGTTCAAGAACACAGGGACGCGGAAACTACTCCATGTTTTTCGAAAAATATGAGCCGGTACCGAAAAATGTTCAGGAAAAGGTGCTCAATTCCAAAGAAAAATAGGGAAAATAGCTTGAAAAACCTGTTCATGTCTTATATAATCAGAGATAACCGAGCGTAAAGCCACGGATTATCCGGAACAAAACAATTGCCCGGACAGAGGGCAGAATATGAAGGAGGATGTTTTAAAATGGCAAAGGCTAAATTTGAAAGAAACAAACCACATTGTAACATTGGAACCATTGGTCACGTAGATCATGGTAAGACAACATTAACGGCTGCTATCACAAAAGTACTTTCCGAAAGAGTTGCCGGTAACACAGCTACAGATTTTGAGAATATCGACAAGGCTCCGGAAGAGAGGGAGCGTGGTATCACGATTTCAACCGCTCACGTTGAGTACGAAACAGATAAAAGGCATTATGCACACGTTGACTGCCCGGGCCATGCCGATTATGTAAAGAACATGATCACCGGCGCTGCGCAGATGGACGGCGCTATCCTCGTAGTAGCTGCTACAGACGGCGTTATGGCTCAGACAAAAGAGCATATCTTGCTTTCCCGTCAGGTAGGCGTACCTTATATCGTAGTATTCATGAACAAATGCGATATGGTAGACGATCCGGAGCTGCTTGAGTTAGTAGAAATGGAAATTACAGAGCAGTTAGAAGAGTACGGTTTCAATGACTGCCCGATTATCCAGGGTTCCGCATTAAAGGCTCTTGAAGATCCGAACGGCGAATGGGCAGACAAAGTTATGGAACTGATGGCAACAGTTGACGACTATATTCCGGATCCGGAACGTGCAACAGACAAACCGTTCCTGATGCCAGTCGAAGACGTATTCACGATTACAGGCCGTGGTACGGTTGCTACCGGTAGGGTAGAAAGAGGAACGCTTCATCTGAATGAGCCGCTTGAGATCTTAGGCGTAAAAGAAGATGTACAGACGACCGTTGTAACCGGTATCGAAATGTTCCGTAAGATGTTAGACGAAGCTCAGGCTGGTGATAACATCGGTGCGTTGCTTCGTGGTATCAACCGCGATCAGATCGTACGTGGACAGGTTCTTGCAAAACCGGGTTCCGTTACCTGCCACAGCAAATTTACTGCTCAGGTATACGTTCTGACCAAAGACGAAGGTGGACGTCATACACCGTTCTTCAACAACTACCGTCCGCAGTTCTATTTCCGTACCACCGACGTAACGGGCGTTTGCCAGTTACCGGGCGGAACAGAGATGTGCATGCCTGGCGATAACGTAGAGATGACAATCGAATTGATTCATCCGGTAGCTATGGAGCAGGGTCTTACGTTTGCTATCCGTGAGGGTGGACGTACTGTTGGTTCCGGCAGGGTTGCGACTATCATCGAGTAATTATAATTTATTCAGTAAAATCAAGGCTTTCGGGGATTTCTCCGAAAGCCTTTTTACGTGGAAAGCTAC
>CAJTLD010000029.1:13853-23830 GCA_910577065.1 uncultured Lachnospiraceae bacterium | reverse complement strand
GAGCTTATGGAAACAGAACTGGATGCTGCTCTTGGTTATGAGAAAAATCAAAAGGGTGCTCTACTGACAGATAATAAAAGAAACGGCCATTCGACTAAAACGCTTAAAAGCCAATATGGTGAGTTCCAGATTGATGTGCCAAGAGACAGCAACGGTGAATTTGAGCCAAAGTTAATTCCTAAGTACCAAAGGGATATTTCTGGAATCGAAGAAAAAGTGATCTCACTATATGCACGTGGAATGAGTACCCGTGATATCCATGACCAGTTAAATGACCTGTATGGGATTGAAGTGTCCGCCGAAATGGTCAGCAAGATCACGGATAAGATCCTGCCGCAAGTAAAAGAATGGCAGTCCAGAGAACTTACACAAATAATCTGACACTCTCGACAAACTTTTACATATCAAATTCTTATCAGGAAATCTTACTTTCCATAGACACAAGATTTTTTACAGCCTCATTCAATAAATTCTGTTTTGTATGCTTCCATATATTCTGTTCTCCTTTTTTAAACTGTTTACAGGTATCCGTTCCATCCAGTCTTCCTGTTACTGCGTCAATTATATGCCATTTTTATTTTTCCTGTATTTATTGCATTCCCATACTGTTTTACTTCATCATATCATGCTTCCCGTGCAACATGCATATATAAACTTGAAATTAGTTGTAACTGCATATGCCCGCGCAACACTAAAACTGTTAAGCCTGCAAATCTTTTAATATGTATCCATCTATTTCTTATACCATCCATCTAATGTAATATCTGATTCAATAGCTCTTATTTCTCTTTCCCACTTCGAAGTATAGCATTAAATCTATTGCCTTTCAATATACAAATTTTTATCGTCTAAATTTTTTTGCCGGTAATAAATTATCTTTTACTATCCCTGCCTAAAGCGTGTTTGCCCTCTGGCTGACGGTTCTTTACAAACAGTGTCCGCTGCAGTTTTAAGTATATTCGAAAAGTATTGGCAATTCATCATAATGCCTTTTTAATCTTAATATAAATACCCACAAAACAAGTATACGGTTTAATAATTGTTTCAAAGTATTGCCTGTCGCCGAGCGCAAATTTATTATTCGTTTTAAGCCAATCGTCCCATGCCTTGCTGAAACAATCCATTTCCCATGTTTTCACCAACTCGATTCTATCGCCGCCGCCGATAAGCCCTTTCCAGAATTTTGGACTTTTAAACATATAAGCGTCATCCCCAAGCCAATTAGAAAGAAGTTCTTTTGCACGGCCCGTATATTCATTTTTCAGGCCGGGGATTCCAATCAAAACCACTCCATTATCTTTCATAAATGGCAAAATCTTTTGCTGAAAAAATCCCTTGCTTCCTGCAAAATAATGATAAGAATCAACGCTAATCAGAGCATGAAACTGCTTTTTTTCAAAATGAAGGTTGTTCGCATCTTCACAAATGGGCGTTACCTGCCCTCCAATCCCCCATTCCGCAAAGCGTTTCCGATTTTCTTCTGCGCTAATCCATAAATCATTTGCAAAAACTTTTGCTCCTGTCTCTTTGGCAATGATAAAGCTTGTCAGCCCTGTCCCACATCCCAAATCAAGTATCCTATCGCCGGGAGCAAACTGCAAAGGATATTTGTCCAATAACTCCGCTAATATCCTTACGCTGTTTGGTCCCATCATAGTTTCGGCAGAAACATATGCCTTATAGTCATTCATATTCATACGCCCTATCTCCTCCATAATTCCACTGGTTACTGTTCACACCCATGGTATTCACAGTAATGAATCCGGCCTATTGAAAGTTGCCTTACGGCAAGAAGCCGGATTCTGGCCCCATTACTGCATTGGCCTGTGGCCGTCCAGCGCAGTGCACAGCCCAGGATTGAACAATAACTTCCACTGAAACATAATGTTTCAGTTTCAAAATTTTTTCTTGACATTTTTCAAATTTTCGTGTATCATGTATTTGCCAATAAAGATATGCCCAGTTAGCTCAGTTGGTAGAGCAGAGGACTGAAAATCCTCGTGTCTCTGGTTCGATTCCGGAACTGGGCATTCTCGAGAAATTCGAGTATGGGACATTAGCTCAGGTGGTAGAGCACTTGACTTTTAATCAAGTTGTCCGGGGTTCGAGCCCCCGATGTCTCATTATTAAAAACACCCGGTAAGAGGGTGCTTTTTTTATTCCATTTGTGTTTACGAAATATAAAAAAAATAGTATAATAGATACGACGCAAACTGAAATGGGAGTAGATATCATTTCAGGTATTGATCGAGCATAGAATGAGGAGACGATTATGGGTACAGTTCTGAAGGGAAATGAATTAAACCGGTTTGAAGAAGGCACGGTACTCTTTAAAAAAGGAGAACAGGTTCGTTTTTTTGGAATGATTGCGAAAGGAAGTATCCGAATCCAAAGTAACGGCGTACAGAGGGTTGCAGGAAAAGGCGCAATGATTGGTGTTGCGGATTTGTTTTACAACGAATATTTACATGATTATACTGCGGAAGAGGAAACCATATTTTACGCATTTCGTGCAATTGATACGGGACTGTTGGAAAGTTTTTTGAACAGTAATTTTGATTACCGTGGAATTGTAGTGCATTCTATGGAGCAGGAACTTTCCGATTTTTTAAAACAGAGAGAAGCTTTGTTGGAGAATGCCCAGGAAATGTATGGAAATTTGAAAGAACTTCATGAACCTGCGTCGGCGGAAGGAATGGACAATAGCGATATAAGCCGGCTTTTAAAAGAAGAGCCCAAGACGGCATTTCCTCTCATATGTGATTCCAAAAGAATTCAGTTTTATCAGGAATGTGCAAAAGTTGCGCAAAAGCTTCATAAAGAATTTTATTATGGCAGTTCTTTTATGGCGTTTTACCAGGCTGGTGAAATTGCGGGGATGGTACGGGAAGTACTAAATTCCTGTGAAGAGATTTCTGCTTATATGGAAGAACTTTCATTTTATAATTCATCCTTACAGGACGATATGGAAGAAGACGGGGATCCGGAAGCTTTCGCTATTCCGCATGAAGAAATTATGTCTCTTCTGAAAAACTCGCTTCTGCAGATATTAAAGTTTGCCAACATTGAAAAATCGGAGCAAAAAGAAATCATTTCGGTTATGAATGCGTTTGCGGGCGCAAAGGACCGATTGTCCGTTCAGGATGATATGAGAAAAATCAAAAAGGGAATTACGGGGTTTTACTATAAAATCTATCAAAATTGTCTTTTTAAGTGGTTCGAAAATAAGAAAGTGCCTTTGCCGGTGAAGCTTTTGTTGAATTATGGCTATATGGACGAACGTTTGCTGGAGGAAGAACAGATATTTTTCCTGTGCGACAGGTTAGAAGAGAAAACGCCTAAATTGGCATGCCGCGTATACAGCATGCCAGAATGGTTAGAGGCAATTTACCGGGGGAAGAAGGAACCGTCAAGAGATTCGTTCGAACAGGATTACAGGGATATGCTTCGTAAAGAACAGCGCAGCGGAAAGATAACGGAGAAGCAGGAAAAAGAGTATTTGGCGGACAACCGAAGGAAAGTTATTTTTGAAATAGAAAATATGTTTGTCAGCAATAATAAAATTGTAAACGGAAAGCTTTCCACTTATGTCCCGGTGCTTTATCAGGATGAGATATACGGCCATTTAGACAGGATTTTTGTCACTAAAAAACTGCTTTGCGATTCCATTGTAGAGTTAGAAGAAAAGGATTTTACAATTTTCCAGAGAGAAGTGTTGTATACAAATCCTGCGCTTCAAATTGACAGGGAACATGTAATAAAGCATGTGTATCCGGATGTTATAATAGCGCCTGTTTACGGGACGGCGTCCTCTATGTGGCAGGAGATTACAGGAAAACGGCGGGATACGCCAGGCAGGTTTTTATTTCCGGTTATTTCCGAAAATGAAATCCATAAGTTAGTGACGAAAGCGTTTGGAAGATTTCACTGGGAATATTGCAGGTGCGAAATGGGCGCTTCCTGGAATAATATTCAGTACAAATCCCTGACATCCGAATACATGGATTACATACAGTATTATCGTAAAAACCATAACTTATCAGAAGACCGAAGGGAAAAAATCAAGACGCAGATTCTCCGGGCAAGGAATAACAGCAGGGAGATTTTCTTAAGCGATTATGAAATGTGGATTTATTCCGAGGCTAATTCTGCGATGAAGTTGAATAAAGTATCCAGGCTGATATTGGCCACGTACTGTCCGTTTTGTAAAGAAATCAGGGATTCTCTTAAAGCAAATGCGGCGTTCGCAGAAGCAATTGCACCGCAGCAGAGAATGTTCCATGAAAAGGTAAGGGAGTGGGAACTGCGGATTAAGCGCAGGGAAAATAACGGATTAGAAGTGCCGAAAGAATTTTATGATACATATCATTATTATTCCGATAATTAAAATTTAAGGATGTCTTGCAGTGAAAACGGCGGTAAACAGAAGAAATAGACGAGGATGGTATTTATGAAAAAAGAGAAAGAGTTACAGGAGAAAGCTTCCGGCAATTCAAAACTAAAAATGACAGTTGGTATTTTGGCTTTGACGGTACTGTGTATTGTCGAACTTTACCTGATGATGAATTACTTTAACAGTTACCTTTTACTTGGAGTTGTAGGGCTGGCAATATTGTGCTGTGTATATTGGGTAACGGATCTGGCTTTTCAGATGCAGAATGAAAAAGAAAGCGCTTTGGAAAAAGAATTTGAAAACTTGTATAAGGCGCAGAAAGTGTCTTATGTTACTGCAAAGCAGGGATTTCTGAAGATGGAGGAAATTCTGGATGATTTGGGAGACGATCTCGCATTTCCGTCGGAAGAAGTGGTTCAGACCCAGAAAGCAATTGGCAGGGTTACGATTCAAAAAAATAAAGAAAATTCGGAAGCCGTAGTCGCATCCAATGAAAAGTTAATAGAGCAGTTGTCTGTTTTTGAAAGCAGGATTGCAGATATCAGCAGCCGTATGGATAAGCTGCAGGAAGATGTTTTGACGCAGGGGCAGCAGCAAATAATGGAACTGCTGCAGCGGATAGAGGCTGAAAAGGAGCCGTCTGCAAGGCGTGCAAAGGAAATGATGGATACATTGTCAAACATTGAACTTATGATGGAGCAGGGTGCAGGAAAAGACAATGTATCGGAGTTTCGCCAGGAGATAATGGCGGCGTTGGAAAAAATGGAGACTGCGGTGGAACAGGGCATTTCCAAAGAATCAGGGACAGACTATAAACAGGAAATAATGGCGGCCTTGGAAAAAATGGAAACTTCCATGAAAAATGAAACTTCCAAGTTAGAGGAGAATATGGAAGCGAAAATGAATGAGATTTCTTCCGCAGTGAAGGAAGAGCAATCATTGTCGCCGGAAGAACTGGATTCGATTCTGAATGAAGCAAGCATGGTTATGGAAACGATTCAGATTGAAACTTCCGATTCTGTTGCAGGTGAAGGTACGGCAGGCGAGCCGGAAGCGACGGGTATCAATCCAATGGAGTTTGCAGCCAAACCGGCAGACCGAAGTCCAGAGGAAATACCAGAAGAAATGGCGGAAACAGAAAGCGCTGTGAGTCTGAATCCGGTAGAAATGCCGGCGCCTGAAGAACCTATTATGGAAGAATTATTGGGAGAAAATCTGACCCAAGCGTTGCAAGAGGGGGCAGAAAGTGAAAAATTAATTGGTTCAGATCCGTTAGATGCGCCGGGGGAAATGAAGGTAGGCGAAGAGAACGCAGGCCTAGATCCAGTAGAAATGCATCAAGAAGCGACGGTAAGCGGCGAAGGGCCGACTGGTTTGAGTCCAGTGGAAATGCCGGAAGAAATGGCGATAACGGAAGGGTTATCAGGCCTAAGTCCAGAAGGGATGCCCGAGGGAAAGACGATAGGCGAAGAGCTGGCAGGTTTAAATTCAGCGGAAATGCCGGAAGAGCTGGTGATAAGTGAAGGTTCTGCAGGACTGAATTCGGTAGAAATGCCGGAGGAAATGACGATGACCGAAGGTTTGGCAGGACTGAATCCAGTGGAAATGCCGGAAGAAATGACGATGACCGGAGGTCTGGCAGGACGGAGTCCAATAGAAATGCCGGAAGAAAAGGTGATAAGCGAAGGGCCGACTGGTTTGAATCCAGTGGAAATGCCGGAAGAAATGACGATGGCCGAAGGTCTGGCAGGACTAAATCTAATAGAAATGCCGGAAGAAAAGGTGATAAGCGAAGGTTCTGCGGGGCTGAATCCAGTAGAAATGCCGGAAGAAATGACAATGAACGAGGGTCTGGCAGGACAAAATCTAGTAGAAACGCCGGAAGAAAAGGTGATAAGCGAAGGCTCTGCGGGGCTGAATCCAGTAGAAATGCCGGAAGAAATGACGATGACCGAAGGTTTAGCAGGACTGAATCCGGTAGAAATGCCGGAAAAGATGGTGATAGGAGAAGGGCTAGTAGGTTTGAATCCGGTGGAAATGCCCAAAGAAACGACGATGACCGGAGGTCTGGCAGGACGGAGTCCAATAGAAATGCCGGAAGAGCTGATGATAGGCGAAGGAGCATCAGGCTTCGGTCCGGTAGAAATGCCGCAAGATATGACAATAACAGAAGGGCTATCAGACTTGGGGTCGGTAGAGACGCCGGAGAAGATGACAATAGGCGGAGGGACTGCAGGACTGAATCCGGTGGAAATGCCCGAAGAAATGACTATAACCAAAGAACTGGCGGGACTCAATCCGGTTCAGATGCCGGAGGAACCGGCTGCTTTACAGAATGCATTAGAGGCTGACTCTCATGAACTATTCGGTGCGCATACGGTATATGAAGATACGGAGCGTTTTAACGGGCCGATAGGTTCGGAAAAGGTAATGACGCCGGAAGAAGTGGCGGCTTTGCTCGGAGAACCGGCAGAGTCGGCATCTGTTTTGGAAGCCGTACAGGAAATAAAAACCCCGGCGCCGGATCCATCCGATCCAGGACACATTATGACGCCGGAGGAAATAGAGGCTCTGCTGGAAGCCGTATAAATTGAAAAAAGAACATTACATATAAGGGAATGTACTCCCGGAATACTTATATCCGGCTTTTCCGGGAGTACAGAACCGGTATACTGACAGTAAGACCAATCTTTTCTCTATTCTCTGCAATTTCTGCAAGTATCCAGAGTAAAAATCCGATTCCGGAAAAGAATCTTCCCATAAATATACCTGGCGCATGGTATACAATTTCAATCCGATGTTCCCCTTTGGGAATTTGCGCGCCAAGAAATGCCGTATTTACCGGTTCGGTATTTATGCGCCTGCCGTTTATGCGAATTTCAAATCCGCGGTCAAACGGAATGGAAGTTATTAAGTATCCTTTGTGCTGCACATTTATAGTTCCGCAAATCCGATTTCCTCTTGTAAGGGACCAGTCTGGCACAAACGCAGACTGGTACAAAGAATCTTCGGCCAGTATAGCCGCGTCTTCTAAATAACTTTTGATATTCAGAATGGAATAACTGCCGGTTCCAAGCAGGAAGTCTATCTTCCGCTGTCCTTTTTTTAGTTTTATGGCATAGGTAAACGTTGTATTTCCATTATAATATACGTGGTCTTGGGCGCTTAAATTGTTGCGGACGCCCGCAAGTTCTATAATTACATCCCGGTTTTTTTGGTGATTTTTCACATCAAACTGTAAGAAAAAAATTTGTTCCCGCGTAAAGTCAGCGTCTTCTCCCGATACGAAGAGCGTTGTTTTTGTTTTCTGATCGGTTTTGATTTGGTAGCCGCCGTCCGTTTTTTTTGCAGAACCGCTTTCTAAAAGAACAATATCCGTTTGCCGTATATTTGGAACGGATGCGGTAATCTGCTGTTTGCTGAGCCCTTTTCCTTCTTCTGCTACTGCGTACCGCATCAGAGTAGTCTGGTTGTAAGGAAATTGCATTTTGCGGTATACGTGTTCTGTAATAACCTGATCTGTCGCATAAATGACAGGCGCAGCATAATTTTGCGTGGAAACGGAAAACGGTTTGCTTCTATTGCTGCCAGAGTTTTTGGCAACTATGTATTTTATGCCCATAAATTTCTGGAATAATGGGTTATCGGAAACGGACTGCATCAGGCAGTTTCGTAACGGCTGTTCTGTCTGAAATGTTTTTTCACGAAAGTTCTTATAAGATTCCTGATAAGCGGAGGAATACGAAGAAATGGACCATTGCTTAGAGTCCCATGTGCGGTTGATGTTTGCTTTTTTTTCCTCATGGCTGCCGCTTTGCTCTAACCGGAACAGTCCGGATTCTTTTTGCAGTACATCGGAAATAACTTCTTGCCATGAAGGAGCGGTTACGTTTTCATAAAAATCCGTGTCCAGGATGTCCGTTTCATTCAGATAAACGCCGCAGCATACCAGGCAGCATACCGACGGGGCGATGATCAGGGAAAGGCGTTTTGTTCTCCTAAAGAGCATAAAGCAAACCGGGAGCAAAAGAAGTTCGGCGAACATCAGCGTATATGGTTTGGCCAACGTTTTTTGGGCGCAGGCGGTAAAAGAACCTGCGCAAAAGGCAGCGGCGGCAAGATATCCGGCCAGGCACATGCGGCCGGAAATTTTTCTTGTGTTGATTCCTGTAAGGCAGGAGGCCGCCAGATAACAAAAGACCGGAAGGAAAGGGATTAAGGACTTTCCCCTTGCGTAAAGCCCTCCGTTTAATGCCCATGAAAAAAACGGGATTGTTATGACAACAAGGCATGCGGCGGATAAAAAGCGTTCGCCCAGGCTTTTACAGGCAATGCAGAGGAACAACGCCGCAAGGATCCCTGCCGTAAGGCCGATACCATACCCGCTGTATGCAAAGCGCTCATAGGAAAAGTCCGGTAAAAACAATGATGCAAACGAAATTTCCGAGGGATGGGCGCTTCTTGTAAATAGGGCGTATGCAGTTGGAATCAGTAAGAACCCGGCCATGCACAGGGCTGCCGCTGTCGGCAGGATAAATCGGAATATACGGTTTCTTTGGTTTGTTTTTTCGCACTGTCCAATGATGTAGAGGCACAAAGCGAAAAGGCCCGCGATCGAAAAATAAAAGCTGGTCATAATCATAAGAAATACGCCTGCAATATAAAGGCCGGGTTTTCCTTTTTTGCGGTAACGGTCTGCGCCAATCAGGGATATACATAAAAAAGGCATATAATTTACAAACATAATCTGTCGGTGAAATTGATAAACCATCGGCGCTGCCAGAAGAAACAGGATTGTAACAGGCAGTTTAACCTGTATGGAAAATCCATGCGTCCCCAGCCAGTAATAAAATAATAAAACGGACGTCGTAAGGCATACCAGGCAAACGGCTATCAGATAGTCGCTCATTTTTAAAAATGGAAGCAGATAGGACGGCAGCAGAATGGGGCTAAAGAGCCCATAGTAGGAAAAGTTATAAATATTTTGTCCAGCTCCAAGCCCGGCCGCAAATTCGGGAAACAGCTGCCCGGTTGCATAAAACTGCTGTCTGAACTGTTCCGGAATTACGCTGTGCTGGGAAAGCCAGTCCCCGTTTGATGCAAAGAGGCCAAAACGGCCTGAAAAAAACCAAACCGCAAACAAAGTCAAAGCTGTCAGGAAAATATAAGGTCTTGTTTTGGGTTTCATTATGTAAACGCCTCCTTTTTTATATCTTCTATATTATCTTTGGAGCCCTAAAAATCCCATAAAGTATTTCTTAAGGTTTCTAAAGAAATTCCTATTTTTTATGAAGTATTGTATAATAAAATCAGAGATGTAATGTATAATAACGAAAGGGGACAGCCGAAATGATGCAGGATATACCGCATATTTTAGTGGCAGACGACAATCCCGAAATCCGTGAGATTATAAAGGTGCTTTTGTCCGGAGAAGGATATTCGGTTACGGAAGCGAAAGACGGGACGGACGCTCTTACAAAAATAAAAAAGCAGGAATTTGATCTGATTATTCTGGATATTATGATGCCGGGGATGAACGGATATGAAACATGCCAGGGTATTCGGGAACAAAGTAACGTGCCCA
>CAJTLD010000029.1:7117-13843 GCA_910577065.1 uncultured Lachnospiraceae bacterium | reverse complement strand
TCTTTTTTTAAGCGCCCGCACGACGGACAGCGACAAAATCCTCGGTTTTTCCAGCGGCGGGGACGATTATCTGGAAAAGCCGTTTTCATATCCGGAACTGATTGGCCGCGCAAAAGCTTTGATCCGGCGGTATCACGTCTATCGGGGCAAAGAACAACAGGCTGTAGTTCCCCCAAAACAGATTAGCGTTCGCGGGCTTTTGGTGGATCTGCAGCGTGAGGAAGTTTTTTTAGAAGGGAAAAAAATAGAACTGACAAGTACCGAATATGAAATGCTGCGCCTGCTTGCGTCAAACCGCCGCCAGATTTTTTCTGCGCAGCGGCTGTATGAGTCTGTGTGGAACGACGCATGGTACTATGGCGCGAACAATACCGTTATGGTTCATATCCGTAATTTACGCCAAAAAATAGAACGCGATCCCAAAAATCCTGTTTTTATTAAAACCGTTTGGGGGAAGGGGTATCATCTTGATTAAATTGCAGTCGTTTCGGGAACGTGCGTTCCGCATCAAAATACGCACCAAGCTGTTTCTTCTGATTTTAGTGGCAGGAATGGCCTGCCTTACGCTATTTCGGTATCTCTGGCATGAAAAATGGGCGGTTTATTATTTTCTGAGCGAAAATTTGCCATCCAATATACGGATACTTCCGGTAGTGGACGAAGATTTCTGGAGAAAGTTGGAAGAAGAGGCTTTAAATTACGAAATTCCGGATTCGGAAGATGACAAAGAAGCTGTGAAAGCCATAGAGCCGTTCTTTTCCCTGGCGGACGAATATACCAGTATTGCAATATACGGTTTGGAAGACGGGCTGTACCGGGCAAGCTGTTTCCCGGAGATGATGCTTTGGAGCGAACCGTTTAATACGTTTTATCAAATGGCGTACCGATGGATTGATGAAGACGTCAATCAGGTTCATGAAAGGGCGGTAAAGTTTAAAAACGGCTATGCTATGGTTATGATCTATTTTTACCACAGTTCCTTTTTTCTGGTTCCATATGCCGTATTTTGCCTGTTTTTCTGCGTTTTTCTGTTTTTGGCGGTTGTTTTGTTTTTTGTGGGAAAGAAATTAAATCATATTGTCCGGCTGGAACAGGCGGTTTTGCAGATGTCTTCCGGCGATTTGACGACTGCCGTTCCAAAAGCCGGCGGCGATGAAATCGGTGTTCTGGCATTGGAACTTGACAAGCTGCGTTTGACGCTGCATGAAAATTTTTTGCAGGAGCAGGAGGCCCATAAATCAAACCGGGAACTGATTACGGCGCTTTCCCATGATCTGCGTACGCCGCTTACAATATTAAAGGGGTATCTGGAAATATTAAATTTGAACCGGAACCCGCAGCTTGAAGCCGAATATATCGGGCGCTGCCTGAAAAAGGCGGACGATCTGAAGGAAATGACGGATCGGATGTTTGAATATGCCCTGGTGTTTGACGAAGCGGCTGATTTGGCCGGAGAACCGGATATAGCCATGCTTCCGGTTTCGTTTTTCCTGGACGGCTTACGGGAACACGCCGATTTTTTGCGTCTGGCCGGGTTTAAGGTGGAACTTTGTTTTCCGGAGGAAGAAAATCTTTGTGCCGGCTGTGCGGCCGCTGCGGAAGAAACGATGGTAAAGCGCGTATTGAACAATCTTTTTTCGAATATCATAAAATATGCGGACAAAAAAGAAGCGGTTTCTATCGAGGTTTTGGCAGAAGAGGTTCTTGTGATTTCGGTGAAAAACAGGATAAAGGATCCGGATGGTGAGAACAGTCATATGGAACGCACGCAAATCGGCTTAAAAAGCGTCCGTTCGATGATGGATAAAATGAACGGCGAACTGTATTTACAGATGGAAGAAAGAATATTTATGGCAAAACTGCGGTTTTGTATGGAAGGCGGCGATCTTTTACGTTTTTCTTAAAAAATATTAAAAAAATACTTGCATTTTAGGAAACGATGGTATATAATAATCTCTGTTGTTGGAATACACATGCGCCACTAGCTCAGCTGGCAGAGCACCTGACTCTTAATCAGGGTGTCCAGGGTTCGAACCCCTGGTGGCGCATTTGAACACTGATTTTGCGGACGCAAGAGCCGTGGGGTCGGTGTTTTTCTTTTTCCGGATGGGAGGATTTACTATGGAAGGATTGGAAGCGGTTGTGTTTGATTTGGACGGGACGTTGTTGGATACGCTGGAAGATTTAACGGACAGCGTAAACGCAGCCCTGCGGGAATACGGCTGTGAGGAAAAGACCGTCGATCAGGTGCGCGCTTATGTAGGCAACGGTATTAAAAACCTGATGATACGCAGTGTGAGCCAGGGAGAGGCGCATCCCGATTTTGACGGAATATTTGAAGCGTTCCGTAAGCATTATAAAAGAAACTGCCGTAATAAAACAAAGCCTTATCCCGGGATTATGGATCTTTTGCGCGCGTTAAAAGCGGATGGCAAAAAGCTTGCCATTGTGTCCAACAAGGCGGACTTTGCGGTAAAAGAACTGAACAAGTATTATTTTGGGGAATTTCAGATGACTGCAATCGGGGAACAGAAAGGGGTTGCCAGAAAGCCCGCGCCGGATTCGGTGTTTGCGGCGCTAAAGGAGCTTTCTGTGCCGGCTGGCCGGGCTGTTTATGTGGGGGATTCCGACGTGGACATAAAAACCGCGCTTCATGCGGGGCTTCCCTGTATCAGCGTACTATGGGGATTTCGGGACAGGGAATTTTTAGAGGAGAACGGCGCGCAGTTTATTGCAGAGGATACGGCGGGATTGTCGGAACTGCTCAACAGAGGTTTAAAATAGAACAGACCTCCCGGAACGAACGCCGGATGCATTTTAATTTGTTCGGCAAAAAACAGTTTTTATAAAAAAATTTGCAGCAGCGGTTGCATCTGCGGCCATGGCAGCATGATTTATGTTTCATAAAGCCCTCTTTTGATAAGATGTTAGTTTATCTTATGCAAAAGAGGGCTGTTTTGTTTCAGCGGGAAGCAACCAATTTAAAAATCGGGTTTCCGGCGGCGGAAAATTTCTCTTCGTATTCGGTCATAATATTGCCTTCGTTCATCGTAGGGTCGTGGTGCAAATCCCGGGTAAAGGCGTCGATACGCCACCCGGCAGCCGGGATTTCTTCAAGGGAGAAGTCAAACAGGCCGCGGTTGTCCGTTTTAAATTCAAGCGTTCCGGACGGATCCAGGATCTGATCGTATATCTGAAGAAAAGGCGCGGATGTCAGCCGCCGCTTAGCGTGGCGGTCTTTTGGCCACGGGTCGGAAAAGTTCAGGTAGATGCGTTTTACCTCCCCGCATGCAAAGATATCGGAAAGCGTCCTGGCGTCGATACATAGAAAACGCAGATTGGCGGGAGGATCCGGTTCGGTTTTCTGCAGGGCGCGTAAAAGTACGCTGGTATAGCGTTCGATACCAAGGTAGTTGATTTGCGGGCGCTGTTTGGCTAAAGCCATGATAAACTGCCCTTTGCCCATTCCGATTTCGATGTGGACGGGATTTCGGCCGCCAAAATAATCCTGCCAGAGCCCTTTGTGCTTTTGGGGGGACTGGATACAGCATGGGCTTTTTAAAACGGCTTCGTCGGCGCCTTTGATATTTCTTAAACGCATAGAATTTTCCTCATTTCGTGATAATATGAATAAATATACTATAACAAATTTATGGGAAAATGAAAAGAATTAAAAGTTTTTGATTGATTATCGGGGACGGTAAGTCTATACTATAATCAGTGCATGCCGTTTGTCTGGGCAGCGATAAAAGAGAAAAGAGAGGTACGCCCTTTGAAAATATATAAAAGAGTAATTGTATCGTTCGGATGTACGTTGTTTGCGCTTTTTAGCGTCTGTAAACCTGCATATGCACAGGAAGCGAAGGAGAATCAGTACTGGCCGGACGGCCCGGAGATTTTGTCTGCGGCCGGGATTGTAATGGAAGCCGGGACGGGCACGATTCTTTATGAAAAAAATATCCATGACCAGCACTATCCGGCCAGTATTACGAAAATTCTGACGACGCTTTTAGCGCTCGAAAACAGCAAGATGGATGAAGTCGTTACGTTTTCGCATGATTCCGTTTATAAAACGGAGGGTTCCGGGATTGCGAGGGATGTAGGCGAGCAGATGACGATGGAGCAGTGCCTTTACGGGGTTATGCTGGCGTCTGCAAACGAGTGCGCCTACGCGGTGGCGGAACATGTGGGCGGGAATATAGACGCCTTTATCCAGATGATGAACGACAGGGCCGCCGCGCTTGGCTGCCAGAACACCCATTTCAACAACTGTAACGGGCTGCCGGACGAGCAGCATTACGTAAGCGCCTATGATATGGCCCTGATTGCGCGGGAAGCCTACAAAAACGAGGCGTTCCGTATTATCTGCGGCACTAAATCCTATACGATTCCGTTTACGAACAAACATACCGATGAGGAAACGCCGCTGCATAACCATCATCAGATGCTCTATCCGCTGCGTACCAGGCAGTATTTGTACGATTACTGCATGGGAGGGAAAACCGGCTATACGTCGGTTGCCAATTACACTCTGGTGACTTATGCGGAAAAGGACGGCGTTACGCTGATCTGCGTCATACTGGATTCTCCGGCGGAGGGCAACTACAACGACACCCGTGCGCTTTTGGATTTTTGTTTTGACAATTTTAAAGTTGTCAATGTCTCCGAAAACGAGACATCCTATATGCAGAGCAGCCGCCAAAACAAAGGGGTTGTGGGAAATTACGGGCCGTTTGTGGCTCTGGATTCTGAAAGCGCGGTGATCTTGCCGATTACGGCGGAACTTAAGGACGCGGATTCTAAGATTGTATATAATAATGAAGATGAAAACGTGCTGGGCAATATCGAATATTCCTATGCCGGGCGGGTGGTAGGAAGGGCGGATATTACGGCCGCGGATGTTACGGTTGATACGTTTGATTTTCACGATCAGGTAAAAGAGAGTGAAAAAGCGGTTTCGCCTTCCGGTACGGAACAGCCTGCGGACGACAGCGCGCCTGGTTCTCCCAAAATTTTCCGGCTGGATATGAAGATGGTTCTGGCAGCGGCGGCAGGCCTTCTTATTCTGGCGCTTTTCATTTTTTTAATCTGGAAATTGGCGGATAATTTCTATAAAATTAAGCGAAAACTGCATCTTGGGCGCAAAGAAAAGCCAAAGTATACGACCATCAAGCAGAACAAGATGTTCCGCAGAAAACGCCATAAGTGGTTTTAAAGGAGAACTATGCTGGACAGGAAATTAGTGGCGTATGCCCTAAGCGGCGTTTATCCGTTCCATATGCCGGGACATAAGCGGGCTGCGCTTGATATGCCGAATCCATATACGATTGATGTTACGGAAATCGACGGGTTTGACGATTTGCACCATCCGGAAGGGATATTAAAAGAGGCGCAGGAGCGGGCTGCAAAACTGTATGGCGCCGCGCGCTCTTTTTATCTGGTAAACGGAAGCACCTGCGGGCTTTTGACGGCGATCTCGGCGGCGGTACCGCGCGGCGGGACGCTTTTAATGGCCAGGAATGCACATAAAGCGGCGTATCATGCCGCTTATATCAGAGGGCTTTCCACGGTGTATTTATACCCGCGAGTGGCTGCTTTTGGCGTCCAGGGGGCGGTTGATCCGCAGGAAGTGGAAGAAAAATTAAGGCGAAAACCGGGGATACATGCGGCGCTGATTACGTCTCCTACGTATGAGGGCGTGGTGAGCGACGTAGCGGCTATTGCCCGGATAGCGCATCAATACGGAGTTCCGCTGATTGTGGACGAAGCGCACGGCGCGCATTTTGGGTTTCATACGGCATTTCCTCAAAGCGCTGTAAAGCTGGGGGCGGACGCGGTGGTGCAAAGCATGCATAAGGTTCTGCCGTCGTTTACCCAGACGGCGCTGCTGCATTTAAATCCCGGGCTGATTAAGCCCGCGGAGGCAGCCCGGTTTTTGGATATTTTTGAAACCAGTTCCCCGTCTTATGTGCTGATGGCGGGAATGGAAAAATGTATCCGCCTTTTGGCTTTACATGGAGAAGAACTGTTTTGCGTCTATGAAAAGAGGCTGAAGGAATTTTACGAAAAGGCAAAAACGTTTTCCAAAATCCATTTGATGTGCCGGGAAGACTTTGCGCCGCAAGAGGCGTTTGCCTTAGACGCTTCGAAACTCGTAATTTCTGCAAAAAATACCGATTTAAGCGGACAAATGCTCTATGAAACGTTAAAAAATGAGTACCTTTTGCAAATGGAAATGGTTTCAGGGTTTTATGTACTGGGAATGACGAGTATAATGGACAGGGAAGAAGGGTTTCTGCGTTTGAGCCGCGCGCTGTCTGCAATCGACAAAACGGCGCGGCGCCAAACGGCAGGCGATGATGCCTGGCTTGTACCGCGTCTGTATGCGCCGAAGGAAAAGAGGATGGAATTTTATGAAGCAATGGACGCTTCACGCGAGACGGTTTCTTTTGACCGGGCCGTCGGGCGTACGGCGGGCAGCATGGTGAACTTGTACCCGCCGGGCGTTCCGGTTTTGGTCCCGGGAGAAACGATAGACGCGCAGTTTATAAAAAATATCCGCAAATACATAAAATCCGGACAAAAACCGCGTGGAATTGCCGATATAAGAAATGAAAAGATAGAAGTTGTCAATTTTCAGTGAATATAATATACTGGATTTGGGAAAGGATGCGTATTTTATGGATTTGAGGGTAAATGAAATGACCCCGGCAGCTCCCGTGGATA
>CAJTLD010000029.1:0-7092 GCA_910577065.1 uncultured Lachnospiraceae bacterium | reverse complement strand
CAGCCGAAGGGGATTTTAAGTTTACGCTGACGAGCGCAATTGACGAAGCGGGTCTTGCCGAGCGGTTGAACTCGCTTCTGGATGAGATTACGAACCAGGGAGAGCGGATTGCGCAGCATATGGATATCCGCGATATGAAAAAGTACAGGGGGCTTGTAAAGGACTTTTTAAATGAAGTGGTAAACCGTTCCCATAAGTTTTCCAGGGAAAATTTCCTGGATCGCAGAGGCAGGCACCGCGTATACGGGATTATCCGCCTGGTAGACGCCAACCTGGACGAATTGGCGGGCGAACTGGTCAAAGACGAGAAGGATCATCTGACCATATTAGACAAGATTGGAGAGATCCGGGGGCTATTGCTGGATATTTTCACCTGATTTTAATGCTCTAAGGAGAAGGAACATGACAAAAGATTATTCAAACATAATCGGACACGAAAAAATTATTTCGTATTTCCAGAATGCGGCGGCAGCGGATAAAGTGTCCCATGCGTATATTTTAAACGGGCCGGACAAATCCGGAAAAATGCTGCTGGCGGAAAGCTTTGCAGCGGCTTTGCAGTGCGAAAAGGGCGAAGCGACTGCCTGCGGGGAATGCCGTTCATGCCGGCAGGCCGAAGGGAAAAACCAGCCGGATATCATTTATGTCACCCATGAAAAGCCGAATACATTGAGCGTGGAGGATATCCGCCGGCAGTTAAACGACGACATTGTACTAAAACCCTACGGCAGCAGGTATAAAGTATATATTATAGACGAAGCCGAAAAAATGAACGTACAGGCGCAGAACGCACTGCTTAAAACGATAGAAGAGCCGCCGGCTTATGCGGTGATTCTGCTTTTGACAGACAATGCGGACGGGTTTTTGCCGACGATTCTTTCCCGGTGCGTCCGTTTGGATTTACAGGCGGTACCCGATGCAAAGATCCGCAGGTTTTTGATGGAAAATAAGCAGGTTCCAAGTTATCAGGCGGATATCTGCGCCGCGTTTGCACAGGGCAATGTAGGGAAGGCTGTCCGCCTTGCGTCCTCCGAGCAGTTCAACGAGATTAAAAATTCGGCTATGCAGCTTTTAAAACGCGTAAATGAGATTGATTTATATGAAATGTCGCAGGCCGTGAAGCAGATTTCGGAGTACAAGCTGGAAGTAAACGATTATCTGGATCTGATGCTTATCTGGTACCGGGACGTGCTTTTATTTAAGGCGACGGCCGACGTGAACCGCCTGGTGTTCCGCGACGAAGTTTACAGTATTAAAAAAGCGGCGAGCCACAGTTCCTACAACGGCATTGAGCAGGTGATAAAGGCGCTTGAAAAAGCCAAGAAGCGCCTGCAGGCAAATGTAAATTTTGAGCTTGTGATGGAACTTTTATTATATACGATGAAGGAGAATTGAAATGACAAAAATTGTAGGGGTCCGGTTCCGCAACACCGGTAAAATATATTATTTTGATCCGGTGCAGTATCAGATAGGATCCGGGGATCACGTGATTGTGGAAACCGCGCGCGGCGTGGAGATGGGAACCGTGGTATTAGCTCCAAGGACTGTGGAAGACGAGACGGTAGTCCAGCCGTTAAAGCCCGTGATACGGGTGGCGTCGGAAGCGGACGAACGGATTGCAAAACGCAACCAGGAAAAAGAAAAAGAAGCGTTTCAAATCTGCCTGGACAAGATAGCCAAGCACAAGCTGAATATGAAGCTGGTAGAAGCAGAATATACATTTGACAACAACAAACTGCTTTTTTATTTTACGGCGGACGGGCGGATTGATTTCAGGGAACTGGTAAAGGATTTGGCCGCGGTATTCCGCACCAGGATTGAACTGCGCCAGATTGGCGTAAGGGATGAAACGAAAATTTTAGGCGGCGTCGGAATCTGCGGCAGGGGATTGTGCTGCCACACATACCTGACCGAGTTTATCCCGGTATCCATTAAAATGGCAAAGGAGCAGAATCTTTCCTTAAATCCGGCTAAGATTTCCGGCGTTTGCGGAAGGCTGATGTGCTGCCTGAAAAATGAGCAGGAGACATACGAATACCTCAACAGCCGCCTGCCGGGAGTGGGAGATACTGTGACGACGCCGGAAGGGCTTAAGGCCGCCGTACAAAGCGTAAACGTGCTTCGGCAGCTTGTTAAGGTTATTGTGGAGATTGACGACGAAAAGGAGGCCAGGGAATACAAAGTTAAGGATCTGAAATTCCGCGCAAGACGGCGAAAAGACGTAAAACTCTCCGCGGCGGAACTAAAGGAGCTGGCCGCATTAGAAGATAGCGGGGGAAATTCTAAAATTGACGACGTTAAATAAATTAAAACCGCAGGAACGTCTGGATGAACTTCATCGAAACGGTTATGTTATCATTCAGAATCCCGGGCGGTTTTGCTTTGGCATGGACGCTGTGCTGCTCTCCGGTTTTGCTTCGGCAAAAAAAGGCGAAAGGGCGTTGGATCTTGGCACCGGAACGGGAATTATACCGATTTTACTGGAGGCTAAGACCGACGGAGAGCATTTTACCGGGCTTGAGATACAGGAGGAAAGCGCCGATATGGCGGCAAGGAGCGTGGCATTAAACGGGCTGGCGCACAAGATTACGATAGTAACCGGGGATATCAAAGATGCTTCCAAGCGGTTTGGGGCATCTTCTTTTGATGTAATTACAACAAATCCGCCGTATATGATTGGGGAACACGGGATTTCATCCGCAAATCCGGCCATGGCCATTGCAAGGCATGAGACGCTTTGTACCTTAGACGACGTACTTTTGGAAAGCGCAAAGCTGTTAAAGCCGAAGGGGCGCTTTTATATGGTGCACAGGCCGTTTCGGCTGGCTGAAATTCTGTATAAAATGGTATCCGCCGGGATAGAGCCGAAACGCATGCGGCTTGTGCACCCGTTTTTGGATCGGGAACCGAATATGGTGCTGATCGAGGGCCTAAGGGGAGGAAATTCCAGGCTCAAAGTAGAAAAACCGCTGATTGTGTACCGCAGCCAGGGCGTGTATACGGATGAGATTTATGACATATATGGATATTGATGAGAGGAGGGGCGGGGTTATGGCCGGGACATTGTATTTGTGTGCGACGCCGATTGGGAATTTAGAGGATATTACGCTGCGCGCGCTTCGGGTTTTAAAAGAAGTGGATTTGATTGCGGCGGAGGATACGCGCAATTCCCTGCGTCTGTTAAACTATTTCGGGATCCGGACGCCGCTGACAAGCTACCATGAGCACAATAAAATCGAAAAAGCCTACCAGCTTGCCGAAAAGCTTCGGATGGGGCAGGATATTGCGCTTGTAACGGACGCCGGGACGCCCGGGATCTCGGATCCGGGGGAAGAGATGGCGCGCATCTGTTACGAAATGGGACTGAATGTGGTTGCCCTGCCGGGAGCGGCGGCATGCATTACGGCCCTGACCGTTTCCGGGCAGAAAACAAGGCGGTTTGCGTTCGAGGCCTTTTTACCGAAGGATAAAAAAGAACGCGCCCTGGTATTGGAAGAAATGAAACAGGATACCCGGACGCTGGTCGTTTACGAATCGCCGCACCGCCTTTTCAAAACATTAAAGGAACTGTATGAGACGCTGGGAAACCGTTCCGTTACCGTTTGCCGGGAACTGACAAAGAAGTTTGAGGAAAAACGCAAAATGACGCTGGAAGAAGCGGCAGCTCGTTACGAAAAGGAAGAGGCGCGGGGAGAATTTGTGCTTGTTATCGAAGGGAAAAGCCGTGAAGAAATCAAAGAAGAGGCGCAAAAGTCCTGGCTTTCAGTATCATTGGAAGAACATATGGCGCTGTATGAGTCCAAAGGCTTTGACTCAAAGTCCGCTATGAAAGCGGTTGCCAAAGACCGGGGGATCGGCAAGCGCGAGGTGTACGCCGGCCTTTTAAAAAAAGAGGAGTAGAACGCCCAAAGGCGGCGCATTCTACTCCGGGCTGTAAAAATCACACAGATATTTTTTCAGCAGGGGAAACGGGGCGGGCCCTATGCGTATAATGGCCTGGTGGAATGCCCGATCCGAGTATTCTTCGGCCAGCAGTTTTTTTGCGTACGTTTTCAGTTCCAAAAATTCCAGGTATCCGATATAATATTTCAGATAGTGGGCAGGTTCTTCTACCACCAGTTCATAAATGCCCCGGATGGTTTTGCCGTCCGTAATCCCATACTCATTCAAAAATGCGGCGGTATCGGAAAGGCTCCAGCCGTCATAGTGGATGCCCATGTCAATGGAGGCGTAAAGGCTTAAAAGGGCGGACTGATTGTACATCAGCATATCCGCGGCAGCTTCCGGCAGCCCGGCATACCGGTAGGAAAGCATTTCGACATAAGTCGCCCAGCCCTCCACATAACCCGGGTAGTTGAACAGGGCGCGTACAGGGGTAAGTCCGGCCTGGTAGGATCCGGTGGTCTGGTACAGGTGGCCGGGAAAACCTTCGTGCGCAAGCGTTGTAAAAAGCTGGATGCCGGAGTAATTGCTGCTTTTATTCAGGTAGATGACATTGCGGCTGATATCGTCAATCGGCGCGGTCAGATAGAACGCGGGAGCAAGGGTGCCTTCCAGCGATTTCGGGATATAATTTACTTCATAAGAGGCATTGGAAGCCGGATAAAAATCTTCCTGCATGGCTTTTAGAAGATGGTTCAGCATTTCTTCCGGTTTTTGGAAAGACAGCTTGGGTTCTGGGGCATGCAGCAAGTCGGGGTTTGCCGTTAGGAGCGTATGCAGGGAGTCCATATCGAGCCTGCGCTTCTTTTCGGTCATATCCTGCAGTTCTTTTACACTTTTGCCGGAGCCGGTACTGGTGCGGACTAAGTGTTCATAATAAGCTTTTCCCTGCGGATAGTAGCAAAGCCCTGCGTTGTTGGTTCCGGTGGCTTTTAATTCTTCCAGCGTGTTTGCCAGTTCTTCGTAGGCCGGAATGAAAAGGTTTTGTATCAGGGATTGGTTTTGCTTTTTATAAATTTCTTTTTTTTGCTCTGAAATGCCGGAAACGGCGTCGATACGCGTATTAAAAGTGTCAATCAGGTAATTTTGTTCGGGATCTGACGTAAACGTTTCACAGGCTTTTTTAACGGTTTTTGCCGCATAAGCGGGCATAAACAGGCCTTTTTTCGATTTTTGCCGTTCAAATGCAATGATTTCCCGAAAGTAATCGCTGGCACAGGTGATAAGGGAAAGGTAATCCGTTACGTCACAGGGATTATAAAACGTATATTCCGCCAAAAGGACAGGCAGTTCCGACTGAATTCCCGTCGTCGGGCGCAGCGGTTCCTTATAATATGGAAAACGTGCGGCAGTCAGTTGGTTCTGGCAATAATCGTCCATAATATCAAAGGCGAGTTTTTGTTTGGTGGTCAGAGCCTCATAATCAAATTCCGAGAGTGCGGCGGACAGGTTTTCAATGAAGGCGACCGCGTTTTTTTCCTGATTTGCAGAAAAGCTGCCCAAGGAGATTTTGTGGCTCTTGATCCCGAAATCAGCTGGGTTTGCAAGCGTATAGTGCAGGTTGATGGTGTTTTTTTGCATTTCCTGTACAAAAAGCTTTTGTGTGAATGCGTCAAAATCCCGCTGTTCTTTCTGCATAGATGTGGAAGAAACCGTTCCGGAGGGAGCGCCGCAGGCAAAAAGAGCCGTGGACGCAAGCAGCAGGATAAGGAAACCGGAAATAATTCGTTTTTTGAAATTTTGTATCAAGGCAAGCGGCTCCCGGATGGTATTTGTTAGTTGCAATATATGAGGAAAAGCTTTTGATTATGAAAAAGAATAAGCCGGGAAAAATAAACTTCATAGGACGGAAGCGGATCGCATATTATAGAGGGAAATAAATCTGGAGGATTGCGTCAGCATGAATTATTTATGGGGGTTTATGATAGTAATTGGCATTTTGTTCGCATCTTTTAACGGAACTTTGCCGGAAGTAACGGAAGCGGCGATTGGTTCCGCAAAAGAAGCGGTGACGCTTTGTATTACGATGATGGGCGTTATGGCGCTGTGGACCGGGATTATGCGGATTGCGGAGAATGCCGGGATAATCGAAGGAGCGGCAAAGAAAATGACGCCGTTTCTGCGGTTTTTGTTCCCGAGGATACCGACGGGGCATCCGGCGAACCGGTATATTGCGGCGAATATGATTGCCAATGTATTTGGGCTTGGCTGGGCGGCGACGCCGGCGGGGCTTTGAGTTATAATAATGACAGGTTGAAGAAATCATTGAAAAATCAAGGGTTTCCACCGAATTTAGTCCTAATGAAAAAATGTAGTTTTGCATCAAAGCATTTCTGATTTTTCATTTGGACGGCGCCGATTCAAAAGAAAATAGGAAGAAATGTCAGTAATGTAACTCAAAGTGCCTGAAAGCAATGAGTTATTGGTTTTAGTATAGCATAAGGAGGGTAGAAGGTAAACAATTTGATATTGATGATTTAGATTAGGACTAAATTAGTGAATGGCAGAAATGCTGTTAAAACTAGCTTAGTCCTATTTCTTTTTCCAAATTCAAAATAATAGGAGGAATGAATTTATGAAGAACAATACAGCGTTAAGTGCAGAGAAAGCGATTATTTTTATCAGCGATACACATGAAAAATTCTACTATGAGAAATTGAAAGAGGTCAGGTATCAGGACGTGTACCACAAAACGCTTGTATATTGTCTTGGTATCAGTGATGACACAAGAAGGAACATTTACAGTATCTATGATTTTAAGACAGGCTGTGTAAAAACGGAGTGCCTGCATGAAGGATGTGTTTGCACGTCAGCGTGGAGTACATATTTTATATTATAATACCTGCCGTCTCTCCGATAATATACAATGCACCAGTTTTCTCAGTTTAGCCAAATTACCGTTCCCACAGATATTATTTTGCACCATTTTTCATGCGGAATGCGACGGTAACATGAATTGAGTAAAATATAGTATTTGCCACAGAAATATGGTATACTATAAAAAAGCGAATTCTAGCGCATCGACAAATGAGAGGAGGATTTATATGACAACTTTGGAAAATACAATCTCTATGATGAAGTCGCTGCCAGAAACGGATTTATTGGAAATCCAGAAATTCACAGTCAAGTTACTCCAACGCAAAAACGGGA
>CAJTLD010000028.1:14392-23901 GCA_910577065.1 uncultured Lachnospiraceae bacterium | reverse complement strand
CCGGGAAAGCCCTGACTGCGCCACGGACGGCGCATTCAGGGCGGTTGCGTGCGCATGATAGTATCTTCGTGGGACTGTTTAGAATTACTTAATCCATGAACACAGTCCTCTAAAAGCCTCCTCTGCCGCAGTCTATCCCTGGCGGAAGCTTCAGAAACTCCCCCACATCTGCATAATTATACATATATTATGTATAATATGCAAGCTTTTTTTACTTCTATTCAATTTTATCCACTTTATCCAAATTAAAAATGTATATTTTTTCACTTGTGTTTTGATACAAGTTGTTGTATATTAGTTGGTAACGACGAAGAAAGAAAGGATGTTGACCTACCATGAAAGAAAAAGTTGTTTTAGCGTACTCCGGAGGATTGGACACGACCGCGATTATCCCCTGGCTGAAGGAAAATTATGATTATGAAGTAATCTGCTGCTGTATCGACTGCGGACAGGAAGAAGAACTGGACGGGCTGGAAGAACGCGCTAAGCTTTCCGGTGCAAGCAAGCTGTATATCGAAGACATTGTCGATGAATTTTGCGACGACTACATTATCCCCTGCGTACAGGCAGGCGCAGTGTATGAGAACAAGTATCTGTTAGGTACTTCTATGGCCCGTCCGGGCATTGCAAAAAGACTGGTGGAGGTCGCCAGGAAAGAAGGCGCAACGGCTATCTGCCACGGCGCAACCGGTAAGGGCAACGACCAGATCCGCTTTGAACTTGGCATTAAAGCGCTGGCGCCGGATCTTAAGATTATTGCCGCCTGGCGCGACGATAAATGGAATATGGATTCCAGGGAATCCGAAATCGCTTACTGCAAGGAACACGGCATAGACCTGCCGTTTTCCGCGGACAGCAGCTACAGCCGCGACCGCAATTTATGGCATATCAGCCATGAAGGGCTGGAACTGGAGGATCCGGCTGTAGAGCCAAATTACGATCACCTTCTGGTACTCGGCGTTTCTCCGGAACAGGCTCCAAAAGAAGGCGAATACGTAACCATGACGTTTGAAAAAGGCGTTCCGGTTTCCGTCAACGGCAAACAGATGAAGGTTTCGGATATTATCCGCGAATTAAACCGCCTCGGCGGCAAACACGGAATTGGGATTGTCGATATCGTGGAAAACCGCGTAGTGGGGATGAAATCCCGCGGCGTTTATGAGACGCCGGGCGGAACGATTCTGATGGAAGCGCATCAGCAGCTGGAAGAACTCGTATTAGACCGCGCTACAATGGAAACCAAAAAAGATATGGGCAATAAACTGGCCCAGATTGTGTATGAAGGAAAATGGTTTACGCCGCTTTGCGAAGCCGTCTGCGCGTTTGTGGCTTCTACCCAGCAGTATGTAACCGGTGAAGTAAAATTCAAACTGTATAAAGGAAATATCATAAAAGCAGGCACAACTTCTCCGTATTCTCTGTACAGCGAATCACTCGCCAGCTTTACGACCGGCGATTTGTACGATCACCATGACGCGGAAGGATTTATTACCCTGTTCGGACTCCCGTTAAAGGTGCGCGCTATGAAATTAGCAGAAACGGATAAATAAAACGTATGAAATTAGGGATTTTGATTAATAAACAAGCGAAGAACCTCGGTGACGACATCCAGTCCTATGCTGCGGCGAAGCTGCTCCCCCGTGTCGATTATGCCATTGACCGGGAACACATTGATACGTTTTCCAGCAAACACAATGAACCGGTAGCCGTCCTGATGAACGGATGGTGGATGTGGCGGAAATGGAACTGGCCTCCCGCGGATTGCATTATCCCTAAGCTGACCAGTATGCATATCAATACCTACACCGTGGCGCAGCTCGGCACTCCCCTCCATGCGGAGTGGCTTACCGGCTGCGGCAGGGAATATATGCAGAAATACGGGCCGGTCGGCTGCAGGGATCACTCTACGATTGCGTTTTTAAAGGAGGCGGGCATTAAAGGCTATTTCAGCGGCTGTCTGACGCTGACCCTGCCCGAACAGCCCAAAACGCCGGATGCCGGCACTTATGTCTGTCTGGTGGATTTACATCCGAAACTCGAAGCGGAGGTCAGAAAACGCCTTGCCGATACCGGTCTGGAAATACGCGCGTTCAGCCACGACTACGACGACCGTCCGGTGGGACAGAGCTTAAAGCAGCGCTTTGATAATGTAGAAAAAATCCTGACCCAATATCAGAATGCCCGGTTCGTCGTCACCCGCAGGCTTCATGTGACTCTGCCGTGCATCGCCTTAAAAACTCCGGTTTTGTCCCTTGTAAACAAGAGCAACGTAAAAAACAGCTCCCGGTGGGATTCCTACGCGGATTTGCTGCATTACGTGGACGAAAGCGATTTCCTGTCGGGCAATTATGATTTTGACTTCCATAACCCTCCGCCGAACCGTGATGCCTACCTTCCCATCCGGGAATCGTTAATCCGGGAGGTGCAGGCATTCGTACAGCAGTACCAGGATGTCTCCTGTACGTTAGAGGAAGTCAGAAAAACCTCATACACCGAAGCCGAAAAGCTTCTCTGGCAGAACCAGATGATGAAAACGGCGCTGGATAAATGGATGCGTGCCAACAAGCGTATTATTGACCACAAATCCGCGCTTCGCAAGAAGTTAAAACAAACTGCCAAAACACTCAAGCAATATGCACAGTTTATCGAACAGCTGCAGGCGGACGGCGTTATCACCGAAGTCAGCCTGCCCGAAGTTTCGGATCCCGTTATATCGGATTACGAAGAGGATGCCAAAAGCGCTTCCTTTTGGGACCGTCTCAGAAAAGCCATACGGGCGTTCCGCAATTAATACCGACAAAAAAAGCCTCCTGCGATACCGTTTTACGTATCGCAAGAGGCCTTTTTTGCCATGCCTTCCCGCCGTCCCGGCAGGGACGCCGTAGCTGCAATTACGGCGCTTACAAGCAAAAGCAGGTAAAAATTAATGCTTCTGGTCACACACATCGAAGCCGTCAGGTATGCGCCCGGGAAAATAGCGGCAAAAACCGTCTTATACATCAGTTCCGTAATTCCCTGCGCTCCCGGCAGCGGCAGCATATCCACCGCTATGTAAACCGTCGCCTGGATAAACATAACAGCGCCCATAGAGTAACCGGACAATCCCATCCCCTTGTAAATCAGCCAGGTCAGGAAAAATACGGAAAACCGCTGTACAAACGTAAAAGCAACTACCACCGCAATATGCTTTTTATGTTGTAAAAAAAACACCACTGCTTCATGGTAACTGTCCGCCATATCAAACAGCTTCTTCCTGCGCGTTTCGGAAGGCTTTAAAATATGCGCCTTCATTAACAGCCGTTCCCCTCCGGTTACAATGCCCCGGAAACATTTCGGGCTTACCATCACAAATAATAAGATACCCACCAGAGCCGTATTCAAAAAGAGGCCCAGATAATACAAATAAATATATCCCTTTAAATAAACGCATAGTTCCGGGTACCACAGCGCCAAAATGCCAAGCCCGATTAAAACCAAAACAAGCTTATATGCCAAAGCCACCGCCATAAGCACTACCGTGCTGTCGGAAATCTTAACGCCCGCTTTTTTCATATAGTAAAGCTGCATGGGCTGCCCGCCCGTTGCAGAAGGCGTAATCCCGGAGTAAAAAAAGCCGATAAACGAATAGCGGATACAGGAAAAAGGCGAAACGCCGCATTGAAGCGCATGCAGCAGATACCAGATCATAAGACCCTCCGCCGACACGAAAAACAGGCCCGTAACAATGGCAACCCCCAGATACACCGGCTGTATCCCTCGGATAGTCTGCCAGACATAGTTCATATCATTTCCTCGAAAGATTGTATAAAAAGTGAGGAACATCAATGCCAAAAAGAGGCCGATGCTGCAAATATTTTTTCGATTCATATAAATTCTCCCATTGTGAAACATCGTATCCGTCCGGATCCGCAGCCAGAAAATTTGTAAGCGTCCCCTCGTAAACAAGTTCTGTTTGCGGCAGCTCATAGAAATCCCGCGGCGTAACCAGAGAAAAATGTTTCTCAAACAATTCTATCCCGTTCTCGGCTAAAAGCCTTGCGATAAAAGAAGAACAGGTGTAGTGCTGTTTCTGGTAAAAGGGGACGTTCATTAATAAAAACGGCAGCCCCAGCACGCAATAGTGATACCGGAAGCGGTTGTCATAGCATTCCTCCAACTGCGCCGCAATCGCCGCTTTCTGCCATCCCGTACATTCTAAGCTTACAACCTTATACCTGGCAGTAGGAAACGCACTGCAAATGGACGGAAGATATTCCTGCTCAAATCCGGCTATCAAAGGAATAAACGGATTTCTGCGGCCTATACTGTACGCCTCCTTAAGCCCCGGATCCAAACCGATTGCCACATGCACATAGGGTATGCCGATCGTCTTTCGGATCATAGATGCAAACAATCCGGGTGTATCAACCAATGCTAAATAGATTTTTTCCATAAAGTAAACTCCTTAAAAACAGGTTCTGTCTGTATATTTATATTCAGTTAAACTGGTAAATACGCTTTGCGGCGCGGTAACCTCCAATCGTTACGGCATCTCCCAACCGGCCTCCCGGCAAATATGTAAACCCGCAGAGCGTTTTGTATTTTAAAATATGGTACAGCTTCCGGTTATGCGCCCGGATGTAATGCCACAGCGCTTCCCTTTTTTGTTTCGCTTTCGGCGTCCCGATCAAAAGCAAATGAATACAGGAAATCGACATCATAATCGAAATATTCCTGGTCAGGTAACGCGCCAGTTTTGGCTGTGTCTGCGACAGCTTCTCTAGATCAGCGGCCGTCGCCACCATTTTTGTCACACGGATCTGCTGGTCAATCCGACTCATTAAAACCTTTTCGTTGACCGACTGATCCTCCCTGCCCAAAAAGTAATGATATAGATCCAAATCCAGGTAACAAAGCGTTTTTACATACGGCAGCGGCTGGTTGGCAAACAGGTTGTCCACATAAAATGTATGTTTTGGCAGACGTACGCCGGACTGCCGCAGCACTTCTGTTTTGTACCAGAGCGCATGCATTACCAAATACTGCGACGGCCCGAACGGGCGGATATCTTCCCAGCCGCAGATTTTACCGGAAGTAAATACGTTGCGGTACGGCATGCATTTTACTTTGTTCTCATAAAGATGGTCATACAAGTAATTGCATATGATAAGATCCGGCTCAGTCCCGGACGCTTCCTGACAGCACATCCACTGCAGCAGTTTTTTTAACGCTTCCATATCCAGCCAGTCGTCGGAATCCACAACTTTAAAATAACGCCCCCGCGCAGCGGCAAGGCCTGCGTTTACCCCCGCGCCGTGCCCGCCGTTTTCCTGGTGGATTACCCGGACGATATCCGGATAGGCCTTTGCGTAATTATCTGCGATTTCACCCGTACAGTCCCCGGATCCGTCATCTACAATAATAATCTCCACAAGCTTACCACCCGCCAGAAGCGTGTGGACGCAGCGCTCCATATATGCTGCGGAGTTGTAGCAAGGAACGGTAAACGTAATGTATTTCATAGAATGCTCCTTTCCTCTTTAGAGTGTGTTACATTTATATAACGATTGTATTTCGCAGTTTTCTTCAACTTTTTCCGTTTTCTATCATAACATATTTTTTTCAGTTTTTTAGTAAGGATCTCTTAATTTTTCTTAAGAATTGGCTTACAATATGGAAAGGCAGCCATGCCTTCTGTATCTTATGTACCGTCCGGAGTGCGGTGTTTATCCAAAGATACTTTCAATGCTTTTGCCATATCTGCCAAAATATACATTTCCTGCGGGGAACAGGAATCTAAAATTTCTGCAATCTTCCCTTTCATAACCGTTTTGTTGTTTTCCGGGACATCATAAAGAAGCTGATCGGTCTGTACGCTTAAAGCTTCCGCAATTTCGAAAAATACAGCCAAACTTAATTTTGTATGCCCTGTTTCAATATGGCTCATATGCGTGGTAGAAATACCTGCTTTTTCTGCTAACTGCTCCTGTGATAAGTTGTTTGCTTTCCTGAATTTACGAATCCGTTGTCCAACCTTATAATAATCCATAATCTTTTACCGCCTATACAATTTATTTATACTTGAATTGTATGGGCAAAAATGATATTATAACATAAATTATATAGACTAAAATATGCCTATATAGTTCAAGTATTTGGTATTTTCCACAAAGTATTCTGAAATTTATAAGATAAAGAAAGGAAAACACGGTATGACAAAAAATGAAATGAAAGATTTGCTGTTCGAAACGCTCAACGAACACGACACATTGTTTTCTGATATTGTATTAAATGATACGTTAAATTCCCTTATTGTTACTTCAATTGACAAAGACCGGTTTATCATTACAATTGACAATATGAAAGAACTTCTGTAAAAACCGTACCTCGCATTCTATTTCTTTTCTAAAACAATATGGCCTGATATAAAAAGGGGCCGCCGCACAAAACATAAAGTTCAAAATATACAGCCGTCAGGCAGTAAAACGCCCGATTTGTTTTATTGAACTTTTCTTTGTGCAACAGCCCCTTTGGCTCAAAAACGTATCCCTGGCCTATCGTATACCCGGATATTCGTTTATCTGGATTTCCCTTGATTTTTCCCTTTTATCCCGGGCTTTGTCAGTCCATAGCTTTCCTTAATCATCCGCTTTATCTCTTCTTCCGGCACCGTCCCGTCCAAAATGACAGAACTCCAATGCTTTTTATTCAAATGATATGCGGGCAATACCGACGCATAAGCCTTCCGGCGCAGTTCACGCCACTCCGGATCCACCTTAACGTTTATCCACGTATGCCCTTCCCGTTCAAAAATCCAGGCAAACACCTTCCGGTTTTTTTTGTGGCGGATCACCGTCCAGTTGGGATCGTGGAACGGAGCGTCTTCGTAAACATCCTGATAGGTAAGGCAGTATGAGACGGCGCTTTTTTTATCCTGCATAAAGCGTACCCTCCTCACACGATACCCGCGCAGCAAAGCGCCGCTTTTTGCAATTCCATCATCTTACGTTCGGCCAGTTCGCCGCTTTCGGCTTTTACCCCGGTATAAAACTTTATTTTCGGTTCCGTTCCGGACGGGCGGATACAGCAAAAGCCCTCATCTTCCAGCTTAAAATACAGCACGTCCGACTGTGGGAGCCCTGCCGGTTCTTTTTTGCCGGTTACAAAATCATACCGTATCCCTTCCCTGTAGTCCGTAAAATGCAATACCTTAGCCGTGCCGATTTGTCTGGGCGTATCGGAACGCAGTTTCTTTAGGACGGCCTCCATCTGTTTCGCCCCGTCCTGCCCCTTTAACGTAACGGTATAAAGCGATTCCCGGTAAAACCCGTATTTTTCAAACAAACGATCCATCTGATCGCACAGCGTTATCCCATGATGCGCGCACCACGCCGCAATCTCGCAAAGCGCCGCGGCGGCCGCAACCGCATCCTTATCGCGCGCATACGTTCCCGTCAGGCAGCCGTAGCTTTCTTCAAAGCCAAACAAAAATTCATAACTGCAATCCCGCTCAAACAGCTTTATCTGTTCCCCAATATATTTAAACCCGGTCAGCGTTTCCAAAAGCGCTACGCCGTACTCTTCCGTAATCCGCCGGGCCATCTTCCCGGAAACAATCGTTGTAACAACGGCGCCGTTTTCGGGCAGCGTACCCGCTTCTTTTTTTCGTGACAATATATATTCCAAAATCAAAATGCCGGACATATTTCCGGTAAAGCGCCTGTATTCACCGTTTGAAGCGTCCTTTGCATATACCCCCAAACGGTCGGCGTCCGGATCGGTGGCCAGCACAAGATCCGCGCCGACTTGTTTTGCCAGCGCAAGCGCAAGGGAAAACGCCTCTTTATCTTCCGGATTCGGAGATAAAACCGTCGGAAAATCCCCGTCGGGCAGTTCCTGTTCTTTTACTACATAGACTTGCGTAAAACCCAGTTCTTTTAAAATCTGCCTGACTGGAAGATTTCCTGTCCCATGCAGAGGCGTATAAACGATTTTCAGATTCTTCGCCTCCGCTTTTATTATCTCCGGACAAAGACACAGTTTTTTTATGGACTCACGGTGAGCGCTGTCAAGTTCCTCCGAAATCACAGTATAAAGCCCTTCTGCAACTGCCTGCTCTCTTGTCATTGTTTTTACCTGTCCGAAATCGGTAACGGCATTTACCTCTGTTATAATTTCCTGATCCCTTGGCGGCGTAATCTGCGCGCCATCCTCCTGATACACCTTGTATCCGTTATATTCCGCCGGATTATGGCTTGCGGTAATGACAATTCCGGCCGCACAGTTTAGCTTACGCACGGCAAAGGAAAGTTCGGGCGTTGGGCGAAGCCCGCAAAATACATACGCCCGGATACCGTTTGCCGCAAGGCAAAGAGCCGCTTCTTCTGCAAACAAAGCGGATTTGCGTCTCGAATCATACGCAATAGCGACGCCCTTTTGCTGCGTCCCTTTCTTCTTCATGTAATTCGCAAGCCCCTGCGTAGCCTTTTGCACCGTATAAATATTCATCCGGTTCGTCCCCGCCCCGATAACGCCGCGCAGCCCTCCGGTCCCAAACGCAAGTTCCCGAAAAAAACGATCTTCTATTTCTTTTTCATCTCCTGCAATTTCCGCAAGTTCCCGCTTGGTATCCTGGTCAAAATGCGGATCCTCCCTCCACAAACGATATGTTTTTTGTATATCCATTCTATCCTCCTGTTATCCCATCTTACTGCCAATCCAAATCTTTCGTTTTTACTCCATTTTCGGAAAAGTGTTCCCTGAATTTATTTCCCCGCTTACTCACATGTTTCCAAATATTCAGACAACAAGTCTGAAGACGGATTTAATCGTAATGCCCTGTTATATTCCGAGCCGTCTTCGTCCGGCGGCGCCTGTTCTACATTAATAACTACACGCTCTCGTTCTTTTCCGATTCCAAAAAGCCCCAAACTATCAAGCCTTTTCATTGCTTCCTCCAGAGAATCAATCCGTACAGCCCACTCATTCCCATAAAGCTCATCATCTGATAATCCATCCGCTCTTTTGTCCAGCAATTCGCTTACTTCACCAAAAAATTCGTCATATCCATAATCAACATAGGGAGAATCCGCACTGTCCCATTTCCACCAACTCTTCTCTTCATCCGGTATTTGCCGTTCAATCATTGATTGTTCTAAAGCTTCATAAGACCATGCTGAAATATATGGATGCAACCCCTCATCAAATATAAACGCATAAAAATAAAAATGTTCTTTCGTAGTTTCTTTTAAAGACAAAAACGCTGCTTTAGCAGCTTTTACAAGGGCTTCAATAAGTTCTTCGTTATCTTTTTCAGCACACATATCCACTCCAACCTTTCTATTCCACAAATTCCGGTTTGTTTACTCTAATACTACAACGAACGATATATTTCATTCCGGTATAATGCCGACACAAAAAGTTGTGGTAAGGGGCTGCGCCTATCCAAAAGATTTTGGAAACGGAAGCCACTTATCGTGAAACCTGCCAAAACCGCAGTCAGCCAGAGGACAGGGGATGCGGCATTTGCA
>CAJTLD010000028.1:0-14348 GCA_910577065.1 uncultured Lachnospiraceae bacterium | reverse complement strand
CTGTCCTCTGGCTGACGGAACTTTTCCAACACTGTTCGCTACAGTATAAAATATTTTCCTTCTACTTACAATACATACTCACAGTTCATTTTACACAGATGCACCATTCCAAAAATGGTACTTCTTTATTGAGTACATATGGTATCCCCTTTCTGGTATGCCATATGCGACAGCACCATCAGGGCAATCTTAAACAACATCGCATCTTCAAATTTGCGGATATCAAGGCCAATCGCCTTCTCCAGCCTCTCAAGGCGGTACACTAACGTATTCCGGTGTACAAACAGCTGTCTGGCCGTCTCCGAAATATTCAGGTTATTTTCAAAAAAGCTTTGGATTGTCACTACGTTTTCCTCCGAAAAGACATTTGGGATCTCATCCCCGAAAATTTCTCGTATAAACATTTCGCAAAGGCTCATTGGAATCTGATAAATCAGCCTTCCAATCCCCAGCCTGCCATAGGAAACCACCTCTTTTTCCACATAAAAAATCTTGCCGACTTCAATTGCCATCAGCGCCTCCTGATATGACTTTGCAATATTCTGCAAATCCACGGCCCGGTTGCCGTATCCTACCCTGACGCGCACCATTGCTTCACTGTGCAGGTTGTCTACCATCATCCTTGCAAGGCTCTTCAGTTCTTCCTCCTCCTTCAGTTCGCGCACGTCTTTGATCAGGATAATATTCTGCTCGTCAACTTCCGTCACAAAATCCTGTCCTGAGCCGGCAAACATCCCCTTTACAAGTTCCATCATATAGGAATCTTTCCTGCCCTCCACTTCTATGACAAATACGACGCGCTCCGCCTGCTCAATCCGGAATTTCCTGGCTTTGTTGTACATATCTACAACCAGCATATTCCCCAACAGAATATTCTGCATAAAATTATTCCGGTCAAGCTGTTCTTTGTATACTTCTGCCAGGCTGCGTATCTGGCAGGCAGCCAGCTTGCCCACCATATACGCCTCGTCGGAAGAGGAATGCACCAGAAGAATATATCTGACCTCATCTTCCACCGTTACCTTAAAAAAATGAAACCCCGACAGCATCTGGCTTTCCGCCATAGATTCTGCAAAATGGACTACTGCGTCCTCAAAATCATTGCCCATCCCAAACGTAGTCGCCAGCAGCCTGCCCCGCTCGCTGTATACCGCCAAATCCATACGGCTGATTTCTTTTATTTCATCTAATGCCACTTGAATCCTATGATTTGATAACAAAAAATCCCTCCTGTCCCTAAAGCCGTTTCCTCCGTTAGAAAAAGCCGGACGAAAAACGTCCGGCTCATCTGCACATGCCTTAATTTGTAATTGTCTGCTCTGTTTCTTTATCAAAGATATGGATCTTATCCGGATCCATCGCTAACCTGACATGCGTGCCGATACGGGCTGTTGTATCTGACGTAACCTTTGCGCTCATGTTAACGCCGCCAACGTTGAAGTATAAAATTACTTCGGAACCGAGAAGCTCGTATCCCGTTACATCCGCTTCAATCGTACAGTCTTTAAACTCATTCAAATCTCTTTGTGAATCGCTCAAATCATCCGGCCGGATTCCAAATACAACCGTCTTGCCGTCGTATTTGCCGTCTATCAGTTTCTTGGACTTATCGGCAGGAAGCGGAATTTTAAACTTATCAAACGAAATTACGGCATTGCCGCCTTCGATCTTGCATTTTGCATCGACAAAGTTCATCTGCGGGGAACCGATAAATCCGGCTACAAACAAGTTATTCGGCTCGTTGTATAATTTGATAGGGGAATCCACCTGCATAATCACGCCGTCTTTTAATACAACGATACGCGTCCCTAACGTCATGGCTTCCGTCTGGTCATGCGTTACATAGATAATGGTAGCGCCTAATCTCTGGTGCAGCGCGGAAATCTCGGCACGCATCTGAACCCTTAATTTTGCATCCAGGTTTGAGAGCGGCTCATCCATCAGGAAAACCTTCGGGTTCCGCACAATGGCGCGCCCCATAGCGACACGCTGCCTCTGCCCGCCGGACAACGCCTTCGGCTTACGCTCCAGCAATTTGTCCAAATCCAGGATTTTAGCGGCCGCTTCTACTTTCTGCTTAATCTCCTCTTTTGGAACTTTTCTTAATTTCAATCCAAATGCCATATTGTCAAATACGGTCATATGCGGATACAATGCATAATTCTGAAAAACCATCGCAATATCACGGTCTTTTGGCTCTACGTCATTGACAACCCTTCCGTCGATGGAAAACTCACCGGAAGAAATATCCTCTAAGCCAGCAATCATCCTAAGTGTTGTCGATTTCCCACATCCGGATGGCCCTACAAAAATAATAAATTCTTTATCTGCCACCTCGAGGTTGAAATCTTTCACTGCTTCAAATCCGTTTGGATATTTTTTACAAACATGTTTTAATGATAAACTTGCCATTTTATAATCCTCCTGAAATTTTTTCTTTGTTGTTGTAATTACTTTAACAAACTTCTTCGGATTTGGCTATTCGGGAACTACACAAAATAACCGTCGTTTTCTTGTTGTTTCGACGAATTTAAGACAGCATGTCATACGCTTTCGTCATTCTGACGAAGTAATACCAATTTCCTGTACAATCTGACCAAGCCCGGATTTACTGTTTCCCGGTACTCCCAAACCCGCCGCGGTCTTCGTTTCCCAGTCTTACGCACTCCTCAAACAAAATTTGGGGCTGATGCTCCACAATACGGAACTGGCAGATCCGCTCGTTTTTTTCAATCACCGCATCCCTCGTGGCATACACCGGCATCCGCCACATATCCTGATCCCCGCAGTACGTATTGTCAATAATCCCGCAGCTGTTCGTCTGCAAAATCCCGTAGTTTTTAAAGGCGGAGCTGCGCGGCACGATATGCGCCTCATACCCCTTGGGAAGCTGCATGGCAACGCCAAGCGGAATAAGCGCAAAATCTCCCTTTTTCAGTTCCACGCGCTCCGACGCCCGCAAATCAATCCAGTCCGACTTGCCGTCAATATACCTAAGCCTCTCGATTTCCTCTGAAAAATATTTAATCCGGATCGTTTCCATGTTCCCGCCCCCATTCCAGCGCGGCATATTCCGCCTTCTTATCCCGCAGCATCAGTTCCGTTACCGCCTCTTTGACCGGCTTATCCTCAAACAAAACCCGGTTGACCTGCTCGATAATCGGCATCGAAACGCCGTATTTTTTGCTCAGCGCAATGGCTGCTTTGGCGGAATACACGCCTTCCACGACCATCTTTACCTCGTCCATGGCCTGCTGCATCGTATATCCCTGCCCCATAAGCATCCCCGCCTTACGGTTCCTGGAATGCCGGCTGGCGCAGGTGACAATCAAATCGCCGATTCCGGTCAGTCCGTTCATTGTTTCGGCGCCTGCGCCCATCTTGACTGCCAGGCGGCGGATTTCCGCCATGCCGCGGGTAATTAACGCCGCTTTGGTATTGTCGCCAAAGCCAAGGCCGTCCGCCATGCCCGCCGCCAGCGCAATCACGTTTTTTAATGCGCCGCCCAGTTCCATCCCAAGCACATCCGGACTCGTATAAACGCGGAACACCTCGTTCATAAACAGCCCCTGAATGTATTCCGCCGTCTGCCTGGTCTTTGCACCCGCCACAACGGTCGTCGGAAGCCCCCTGCCGACCTCCTCCGCATGGCTTGGCCCGCACATGACGGCAGCGTCTGCCGCCGGAATTTCCTGCTCGATGATTTCCGTCAGCGTCATCAGGCTGTTTTCCTCAATGCCCTTTGCCACGCAGACGACAATCTGCCCCTGTTTCAGAAAAGGCGCCATCTGCCTGGCCGTGCTTCTGGTGTAAACGGACGGAACGGCAAGCACCAGCAACTCTTTCCCTTCTGCCGCCTCTTTCAGATCCGAGGTAAACGAAACCCGCTCCCCAAGCGCAACACCCGGGAGTTTGTCCTTGTGCTCGTGTTCTTTTTGCAGCATGGAAACTTCCGCTTCCACAATCGACCATACCGTAACCGAATGCCCGTTTCTTTCCAATACGGCGGCAAGCGCGCAGCCCCAGCTTCCGGCCCCTATTATCCCTGTATCTGCCATTATGAAACTGTCCCTTCTTTCTTTTTGTGTAAACTGAATTTGTTCTCCGTGCCGCTGAGCAGCCGCCCGATATTCTCACGGTGGCGGACAATCCCCATCAGCATAATAACCGCCGCCAGCACATATATTTCCGTTTTATAGGCCTGCGTCACATTCAAAAGCCCAAGTTCCCCAAAGACTACCGTCTGTATAAAAAAGCTGATAAGCCCCAGAATCGAACCGAGCGAAACATATTTCGTCAATACAACCGACAGAATAAAAACCGACAGTCCAATGGGCACTTCAATAGGGCAAAACGCAATCATCATGCCGCCCGTACAGGCAATGCCTTTGCCCCCCTTAAAATTTTTCATATAAAACGGGTGGTTATGCCCGATAATCGTGCCAAACCCGGCATAAAGCTGCAGCAGGCGCACGCCCTCCGGCTCATGTTCATGGAACAAAAGCCAAGTCAGACCGATTGCCGCAATCGGCTTTGAAACGTCCCCCAAAAGAGTAATAAGCCCCGCCTTCCATCCAAATACACGAAGCGTATTCGTCGTACCCGCGTTCCCGCTGCCCATATGCGTAATGTCCTGGTGCTTTCGCTTTCCAAGCAAATACGCCGGCAGAATAATCCCGCAGAAATAACCGATTACGACGACAATGATCCGATTCGCCAGCATTACGTCAGCCTCCCTTTCTCTCCCGGATAATAAATTTTAACGAGGTGCCGCGGAACCCGAACGCGTCGCGTATCCGGTTCTCCAGATATCTGGTGTAAGAAAAATGCATCAGCTTTTTATCGTTGACAAATACGACAAATGTCGGCGGCTTAACGGCAACCTGCGTCACATAGTAGATTTTCAGCCGTTTCCCGCGGTCAGACGGCGGCTGCTGCATCGCGACCGCTTCCGTTACGATTTCATTTAATACGCCTGTGGCAATCCGCATGGAATTATTCTCAAGCACCATATCAATCGTGGAAAAAATCCGATCCACACGCTGTCCGGTTTTTGCCGAAATAAACATCAGTTCCGCATAAGGCATAAAGCTTAACACCTGGCGTATCCGCTCCGAATGCCGGTACATCGTCTTATCGTCTTTTTCCACCGCATCCCATTTGTTGACCGCAATGATAATCCCTTTCCCCTTGTCGTGGGCAATCCCGGCAATCTTCGCGTCCTGCTCGGTCACGCCTTCCTCCGCGTCAATCAAAATCAGCACCACGTCGGCGCGTTCCACCGCAGTAACGGCGCGGATCACGCTGTACCGCTCCAGATCTTCCCTGACCTTGCTTTTCCTGCGCAGGCCGGCCGTATCAATAAATACATATTCCTGATCCTGCCAGACAACCGCCGTATCGACGGCGTCCCTTGTCGTACCCGCAATATCCGACACAATCACACGGTTTTCTCCTGTCAGGCGGTTGACCAGAGAGGACTTGCCGACATTGGGCTTTCCGATCACCGCTACCTTTGTCCGCGTATCCTCTTCTTCGTCCTGCTTTTGCGCCGGGAAATGCTTCACGATTTCATCAAGCATATCTCCAAGCCCCAGCATGGACGCCGCCGAAATCGCAAACGGCTCGCCAATCCCCAGGTTATAAAACTCATACACGTCGGGCATAAATTTTTCAAAACTGTCTACTTTATTGACCACCAAAACGACCGGTTTTTTGGCACGGCGCAGCATATCCGCCACCTTGGCGTCCGTATCCAAAAGCCCCTGCCTGACGTCTGTTAAAAACAAGATCACGTCCGCCGTATCAATCGCAATCTGCGCCTGCTCGCGCATCTGGGATAAAATAATGTCATTTGAATCCGGCTCAATCCCCCCGGTATCAATCAATATAAATTCTTTGTCCAGCCACGAAGCGTCCGCGTAAATCCTGTCCCTGGTCACGCCCGGCGTGTCCTTTACAATGGAAATCCGTTCTCCCGCAAGTACGTTAAACAACGTGGATTTCCCGACGTTGGGGCGTCCTACTACTGCTACAACCGGCTTACTCATATATTACTCCTTTTCTAAAAGTGCATCCAGTAAATCTTGTCCGCTTGATTTTACAATATCTGCCTGTACTTGTAAAGCACTTTTCAGTTCCTCAAGCGTCATGTCGTCTAAGAACACCGTCTCGCCGCTGCGCAGCATATTACAGGGCAAAAGCAGCTTATCCCCCAAATCCCGCCCCTTTAGCTGCGCCACGATATCCTGCCCCGTCAAAAGCCCGGAAACCGTAATCCGCTCCCCGAAAAAGCTGTTCTTCACCGCAATGACCCGCACCGAAACTCCCGGAAATTTCTCCGCAAGGCAGCCGGCAAGCTTACGAAGCAGCGGGGCGGCAAGCGCTCCGGTCGCAACCGTAACCGTCCGGCGCAGGCTTTTATCCGGCTCTTTTTCTAAAAGCGCCTCCATAAACTCCTCTTCCAAAAGGCGAACCATGCCGACGCCGTTTTCCAGCTGCAGATACCCGTCGTAGCGCGCCGCCTCCGGAACCTGCTGATCGGCCAAAAGATACCATTCGTCCCCGGCATGTACAAAATGAATGCCGTAACGCTCCATACAATCCTGCTGCCATCTGTGGATGACGGACAGCGCCTGCCGCGCGTCCTCTTTTGTAAACGGCAAAAGCGGGTGCAGACCGTCCCTGAATTTTGTCAGGCCGACCGGGACAACCGACAGGCTCTGCATACAGGGGATGTATGCCGTCAGATCGCGGATGCTTTTGTCCAGTTCCTCCCCGTCGTTTATCCCCTTACAGAGCACAATCTGCCCGTTCATCGCAATCCCGGCCTCTTTCAGACGCCGCATCCGTTCAAGCGCATCGCCTGCAAAACGGTTGTTTAGCATCCTGCACCGCAGCTGCGGGTTTGTCGTATGCACAGAGATATTTACAGGCTCTAAGCGGTAGCGGATAATACGTTCGATATCCCGATCGCCCATATTCGTCAGCGTAATATAATTCCCCTGCAGAAAAGATAGCCGCGCGTCGTCGTCTTTAAAATAAAGCGTTTCCCGCATCCCCTTTGGCATCTGATCAATAAAGCAGAAGATGCATTTATTGCGGCAGGAGCGGTACTCGTCCATCAGCCCGTTTTCAAATACAATGCCCAAATCCTCGTCATACTCTTTTTCAATTTCAAGCTCCCACTCCTCCCCGTCGGGCTTTTGCACCAATACGGTGAGGTATTCGTCGTGGATTAGATAATGGTAATCGAATACGTCTTCTATTTGTTCGCCGTTCACCGCAAGCAAAACGTCTCCCGGGGAAAGTTCCAGTTCTTCGGCAATGCTGTCTGGCTCGATTCGTTCTATTCTGTGTATTTTTTCCATATGTTTGCGATTTTACTCCTTTCATTCAGGCAGATACCCCATACGCCAATCCCGGATATTTAAAATTTCCTGCGGGATATATTTTCCCGCACGCAGAACGGTTTCCATAGCCTCTGTTGATTTCTTTGGAAAATACCGGAAGAACTGGCCCGAAAGGTTCTGATTCTGGTTTTCGCTGGCCTCCGGCAAAAAATCCATGCCATATTCTTTTGTTTTGGCAAGCATTGCCTCATATGCCCCGGCAAAGGGAACGATCTCGTGCTCCGAGCAAAACAACGCATGAAGCCGTTCGTAGATGCCAATCCCTTCATAGTCCAAATCGCCAAAATATAAAATCCGGTTTTCCGGCGCACGGATATGCGGTTCGGCGCAAAAACCAAAATCTGAAAAAGAGCGCAGGATGCCTTTTCCTGCGCCATAAATTACGGTTCCTATCTCTTCTGAAAATATCTTTTTTAAACCTGTAAACAAGGATCTGCGCATACTGTAAAAGGTGTCTTTGTTTTCTACGATTAAAACGGTCTGCGGGATCTGCCTGTCCGCCGAGTAATAAGCAAGCGGCTCCGTCGTTTCATACACAAAAAGCTGCCCGACGGATATGCCGCAGTGGGCTAAAATCTTTTTGCCCTGTTCCCTCTGCAAAAATTTTTCACGCCCCCAAATTTGAAAACTCCGTTCATTTAAAGAAACAGGTTCGGGACTATCATGCCCCTGTTTTTTGAAATAACGGCTTAAAAGCCTGACCCACTTTTGCTCTTTTTGGTATACGTCCAAATGGTTTAGATAGTAGTCTGTTTGAATAGCGGGCGAAATCTGAAACTGCAGTTCTTCCATCAGATCCGTATAATCAGGTTTTGGTTCTGTAATCCAGTATCTTGTATGCAAAGCAGGGGTTTTCCCGTTTAAAGGAGAATTTTTTACGGGCTTTATCTGATTTGTTTCGATTTTATGACAGATAAATTGATATTGCTGCCGGTATGTGGGGGCTTTGCTTTCCCGGATAAGCTGTTCAAGTGAAATGCGCTTCATATTATTCTCCCATCTGTATATATCTTTTGCAGCATATGGCATTATGATACGCTTATGGTTTTTTTCTGTCAAGGCAAAACCAGTTATTACAATAAATATCATTTTTTTCAACTTTATGTTGTAAGTACAATAAAAATTTTTTATAATATACCTTATAAACCATATTAGGAGGACACTATCGTGAAAAGACAAAAAACAATTTCAAAACTCTGGAAACGGGGCTTTTCTCTTTTCCTTGCAAATGCCCTGGCATTTTCTGCTCTTCCAGTACTTTCGGCTCCGGTTTTGGCGAACGTCAAATCCGAACCGCTTTTAAAAGCCGGAAGCGTCGGCGTAAGCGCCCAAAACGTTACAAAAGGCGAGCCCTTCCCTGCCGGAACGGCAAACAGCGACAATTTCCGTATCCCCGCCTTAGTTACCACTGAAACAGGCGCGTTAGTCGCCGCCGCGGACGCCAGGTATGACCGAATCAGCGCAGACGGCTCTTCCCCGGACGGAGGCGGGCTTGATACCATCGCGTCCGTATCTGAAGACGGCGGCAAAACCTGGTTCTACAGCCTGCCGATTTATTTTCCGGACAGCAGCCAGAACGCATTTACAAACGCAACTACTATCATCGATCCAGCCCTTATGATGGGCCCGGACAACACTATTTACTGCATTGCAGACGCATGCCCGACCGGCGTTACTACAATGGGCGGGTTCCGTGCTCCAGGCTGCGGGACCGGATTTATAGAAGTAAACGGCGAATGGCGCCTTGCGCTCACGACGGAATATACGACAAAAGCCAGAATCCGACCGGACGCCGAAGGTGCAGACTACGAATACTATGTAGGCGATTTTGAGGACGGATATGCACCTGTTTTAAGTATGGAAGACGATTCCCCTTCGGAGTATGTTATAGACGAATGGTACAATCTCTATTCAGACGCAGGAAACGGAACGCTAACGGAATTAACACAAACGCAGGTAGACAGCGATACCATAATCCAGCAAAATGTATTTTACGGGGATTCCGCGCTCCATGTATATGAAACCGGCTATCTGTTTATGGTTTCTTCCAAAGATAACGGCCGTACCTGGGAGAATCCCACCATATTAAATACACAGATCAAGCGTTCCGATGACGAAAACGATCAGGCTCTTTTAGTTTCCCCCGGAAAAGGAATTACAACAAACTCCGGAGATATCGTTCTCGGCTGCTATAACTGGAAACCGGGCCGTGAATCGGCAAGTATGATATATTCAACGGACAACGGCGCGTCCTGGCGCCGTACCGAAGACATGGAGACCGTTTCCGGCACCGAAATTGACACTTCGTCCGAAAATGAAATTGTGGAATTAAAAGACGGCACGCTGCGTATGTTTTTCCGGCATGGAGGATACCAAGCGGCTGTAGGAAATCTCTGTTATGTAGACGCCAAAAAACAGACGGACGGTTCTTATCAGCTTGGAACGCCGGTACAGACAGATATTTCTATTCACAGAGGATGCAACCTGTCCGCGCTTTCTTATTCCAGAGAAATTGACGGCAAACAGGTCATTTTAGTTTCTGCTCCTTCCGGCGTACGTGCAAACGGCCAGATCCTGACTTTACTGGTAAATGAAGACGCAGACCAAACGTTAGAATGCATCGAACGGTTTTCCGTTCCTGGCGGACAAGGCGGCTACGGCACATTTGTATATTCCTGCATGTCCGAACTGCAGGACGGATCAATCGGGCTTTTATGGGAACCAAACCACCGCGCCATTCGTTACAATCGCTTCGCAGTGGACGAAACAGGCGTAATTTCAGAATTTCCGTCTGAAATTCCGGTGGAATTAGAAAAAGACGGAACCTATACGCAAGAAAACTACGAAGGCGAAGGAACTGTAACCATACAGCCTGACGCTTCTATTGCGTCGGTATCTGTTACGGAAGGCGCTTCCCTTGCCCTGTACGATCACATAGGAACAGCAACTTCCACGTTTTCGGACGCTTTTTCTTCCACGCCAAACAATTCCTTAAGCCTTTCGGGAGCCGAGTTTGTATTTACAAAAACAAACGGGGATAAATGGACTATCAAAAATGAAGCCGCAAACGTTTATCTGAACAACAGCGGCAACAAGACCGCAGAGTTTTATGAAAGTACGGCTTCAGAAATGGATATTGTGCCGGACGAAGGTACTTTTCGGATTTCCAATGTCCCAAGCGGCAGGTATATTATTTTTTATAAAAAGGAAACCAATTTTAATGCCTACGACAGCTATGACAGCACACGGGCAGACTACGCATACGGGTTTACCCTGTTTGAAAAAGACGCCTCTGCCACAGATTCTCCGATACCCGGATATAAACAGGCAAATGAAATTGTTTCCGGAAAAAGCTATCTGATTACCTATCCGGATACAAGCGGCAAAATAGCCGTCTTATATGCGCAGACACAAGATGTCACTGATACAAACCGCTGGTATGTCAAAACCAAACTGCTCCAGCCCTCTGCCCTAAGCAGCGCCAAAACAATTACGATAACCGGTATCGGCGAAGGCTACACTACGGCTGTCATCGACGGCGCCGTTTATGATATCCACGTATCAGAAACGCACCCGGCGCCGGCTCCCGGCTGCAGCCATGCCCAAACCACATTAAAAAACCAGAAAGCCGCAGGCTGTGAAACAATGGGCTACTCCGGCGACAAAATCTGCAACAGCTGCAACGCCGTGATTGAAACAGGTTCTATTCTGTCTGCCGGGCATAACTGGGACAAAGGCCAAATCCTGACGGAAGTCACAGAAGAAACAGACGGGCTAAAGCAATACACCTGCCAGACAGACCGAACCCACAAAAAAACGGAAATCATTTATGCTTCCGCATTTTCACTTTTCTTGGACGCTTACAAAAAGGCCTTCGCACAAATGGAAGACCTGAGAGAATATCCCGGTTTGTATGAAAATGAAGCAGCATTTGAAGCAGCCTGTGCAAAGGCCCACCTTGTTTTCTGGAACAAAGATGCCAGCCGTTCCACAATGTACCGTTTAAAAGACGAGCTTGCAAAAACAGCCGCCGATTTAAGGATAAAACCGTTATCTGCCCTTCAGGCAGAACTTGCAAAAGCCATCCAGACTGCAAAAGCGGATATCGCATCTATTCCAAACGATATCCCTGCATCTATACGAACCGCATTTGAAAACGCTTACCAGAAAGCAACCGCCAAAATGCCGGACGGCCTGTCGGAAGAAGAACAGTCAAAATACGTCTACAACGTATTAAAAGCATTGAACGCCGCCCAATACAATCTGGATAAAGCCAAAGCTGCCGCCATAGAAAACGCTCTGGCCCAGGCAAGGAAAAAGTTAAACGATACGCTTGAACAAGCAAAAGCCGCCTACGCCAACGGTGCTTCAAGTTATACCCAAAGTTCCTGGAGCGCCTTTGAAGCCGCCTACCTCGCTGCAGCAAACGCTCCACAGGACGCAGACGCCGCAACATTAAACGGGCTTTCCGATGCACTGGCAAAGGCACAGGCTGCTTTGCAGGCCGCCCCTGCCGCTCCTAAGACGGATACGGTAACCTATAAAAACGTACAATATAAAATACTTAACGCCGCTAAAAAAACAGCGGTCGCAGTCAAATGCACCAATAAAAAAGCCACAAAAATTACAATTCCCGCTACCGTAAATATTCAGGGCGTCAATTACAAAATTGTACAGATTAAAGCCAATGCATTCAAAAATGCCCAGAAAATGACTTCCGTTATCATTGGAAAAAATGTAACCCAAATCGGAACGAAAGCATTTTATAATTGCAAAAAATTATCGAAAGTAACCTTTAAAGGTACGGGCGTGAAAAAAATCGGCGCCAGCGCATTTAAGAAAACCTCTTCCAAAATGACAGTCAAAGTTCCGAAGGCGCTGAAAAAGGGCAAAAAACGGACTGAATTTCTGAAAAAACTTGTCGCAGGCGGAATGAGCAAAAACCTGAAGCTTTAATTGATTCCGCTTAGACGCAAAAAGAGGCTGCCTTAAATGGCAGCGGTCCATTAGGGAACATTGTAACAATTATGATGTTCTGCGGATAAACAGAACAAAAAAATGCTATGCAAAAGCTCCACTGACTGCATAGCATTTTTTATTTTGGCATAATGTTAAGTTTCAATTTTTCAGCGTTCCAACGGAACGCGCATCCATCAACGCAGGTGATGGCCTTAAGGGTTGGGGGCGTTCAGGCACTCGTCGGCTGCCATGTCCTATTTTAATTACGTTTCAGATTCCGCATCAGGCTCAGCAGCTGATCTGCTTTCCTTTGTTCTTCCGGCGACATATTCTGTTTTAAAATTTCGATAATCAGGTCTGTTTCATTCGGCGTAAACTGGATGCCTTCTTTCTTGGCATTGTTCATAGCCCCGAGGATCATATTGGACATTTCTTTTGCGTTGCCGGATTTGTTCTGTGCAGCAAACTGCATCAGGAAATTAATTTTTTCCGGGGAGATATTTTTGAAGCTTTCATTATTTTTTAAAAAATCAAAATCCATAGCGCTACATTCCTTTCTATTCCTGGGTTGGTGTGTGAAAAAACGTGTCATAGGAAGAAAACATCTGCATTGCCGTAAGCATCATGTCAATGGAATCCTGTTCTGCCGGCGTGCAGAACTTTTTGATATCCGTTAAAAGCTGCATCCGTTTTTCCGAAGGATCGTCTGTGGAGCACATGCTTAAAGAAGCAGACTGAGCGCCAAAGAGGGAAGCGACGTTCCTTAATTCAAGGAATTTTACCATCATTGCAAAATTCCGCTGCCTGGGCCCTTCCATATACGGGATAATGCTTTTTAAAATCTGGATATTCCGGGATTGTGTTTCGACGTCAAAGGCAGTCGGCGTATATTCGAGTTGTTCCTGATCCATAAAAATCCTTTTTTTATTAGGATATGTCGGTAAAGCCGGATGTATGACAGATTGGATTTATGAGGGATTCGATTCTTGCAGGTATTTCAAAAGCGCCGTACAGCCTTTTAAAACATCTGCGTAGGCTGCGTCAAAATTACCGGTATACCAGGGGTCTGCAATATCCCGGTCCAAACCCGCAAAGGATAAAAGCTTATAGATTTTCCGGTCTTTATCTCCGCCGGCAATTCTTGTCATATTGCGGACATTGGCCGAATCCATGCCGATAAGATAGTCATATTCGGCGTAGTCTGCCTTTGTCATCTGAACTGCACGATGAGGCACAACGGGCACCCCGGCCTGCTTTAATTTGTTTACTGTGCCGTAGTGGGGCGGGTTGCCGATTTCATCGCGGCTGGTGGCGGCGGATGAAATGGAAATTTGGGCGGATAGGTTTTGCTGGTTTACCAGATGCGTCATAACGCTTTCACACATAGTGCTGCGGCAGATATTGCCGTGACAAACAAATAATATTTTTATCATCTTGGATATATCCTTTCATAAGCCTTTAAACCTTGATATATCGGGCTTTCCGGCGCTTTTTTCATTTTTGATTTTTTACCCATAATCTGTGTAATTCGTTATAAATCTACGCAAATTTACGGGCAAATGGTATAGTAAAGATATCATCACCAAATTCCTTTAGAAGATATTTCTTGCCTTTTATCTTCAACCTTCCCTATTAACTCTTTCAACTCAACCAATAATTGTTGATGTGTTCCATCGAAATTATCATATATTAGAAGTTCCAAATTTCTATTGTGTAGCAGACTTTTTTCAATTTCTTTAGAATATGTATCTTTTGCTGTAACGAAATAGTGTGGCAAGCATCCCGGGTATAAAAAATTCATATTCTCCAGTATTAATTGGATGTCCGGATCACTTATTCCACATCCAAGAAATACAAATGTATGCGTAAGAATCAAAGCATCTAATATTTTATAAAATGATGCATACTTGCAACGTGCTTCACTATATTGTCTATGTGTAAAAATTATTTTAGAAACATCATCAACATATCCGTGTA
>CAJTLD010000027.1:3337-24766 GCA_910577065.1 uncultured Lachnospiraceae bacterium | reverse complement strand
TAATATATTTAAATGGCTTCAAAAAAAATATCGTAACATTGCTTCCAAAATCAGGTAATTTATCTATTTTTCCACTAAACAAATATAAATCCACTAAGTCATTATCAAATATATGACTTTTTAATAAGTTTTGCAAAGCAATAGATATTCCTCCTATATTCAAATTTGTTTGATAAATAGCTATTTTCTTCATATTATCTTTCCTCAATCAACTCTTTTAAGACTTTAAATACAAAAAAAATATTTCCACGAATAAAACGCATAATTCTTTTTGGTTCCTTTGTTATACGATATAACCATTCAATATTATGATTTATAAAAAAACGAGGCGCCCTTTTAGTATTACCACTTAATACATCTATACTTCCTCCAATTCCTACGCATATTCCTTTATCAATCTTATCATAAAACTTATTAATAAAATTCTCTTGTCTGGGCGTACCTAAAGCAATAAAGTAAATATCCGATTTAGATTTTATTAGTTTTTGTAAAACAAAATCATCATTATATTCATAACCATTATACAGTCCCGTAATATTAATTCCTGGATACTTAATATCACACATTTTTCTAAATCTATCTAAAACGTTTTGATGCGCACCATAAATAAAAATAGATAAATCATTAAGTTGTGCTTTCTCTAACATATGAACAACAAATTCTATTCCTGTATTTCGCTGAATACTTTTATCACTATACACTATACGCATAACTTTCACTACACCTATTCCATCAGGAATAATGATAGTTCCATTATCAGACAAGATATTCCACATATTTTTATTTTTATATCCCATCATAATAATTTCAGGATTTGCTGTAACAATAAACTTTTTTTTACTATTTTTCACAAAATAATCTATATCATTATAAAATTTTTGTGGTGAATCTGAATTAATTCTTCGTATTAAGTTCAAAATTTTCTTATCCGTACCTTCAACCTTTTTCATTTCATCAGCTACCAACCTTCATATTCAGTTTGCTGTTGATTTCCGAATACTGGCTTACCGTCACGGCTTTATTCTTTCTGGCCGCAAGTTTTTTGCTCTTTTCCTCCGAAAATCCTTCCGTACTCTCTGGTATGAACATAATCTTAAATGTCAGCATTAAAATTTTTAAATCCAGCAGAAATGACTGGTTTTCTATGTACATCAAATCCAACCGCAGCTTGTCGTACGCGGATGTATTGTATTTGCCATAAATCTGCGCGTAGCCGGTCAGCCCGCCTTTTACCCTCATACGATACGAAAACTCGGGTAAATCCTTTGTATATTCCTGTACATGCTCCACGCGTTCAGGCCTTGGGCCTACGAAGCTCATGTCTCCTTTTAGAATATTGATAATCTGCGGCAGTTCGTCAATTCTTGTACTGCGAATAATTTTGCCCACACGGGTAATTCGTTTATCACCTGAAGTACAGGGAATAAATCCATTTTTTTCGGCGTCTACAATCATACTGCGGAATTTATAAATTGAAAATACCGCGCCGTCTTTGGTACAGCGATCCTGCTTGTAAAATACCGGCCCTCTGTCTTCCATCTTGATTGCAAACGCCGTCAGTAACATAATCGGCGACGTAATAACCAATAAAATAACAGAAAATACAAGATCAAAAACACGCTTTAGCCTGTATTCCGATTTCTTATAAGACGCATAATCATAACGGAACAAGGGCGTATCCAGTAAATGCTTTGGCTGGCAACCCATCAGGACAATATCGTCAAGCTGTGGAGTAAAGTAAATCTCCTTTTGCTCCTGCAGGCAGTACCCCGCCAGAAAGCTTCTCCTCTGGTAAGAAGCCTCATAAAACAAAACGCTGCAGCATTCCTGAATATGCGAAAGCAGGACTTCGTCGCTCTCTTCTTCCGACAACATATATTTCACATCAAAAATATGGGCGTATTTCTGCAAAACCCGTTCTTTAAACGAAACAAGTTCTTCCTCCGGAATATCCTTTCCATAAACAAATACCGTCATTTTGGGCGGCACATGATGCATCAGGTACCGCTTAGTAATGGTAATAATAGCAATTGTGCCTGCCATCTGGACGCACACGGTAACCGCGCCCGGCATAATATTCACAACCTGATTAAAAATCAGGCAGGATTCCACATACAAAATCAAATCCGGTATTCCAAATGATATTACCTGAGAAAACACAGTTTCCCCAATTGGGCAGGAGGCAATGCGGAATGCTTTATACACTTCGCAAAGCGCCCTGTAAATAATAAAATAAATCAAAACAGAAACAATACTTCCTAATACACGGTACGTGTCAAATGCAAAGCTGTTGTAATAAAACACCCATACAAGGGCAAATAACCCTGTATTCCAAACTTCCAGACAAAAACGCGCCGTATTTGTTATACTTTTTTTACCCATGACAGACCCACCTTATCTCCTATAATCTTTTATTCCGTACCTTATTCTATTTTTCTTTATCCTTGTTCACTACCTGATACTGATACGGGTCGTCAGAACTCAAATTGTTTTTGCCAGCTTTTTTTTGTCTCATTATTTGCTTATTTTGCCCCCCCCCGAGATTTTTCTGACGATTTATCTTCTCTTCCGTAGTACGGCGTATAATAACCGCTGTAATAGCCTCTATAATAACTCTTATAATAGCGCTTATAATAACGGTTGTAATATCCGCCTTTTTCGATCTTAACTTTATTTAAAACAACGCCTAAAATTTTACACTCCGTCACTTCCAGCTGCTTGATAATATCCTGAATAAAACGATAGCTGCACTTATTCGCTTCTACAACCACTACCGCGCCGTCGCATTTGGGAGCGATAACCGCCGTATCAATTACCGAACCAAGCGGAGGGGAATCAATTAAAATAATATCGTAATTTTCCCTCGCATACATAATCATTTCGTCAAAATAGCGGTTTCCCAAAAGTTCCGTGGGATTCGGCGTCGTACGCCCTGCAAATATAATATTCAGATTTTCAATATTTGTCTCACACAGCACGTCCGCAAGCTTTGCCTGGCCGCTCAGGTAATGGGAAAGCCCCTTGATGCTCCCTGCTTCGCTTTTGGCCTGATGGCGCCCAACCAGGACGGATTTTCGCAAATCGGCGTCTATAATCAATACTTTTTTACCGTCCTCAGCAACTGCCCTCCCCAGTTCCATTACAATACTGCTCTTTCCTTCGTCCGGCGTACAGCTTGTAAACGTAATGATCTGGATGTCCGGTCCGCAGAAACTTAAGTTCGTCCTGAGTGAATTAAACGCTTCTTTTTTGCCGTACCCTAGTTTTTCCAGTTTTTCTAATTCTACTCTCATTTATGACCGCCCTTTCTGACGCCCCACAATTTCTTGCGCCTTCTCTTTTTCTCTGAGTTATCGGTTCCGCCTTCTTCCGGAATCGATGCCAGCGTATTTAACCGTAAAAACTTCTCCACGTCGTCCGCGCTGCGGATGGTATCGTCTAAGATATTGCGGATCACCAGAAAACCAACGGAAAGAAGTAATCCGATTGCCGCTCCCAGCAGGATGTTCCGCTTATTGTTCGGGCTGCTTGGATATTTTGATTCTACCGCCTCTTCTGCTATAGTCGGCTCGTCGATCTGCATAATTTGAGCCAGGCGCTTTTGCGATACTTCCGCAAATTCATTTGCAATTTCTTTTGCCAGCACCGGATCCGGATACGTAACCTGAATCAGGATAATACGCGTATTCTCGCGCTTTGCTACGTTGACCTGCCCTAAAAGGGCTTCATAGCTGACGCCCAGATCCAGATTTTTAGCCACCTGCTCCACCACGGGACGGCTGGTAATCAACTCTTCGTAATCGTTTGCCAGGTTGCTGCCCACCTGCAGATCTGCAAGGCTTAACACGGAACTTGAACTTGTGAGGATATACATCTTGGAAGTAGAAGTATACATCGGCGTCAATGCGTAGACGCTGTACAGCCCCAGCAAAAGGCCCCCTGCAATGGTGAATGAAATGACCATTGGCAAATGGCGCAAAATCAGCATCAATATTTCCCACAAATCAATTTCTATTTCATCATTTTTAGAATTCATAGGCATCCTCTTTCTTTAAATGTATTTTTTCTGCAGGAAATGCTCCTGATTTTCGTAAAGCATACGCCTAAGAGAATCTTCCGGCAGTTTTTTATAAAGTTTTTCCACTGCGTCTTTCATCATGGGCGGGCGGCTGTCCATATTGTGACAGTCGCTTCCCAAAAAATGTACCATGCCATTTTCGATCAGCTTCCTGAGCCTGGCCGAGCGGCGGTCAAAAATACCTCCCGTCAGGCTTCTTGCATTTACCTGAATCAGCGCGCCAAGCTTGATGATTTCCCGAATATTTTCTTCTTTTGCAAACAACGCTTCTACCCGTTCCATATGTGCAATAATCGGACGGTAACCCGCTTCCACCAGTTCCTTTAAACCCTGGTATACAATGCGGTAGCGTTCTTCCGGATAAAATTCCACCAGAAGATATCTGCTGTCTGCCATTGTAAGGATATGCCCGGCCGAAATCTCCTCGGCAATCCCCGAACGGTACATAATTTCATTTCCGCTCAGCACTTCAAAATCAAAAGCAATCTCCTTTGCGCGTTCATTCGCTTCCCGGACAAGCGCCCGTATCTGTTCGTTGTCCTGCTTTTTGTTTCCGGGATAATTATGGGGGGTCGCCACAATATGACGCACGCCCTGACGATATGCCGTTACAAGCATCCGCATTGTCATGTCCCAGTCTGCCGAGCCGTCATCCACTCCCGGTAGGATATGGCTGTGCAGATCCAAATATCCTGTCTGTTCCATTTTTAACGCTTCCTCATATGCATACTGACTGCAAACAGCAATACTCCCACCGCCGCCGCAACAATACTGACCACATACCAGGCGGATATGCCCCTGGTTTTAAATATTTCCAAAAACGTCTGATAATATGCCGTCCCTGTACCAGTCCCAAACGACTTTTCCCCGATACGGACTGCCGCAGTTCCCGCAGCATTCCAAACCGCCGCAGTAAACAAACTGCCTGTTATATAATACAGCGCATGGTGCCTGCTGTGATGCCAGCGGAACAAAAGCAGGATGCAAAGCGCCGAAATAACCGCCGAAACTGCCGCAAGCGCCGTAAGTTCCGGTTTTTTCTCCCGCACATACTGCCGGTATATCCGGACAAACGGAGGATAAATATATCGGCTGCATATTGCTTCGGCTTCTTTGCTTACTATCTCTATCGCTTTTTTTACGCCCTCCGTCTCGTCTGCGTTTTGTTCGGCCAGATATGCTTCTAAAATCTCCTGCTGGCCAAAACGGTATCCGCCTTCTTTTACTTCCCCGGCGTCCAAATACTGATAAAACGCCATATATGATTTGCTGTTTCCCCAGATATCCTCAACCAGAGATTCCGGCAACCCATGGGCTGCAAATAATTCTTTTTGCTTAGAAAGCAGTTCTTTTTCCATTTCCACTGCGTAATCGCCAAGCCTTAAACTCTCCTGAAACGTACGCGGGCTAAAATAACCAATCAGCAACTCTATACTAAAAAACAGCAAAAACATCGCCGCCGACAGTACTACGGTAACTGCCAGGCTGGCTGCTGTCCTGATTTTTCGATTTTTACGCATGTATTACTCTCCAATTTCCGGCCCGGACACTTTTTTTGCATATACAAAGAACCGCTCATTCCGAAGTACGCCTTCCTTTCCGAACGGATAACAGGTATACAGCGTCAGTTCTTCTGTTTCCGGCTTACGTTCCTTATACTCCTTCACATCCATAATCTGCGTATCTGTCACTTCGTATCCGTACTGTCCGTCGCCTGTCTTTAACGTAAGGATCATTCCCTTGCGTACCGACTCCAATGGTGCAAAATAGGTGACGTCATGTCCTCCCACAAGAACGCTGCCGCCTCTTCCCGGCAAGCTGCCGCCCGCATAGGTTCCCGCACCTTTTTCCAAAATTTCTTCCGTATCTCCATAATACAAAGGGGCTTTTAACCCGATTTCATCACAGAGAATTTCTCCGTACTGTTCGCCCGGCAGCGGAAGGACTTCCGGAGCGCTCCCAGTCGCAGCCTGGTTTTCGGATTCTGCCGCATAAACGTATTCCGGCGCGCCCGAAATCCAAAGCGCATTCCATTTTCCTGTCTGGCTTTCCAAAAAGCCTCCTGCAAAAACCGCAATTACTGCAATTCCGGCAACTGTAGTAAGTACAGGCATAATAAAATATCCTTTTTTCTTTTTCACTGTAACAACTGCGAATGCCCCGCAGAGAATAGCGGCAAACACCACAACTGCCAGTACAATTCCTCCGGTATAGTATCCGGTATTTTTAATCGGAAGGCCAGATGAAAGTATGACATTCCCATCATTATCCAAAATATCCACGGTTCCTTTTAAGTACTGCTCTACTGTAACCGCCCGTTTGCCGTCCTGGCCGTCTTCCGTCTTTTTATCGCTGATTTTGATATCGGCGTAATCCCCTTCTTCCAGGGCCTGATCCAAAAGCTTTTGTACATTCGAATTTGTATCGTCCGGATAAAACGGCTTTTGCTCTGTCAGTTCTTCCTGGGAAGCGTCTGCACCCGTCATATCTTCCCCGGATCCTTCGGGCAGATTTTGTTCAGGAGCGCCGGAACCCTCGCCTTTGCCGTCCGAATCCGGCGTTTGTGTATCCGGCTCTTGTGTGTCGGCTCCGTTCTCCGTAACCTCAACCAAATACCCTTCGTCAATTCCCCGCTTTAAATTCGCGTTTGCCTGCCGGATTGCAGAGTCCACCTGAACCGCCGTCAAATCCACATCGTCTTCCATCAGCTTGTTATAGGCTTTCTGCTTTCCCCATTCGGCAAAGTAATAGGTTTTTCCTTCATATGTTACGGTACCGTTGTAATAATCTATAATACGCTGTTCTTCTGCGTTGATATCTCCGGCGTATACAGGAATGGCGCTGCCCAGCAAAAGGCCGAGTACAGCTACAGTTCCTGCCAGTTTTCTTTTCCACATAGAAATTTCCTTTCCCCAAAAATGCCCCGGGACACATCCCGGAGCATTTCAAGGATTGTTTTAATCTTTACGACTCTTTTACTGCATCGTAAACGGCAAAGATTTTAATTTTCTCAAAATCAACGTCATAGTCAAAGAGGTTCATCAATTTTCTCATATCCGGAACATTGAAGATCAATGTATAACCATCTTCCGTGATCTCTGCTTTAAGCGTTGTGCTGCCATCTGTTTTGAGCACAAAACTTGTTCTGGAAATAATCATCTGCAGTTTCATTCCATTTAAGACGTCTGCTGTCGCGTCAATGGTAACCACATCGTTTTCATTGGCAATTTCAATATCCGTCAGTGTGATCCGTCTGCTTCCGTCAATGATAACCAGATCCGATCCGTCTGCATGGTCGATGCGATCTACGAAGATCTCCTTCGTCTTTCCGCCCTTCTTGATGGTAATGGTAATTCTTGTGGAAGAAGTCACCTTAACGTCGATATCCTCGCCTTTGAACATCAGGTTTCCAAGCAAGCCCTGTAAAATATTGCTGTGGCTTACCAGATTATCCCAGTCAAATTTGTTCCAATACTTCTTCAGGAAATTATTATCATAATTTTCCGGCTTAAACTGGGTCATAAGCCAATCATAATCATGTTCTATATCCGACGTCAGTATGTCATAGTTCAGCGGCTCTTTGCCGTCTCCGAGATCCCTTGTAATCTGATATGAATCCGCATCCTTTCCCAGCGTATACTTACAGAGCACCACATCTCCCAAGCTATTTTCTTCCAGTTCTGGTTCCACTTTTTTCCTGTGATGTATAGTTACTTCACATGCAGCGGATACGCCGTTCGGCGCTGCTGCTGTAATCGTAACAACAGCACTGTCTTTATTTCCAATATCTTTCAGCTTCACTACCGCGGAAAGCGTATCTTCACTCGGTACGATTTCTACCACGCCCTCAGGAGTTGCCGTCCATGTAAGCTTCAGATCCGATGTGGCTGCGCCTGCCGGATCCACGGTTGCGTTCAGTTCAAACTGCCCTTCATTCAGGTTTACATCCAGTTTTTCCTGATCCAGAGTGATTTTCTCAACGTCCAATGTATCTCTGTTGACCGTTACCTTGCAGCGCGCCTGTAAACCGCCGTCTTTTGTCACTGCAATAATTGTAGTCTCACCGACTGCCTTTGCGGTAACCACGCCTTCCGCATCCACTTCCGCAACTTCCGGATCCGTGCTGATCCAGTATACCGTCTTATCCGGTGCATTTTCCGGAGTAATCACCGGCGTAAGCTGTTTTTCTTCACCTAACAGCATCTGCATGGTTTCATCCATTTCGATGTTTGTAATCACGCTGCCAACAATTACGGTAAGTTCCGCTGTAAGCGTCTCGCCTGCTTCATTTACTGCGGTAGCTACAATTACAGCCGAACCGCGCTGTACGTTTTCAGCAACCGATACGACGCCTTTATCGTCTACGGTAATTCCTTCCGTTCCGCCTTCCTTGCAGCTCCAGGTGATCTGCGGCGCTTCCGTCGTGTCATCCGGAGTATAAAGTACCTTCAACGGCTGCTTCAATGTTTCACCCGGTTCTAAGGTAAGCTGATCCCTTACAAAATAGATGCCGGTCAGCGGAACAGGAATCGCATCCGTTGTGGACGTCAATTCAAATTCTTTTGTTACTTCTGTGCCGTCGCCTGCCGTAATCGTTACGGTAATCGTTGACGAACCGGTCTTAGCGGCATAAACATATGCATGAATCTTGCCTTCTGCATCTGCCTGGCCGTCCGAAACAACAGTAACGGCTTCCTCATTGCTGCTTTCCCATTGAACGCTTCCGATCGTCGCGTCGGCCGGTGTAAGCGTAACCGTAAGTTCCTCGCGGCTGCCTACGTTAATGGTATCTTTTCCTTCTATGTCGCTAACGCTTGTCAGCGCCTTATAAACAGTTACTTCACATGTCGCCACCTTGCCGCCTGCGGCTGCAACAATGGTCGTCTTGCCAGCGCCTACCGGAGTTACAACGCCTCCGGCAACAGTCGCCACGCTTGGATCTCCGCTTTCCCATGTTACTTCTGCGCCTGCCGGATCCGTGGTTGCCGTAAGTGTAGCCGCATCTGCTCCTACTGCAAGAGACAGATTCTGACGATCAAGCGTGATGCTGTGAACCGGCTGTTCCGTACCGCCCGCATTCACAACCGTTACGGTTGCCGTTGCCGGCTCCACGTTCGGAATTGTAGCGGTAATCGTAGCCCGGCCTGCCGCTTTCGCTGTAACAAGGCCCGTCTTCTCATCTACCGTAACATACTCGTTTGTACCGCTCCATGATACTGTGGCCGGATCGATTTTTGCATTGCCCGGCTGAGGTATCAGTTCAAACTGCATGGTTTCGCCTGTAATCAGTTTTGCAGAACCCGGAGCCAGCTTAACGCCTGTTACATCTACCGGTTCTACCGTCACTGCGCATTCTGCGGTATATGCGCCGCCGTCCGCCGTCCTTACGGTAACGGTAACGTTTACCGGAGACTGCGTTACTGCTTTTGCCTGAACAAGCGCATATGCCTTGCCGTCTGCAGCAACATTATCCGTTACGATTGCTACGGCATTGCTGCCGGCAGTCCACTCTACAGATTCCACATCTGCATCCAGCGGATTTAACGTTGCAATCAGGTTCGACTGACCGCCTTCTTTTAATGTCAACGCGGCCTGATCCATGGTAACGTTCATTAACGGCTGGCGAACTGTTACTTCGCACCAGTCCCTGATACCGTTTGCAGATTCCGCATAAATAATTGCCGTACCCTTCTTAAGCGGGCTTACAAGGCCGCCGGTACGCGATACGCTTGCAACCTGCGGATTTGAACTTGCCCAAACTACGCTCTTGTCCGTTGCGTTAGACGGCGTTACTTCTGCATTTAACTGAAGCGCCTGGCCGCCCACCACTAAATCGCCTGTTTTCGGCGTTACTTCTATGCCTGTTACGCTGACAGCCCCGCCGGCTTCTACGATAACGGAACATGTCGCTGTCTTCTGTCCGTCTACGGTAGTTACGGTAACGGTTGCCCTGCCTGATTTTACCGCATGCACTTCACCGTTTGCGGATACCGTCGCAATATCCTCGTCGCTGCTTTCCCAGACAACCGCCTGGTTTGTTGCGTTAGACGGAAGCACCGCCATCACAAGCGGTTCTGTCGTTTCGCCTGCTTTCAATGTCATTTCCGGAGCTAAAATCACTTTTTCCACCGGAACATATTTCGCTTTTACGGTTACGCTGCAGACTGCCTTATAGCCGCCGTCTGCCGTTGTTACGGTAATATCTGCCTTACCTGCTTTGATCGGGGTAACCAGGCCGTTTTCTACGGTCGCAACGGAAACGTCGCTGCTTTCCCAGGTTACTGCCGGATAAGATGCGTCCGCAGGGGTAATCGTCGCTTTCAGCTGCTCGGCAGCCGCGCCTTCTTCCAGTTCCAGCGATGTGCGGTCTAAGCTGACGCCGGTTACCGGAACTTCAATAATCGGAGTAACAGTCGGCTCAGTAACCGTTACGGTACAAACCGCCCTGTTTGCAACGCTGTCAGCAGCGTATGCATAAATTTTGGCCGTACCAACGCCTTTGGCAACAACCCTTCCGGCATTGTTTACCCTTGCTACGCTGGTATCGGAAGAAACAAAATACACTTTCTTCTGAGTCGCGTTGGAAGGCGTTACAGACGCGTGCAGCGTCTCGCTGCCGCCCTTCAATAAAGCCAGCTCCGACAGATCCAAAGTTACAAGCTTAACCGGCTTAATGTTCTTCTTTACGGTTACTTTTACAACTTTTTTTGCGCCGCCGTCAGCTGATTTTACAGTAATTTTAGCTTTTCCGACTTTCTTTGCGGTCAGTTTGCCTTTCTTGCTGACTTTTACGATTTTTGGTTTGTTGGATTTAAACGTAAGCTTCTTATTAACGCCCTTATTCGGTGTAATATCATATCTTAGATTGATACTTTTTCCTTTTTGCATAATCATGGAAGAAGCCGTCTGGATTACTTCCACTCCCTTTTTTACGGTAACGGTACATTTTGCTTTTACCTTTTTATTTGCCTTGGATGTTACCGTAATGGTCGCTTTTCCTTCTGCTATACCGGAAACTTTTCCTTTTGCATTTACGGTAGCGACTTTTTTGTTGCTTGATTTGTATGTAACTGCTTTGGAAGCTCCGCTCGGGCTTACCGACTTCACCTTCAGCGAAAAGTTCTTTCCTACACACAAAGTCTTTTTCGTTGCTGATAATGTGATTTTTGTGGGATTGGCTGCCGCCTGTACGTCTATCGGTACTGTAAAGATACTGGTACAAGTCAATACAACGGCAAGCAGCAGTGCCATAATTCTGGGCATTGTTTTCCTCTCCATATCCCCATTCCTCCTTTTCATTTTTTGATACAATTATCTAATCCCTTTTACTCTACACCAAATAGCAAAAAAGGTCAAATAGTAATTGTATTATTTTAATCACTTTTTTGGGATTTGTGAAATCTGGCATATAATTTATGCAGCCTTCCCCCAAAAATTATTACATATTTCCTGTATGCGCTTATTTAGCTTATTACAGGAAAATGCCTGTACTTATTCTAGCCGATCCTCTTTTAATATGCAATACGAAATTCTTTCCAGATCCGGTTAATTTAATCCAGTTTCCAGACTTCTTCATTATACTGTGCAATGGTCCTGTCAGAAGAGAAGAAACCCGCCTTACTGATATTAAGAAGCATTTTTCTGGCCCATGCCCTGCGGTTTTCATAATCCCGGAACGCTTTTTCCTTTTCTTCTATATAAGACTTCAAATCCAAAAGCGTCATAAACCAGTCTTTGTTCAAAAGCTCCTGATACAGGCGTTCTAAATTTTCTTTTTGTCCAATAGAAAGCAGTTCTTTGCTTATAATAAAATCTACGGCCCGTTTGATAACCGGATCGCTGTCATAATAATTCTTCGATACATAATCCGCTTTTTTGTAATGTTCAATCACCGTATCGCTGGATTCGCCGAAAATGTAAATATTATCTTCCCCGACCAAATCGGCAATTTCCACATTGGCGCCGTCCATCGTCCCTAAAGCAACCGCGCCGTTTAACATGAATTTCATATTGCTTGTGCCGCTCGCCTCTTTGGAAGCAAGAGAAATCTGCTCGTGGATATCCGCCGCCGGAATCAGCTTTTCAGCCAAAGTGACGTTGTAGTTTTCCACCATCACCACGTTTAAGTACGGCGAAACTTCCGGGTCGTTGTTTATCAGCTGCTGCAGGCAGAGAATCAAATGAATAATATCCTTGGCAATAATATAAGCCGGAGCTGCCTTTGCCCCGAACAGCACGGTAATCGGAGTAGCCGGTTTCTTGCCTTCTTTGATCTCGAAATATTTGTTAATCACATACAGCGCGTTCATCTGCTGCCGTTTATATTCATGCAGGCGCTTAATCTGAATATCAAAAATGGAATTTTCATTTAGTACAAGATTCTGCGTCTGCTTTAGATAATCTTTTAATTCCGCCTTGCAGTCGGCTTTCACCCCAAGAAGGCGATCCAGTACGGCGTGATCTTCCGCAAAATCAGCCAGCTTATGAAGTTCCATCGCGTCTTTTTTAAAGCCCGGCCCTATCAGATCTTCAATCAGGGAAGTCAACCTGTGATTGCAGTGCAAAAGCCAGCGGCGAAACGTAATTCCATTTGTCTTATTGTTAAATTTCTCCGGATAAATCCGGTAAAAATGATTCAGTTCGGAATTTTTCAAAATCTCCGTGTGCAGGTAAGCGACGCCGTTGACACTGTATCCGTAATGGATATCTATATGCGCCATATGTACTCTCTGTTCATCGTCAATAATATAAACGGACTCGTCGCGGTATTTCTTTACTACACGGTTATTCAATTCACAAATAATCGGCACAAGCTGCGGAACCGCTTTCTTTAGATAATGCATCGGCCATTTCTCCAATGCTTCAGCCAAAATCGTATGGTTGGTATACGCGCAGGTCTTAGATACAATATCAATCGCTTCATCCATTAAAATGCCGCGTTCCATTAAAAGACGGATCAGTTCCGGAATGACCATAGTAGGATGCGTATCGTTAATCTGAATGGTCGCATAACGATACAAATCATGGAGGTCTGAGCCTCTTGATACCGCTTCGTCGAGAATGAGCCTCGCGCCGCTGCTTACCATAAAGTACTGCTGGTACACGCGCAGCAGACGTCCCTCGTCGTCGCTGTCATCCGGATACAAAAATAATGTCAGGTTCTTCGCTATATCTTCTTTATCGAAATCAATGCCTTCTTTTACAAGGCTTTCGTCAACCGTTTCCACATCAAACAGGTGCAGCCTTGTGGTGCGGCTGCCATACCCGGTTACAAGAATATCATACATCCTGGAATTTAACGTAAAACCGCCAAATTGGATTGGGTAAACCACGTCTGTTTTTATCAGCCAGCTTTCGTCTTCCATCCAGGGATTTGGCGTCTCCTTCTGCAGGCAGTTTTCAAACACCTGGCGAAACAGCCCATAGTGGTAGTTTAACCCGATACCGTCGCCGTTTAAGCCCAGCGTTGCAATGGAATCCAAAAAGCAGGCGGCAAGCCTTCCCAACCCGCCGTTCCCCAATGACGGTTCCGGTTCCATATCCTCGATTTCCGCTAAGCTTTTGCCGTTATCCTCAAGAAGTTTCTTCACGTCGTCATAAATGCCCAGGTTAATCAGATTGTTGGACAACAGCTTTCCGATTAAAAATTCTGCGGAAATATAATAGAGCTTCCTTTTACCGGCGCCGCTCTCTTCTTTTGACGCCATCTTCTGCGTCAGTTCCAGTAATGCGTCATACAATTGCGCGTTGGTGCAGTCTTTTATGGATTTATTGCACCTTTCTTTTACAATTTCAGTCAGTTCCATGTTTTCCCTCCAAGATTTTTATGAGCGTTTGGTTACAATACATTGCTATATTATAACACGTCCCCCTCTAATATGAAACAATAATTACATTTGAATATCGTTAAAATTTTATAAAATCTTTATATCTCATATTGACGGCGCAGATAAAATCTGTAAAATTTATCCTGTAGGTGTTTTTTCAAATCTCCAAACCTTAGAACGTATTTGAAAAATATACTCTAAGCGTCAGGGGGGTATACTATTATGTATCAGTTTTCATAGAAAGCAGAGGTAATTTTATTGAGTCCAACAACCATTGCACAACTCGTCGTCTTAGTTCTTCTACTGCTGTTATCCGCATTTTTTTCTTCTGCCGAAACAGCTTTTACCACAACCAGCCGCATCCGTATGCGGACATTAGCAGAAGGGGGCGACAAACGCGCTGCGCGCGTGCTCTCCATCACCGACGATATGCATAAAATGCTCAGCGCCATTTTAATAGGAAACAACATTGTCAATCTTTCCGCGTCTTCTCTGGCCACAACGCTTGCAATCCGCATGTTCGGCAGCATGGGCGCAGGCATTGCAACCGGGATTTTAACGCTGCTTATCCTGATTTTCGGGGAAATTTCCCCAAAAACGCTTGCCACCATCTACGCAGACCGGATAGCGCTTACTTACGCTTCCATGATCCGCGGGCTGATGTGGATTTTAACGCCGCTTATCTTTATTATCAACTGGCTGTCCATGCATTTTCTTCTGCTGCTGCGGGCGGATCCCAACGCAGAAAAGGCCGCCATGACAGAAGAAGAATTTAAGACTATCGTAGACGTAGGGCATGAAACCGGAGTGCTTGAAAATTCGGAGCACAAAATGATCAACAATATGTTTGATTTCGGCGATTCCCAGGCCAAAGAAATCATGATTCCGCGCATTGACATGACCTTCGCCAAATCAGACAGCACCTACGAAGAAATCATTGCGATTTTCCGCGAAGACAAATTTACACGGCTTCCCATTTACGAAGATACCACGGACAATGTAATCGGCATTATTAATATGAAGGATTTGCTTTTATGCGAAGACAGGGAACGCTTCCGAATCAAAGATTTGCTGAGGGAACCTTATTTTACGTACGAACACAAAATAACTTCCGAACTTTTCTTTGAAATGCAGAAAAAATCCATCAATTTCGCAATTGTTTTAGACGAATACGGCACGACCGCAGGTATGATTACGATGGAGGATCTCTTGGAAGAAATTGTCGGCGAAATCCGCGACGAATACGACGCAGACGAAGAAGATCCCCTGATCAAAATAAACGACCGGGAATATTATATCCAGGGTTCCATGAATTTAGAAGATTTGTGTAACGAACTGAACCTGCCGTTCCATTCCGAAGATTACGATACCGTAGGCGGATACCTGATTGGCCTGTTAGATCATCTGCCCGAAAAAAATGAAATCGTAATTACAGACGAAGACATTTTGCTGCAGGTGCACAAAATGGACAAAAACCGGATTGAAAAGATCTATATGAAACTTCCGTCCGAAAAATAATTGTTACAAAAAGGGGCTGTTCGTATACTTAATCCTGATTGCGACAGCCCCTTTTTCACCTATTTCTACCGCACCCTGCAGTAGCCGAATTTTTCTAAAAACTCCGCCGGCTCCCCCTCTGGCCCGGAAATTTCCACGTAATCCTGTATACATAGCACTTCGTCATGGGTAAACTCCCATATCTGCTGCACATGATCCCAGACGCCGCTGCCCGGCTTTAAAACAGGCTTTATACCGAACGCCTTCTGTACGGGCGTAACCGACGTATATTCTTCCCCGGTCTTTTTATTTCCAAGCGCACGCGCCAGCGTATCGGCATACGCCCCATCCCTCCAGACAGAATCCCGATCCAGCGTATCCGCATGCTGCTCTGAAATAAAACGGACTGTTCCGCTGTCGTCGTCTTTGCCGGAAGTATCCACCAGATAAACCCGAACCATCTTTTCCGTCATATTATCGACGCCATCTTTCGCCCGGTATGTTACCGTAAGGCTCATTTCCTGCTCCGCCCCTGTAAAATCTGACGGCTGATAATCCGCAATGGTAAACAATGTCTTTTTCTTCGTATCCTCTTCCGATTCAAACGCACCGCTTGGGTTGGTTTTTGACTTTAATTCTTCATCCACGGCCTTTGCAGCATCCAGAAGATATGTTTTGGACAAAACGCCGTTTTGGGCGTCCGAAAGCGGGACATAGATGTCCGCAGCGAAAATCTGCGGATACTCATCCCAGACTGCATAAACCGGAATCACAGGCGTATTGTCCCGGATTAAGCCTTCCTGTGAAACGCTCGTTTGCGTCCCGGCGTTAAAATCAGAAGGAGCCGCTCCGAACAAAATTTTCTCTTTTGCGTTTATAATCATCTCGCCGCCCTGCATACGGGTATTTTTGTCCCAGTAAATTTCCCGGTTCTCCTGTGAACCTTTCTCTTTTTCCAGGCTAAATCCCAGAAAACGATATGGCACCCGCTCCATATAAGGCTGTCCGGCTTCATTTGTCATTTGCCCCGTGGCAATGTCCATTGCGGGTTTTTGCGTCTCTTTTCTAAAGAAACATTCTTCCTGCCCTTCGCCATTTTGGCAGAAGGTAAATTCATCGGTAACAGAACTTACCTCCTGCAGGTAGTCTGCTCCTTCTGTCTGCCCGTTTCCCATACAGGCAATTACAAAGCTGCAGTCCCACTGCGCGTACAGCGTCACATCCTTTTCCATAGTAAACGTACAGGCCAGAATTTCTTTACTCAGTATCAACTCCGATTCGTCTTTTATCTTCGGCGTAAGGCTCCATCCGCGAAAACGGTAGATATCCCGAAACGTTTCATTTTGAATGACCGCTTCCCCAAAGCTTACCGTAATATCCTCTCCGGCGGCGGCAAAACGGGTGAACGGGCAAAGCGCAAGGCCGTCGTTTGATTTGTGGCTTTCGCCTTCCGACAGGATTTTTTCATCCTCTTCGGTAAGGTTTGCGTCAAACCGGACTGCGCACATATCCGCCCAGTCTGCATAAACGACGGCGTCTTCCGTAAAATAGCGATAGTCTCCCGCGCCGTTGATATCGGCCTGCAAGAAACCGTCCCGATCCGCCGCCATATGGCCTTTCCCGTTTTTCTTTGTATAATATCCCAAAAACTGCTGCTTCCGCACTCCTTCCGGCAGCGTGGGATCCTCCCGTTCCTTTTCCGGAACCTGGATGCGGCCTTTTGCAAAAACCTGCGTCATCTCCTTATTTTTGTAGTATCCTTTCGAAAAGCATTCATATACGGCTCTTGTCCCCCCGCTTTTGTTTGCTCCCTGATTGTCAAGCGTAATTTTATACGGCAGCAGCTTCCACTTTGCATACAGCGTTACAACGGCGCCGTCGGTAAGCGACAGGTTCTTTACCCCCGAACTTTTTATAATTTCCCCGTCCGGCGTTTTGCTCCATCCGAGAAATTCGGCTCCCTGGCGCGCAAATCTGTTTTTCCTCAAATCCAATACCTGTCCGCAGTATGCGCTCTGCGGATCCACAGAACCAAAATCCGCGCCGTTTCCGTTATATACAATCCGGTATGCTTTGCGCGCAACATTTACATATGTGATATTGGCCTGATCCGTTACCAGATAACTTCCGGTTCCGGATGCCGGAAGAAATTCCGACTCTGCTGATTTTTCATAACTCCATCCGGGCACTAAAGCATTTGCAGGATAATACCCGTTTATAAACGCCGTATAATCCGCCGGATACTGCCCGTCGGTTCCCATAAAGCGATACCAAATCTGCTGTAAATATTCATAGCCCGTTCTCCACCACGCGCCGTTTCTGTCATAACCGCTGCCTCCGGCGTCTTTACAGGCATAGCCGCACTGCAGCCACCGTTCCCCGTTTAAAATGTTGTGATTTGTTCCATACAAATAGGCTGCGCCCGCAAACGAATGGGAAAGCTGCGGTATGGCTTGCGTTACGGCTTTGGTATCTGTCGTCTTATGGCAGTTTGTACAGCTTTTGATATGCGTCTGGCGCTTTGAACCTGCCTGAAAACAGGAAGGATTCTGCGTAACCGTCCATCCATCAACGCTTCCCCAGTCAGAAGCCGGATAATTAGTCAGGTTAATCTGGTATGACTGTACTTTATTTTCTTTATTCAGTTCAAGATCCCCGATACCTACCATAAGCTTTAAACCCGCGCTTTCCACGGCTTCGCATGCATTGCTCCCAAAGCCCGTAAAACCGCCGGACCACAAATCGCTTCCGTGATTGTTCTTTAGTTCATGCGTTTTCTTTTGGCCCGTCACGCGGCTGTGCGCCCTCTTTTTCACCGCAATGCCCACAACGCCCACCTGGCCGATGGTATTTGCGTTTCCGTTATCGTCCGTAAATGTTTTTACGCTGTCTATTTTTGCGCCGGAAAGACTGACCGCCCCGGCGTTTGTGCCGGAAACCGTAATCGTCGGGTTATCGGCGGGATTTGTCTTTGTGCCGGAAAATTTTACATGCAGCGTACATTTTGTCCCGTCCTGGTTGGTGTAAAGATACGCCTTCCGATCCGCGTTCTGAATATACATATAATACGTTCCCGAAATCTTTTTCTGCGCGTCATACGCGTCAAACCTTTCGCTGTACAGATACTTGTAAAGCGTATCCACACTCCGGTACCGCTCCGTCCCGTCCGCGCCGCATACAATTTCCACATGCTCGTTTCCAAGGATATCCGCGCGTTTTAAAATTTCCTGCCGTTCCTCTTCGCTTTTCAAGTCCAAAAACCTGCGCACAATACGCTCGTCAGAATCTCCAATCAGTTCGTTTAGCCTTCTGTCCGATATCCGCCGCCAGTCGCATGTCAAAAGTTCCGGAAGTTCTATAACCTCTTTCTCTGCCTCCGCCGGCTTTATCCCTTTTGGCGCGGCAAATCCCCTTCCATAATAGTCGTCTTTTCCGGACATTCCCAGATCAAGCGCATCCCGATCCAGGGCGGAAATGACGCTTTCATAAGAAGTATCCGTATTGCAAGAGAGGTATTCTGCAATCACAGCCGATACAAGCGCAGCCGACACAGAAGTTCCGCTCATCGTCACTTCTTTTTTATCCCGTCCCAAAACGCCCATTTCACCATAGGAACAGTAGTCGATGCCCGCGCCATAATTCGAGTATTCCGCCCTGTTTTTATCCGCCCCGACTGCGGATACCACAATTGCCTCTTTTATGTCCGACGGCGAAAAGCAAGACGCGTCTTTCCCTTCATTGCCTGCCGACACAACCGTAAAAATCCCCGCCTGCCTTGCCCTGCGTATGGCTGCGCCAATTGTTTCCGGATTTGACGCCTGATTTGCGCTCATGCTGATATTGATGATATCCGCGCCCTGTTCTATGGCGCGGCAGATCCCAAGATAAAGCTTTAAGGCAGAAGAACGGCCGCCTTCATCGGCGATTTTCACCGGCATAATTTTTACATATTCCGGCGTATAATTTAAAATAAGATTGGCAACGGCCGTCCCATGCCCATTTTGATCCTGTACCGTACCAGAAGCCGTTATATCTGTTCCCTGTACAATCCTGGCGTCGCCAAAGCTACCGTCATAACCGCTGTCAAGAACGGCCACACATACTTCCCGCTCCTTACCCGGCGTTATGACAGAAGCGCCGGGCTGCTTTACGGCAGGCGTTTCTTCTAAAGCGCCCGTGCCCTCCGCCGTTTTTTCATACACATAATCGGGTTCCACGGTCAAATCCGGCGCATTTTTAAGCGTTTCAAACGCTGCTTTTGTATGTTCCTGGGTATCGTATTCCAGAATATACATCTCGTCATAGCCATAAATCACACGATCCGCTCCCATTGTGTCAAAGTCCGTTTCACTTTTTACCAGAAGGCGTTTATTCTGCCATACGCCGTCCGTCCCTTCCTGTTCCCTGCACTGCGGCTTTATCCCGCTTTCCGTTTCGGCTACGGCAGCGCAGAGCGATTCCAGATCGGACACTTCCGTTATATTTGCCGGATGTGCTCCTGCGTCCGGCAGCCGTCCCGTCCACTCCGTCTTAAATTCCTGCTTCTTTTTAGAATCCTTCTTTTGGTATACGTTTTCTTTCGCATATCCCGTCAATGATACCGACGCGGCGCCCAAAATACATATCAGCATCCACGCCGCCGTTTTCCTCAATTGTAACCGCTTTTTCAAATTCTGTCGTTTCCTCCTTTCATCCGCCGCTTCACTCAAACGCCGCGATCAGTTTTGTATCCTCTAAAACCTTATAGACTTCCCCATTCGACGACAATACGTATTTTTGCCCGCCGGGAAAAGAAACTGCCTGTCCCAAAGCTTCTCCTGAGCCGCCGTTTATAAAACGCCAGTTCCTGAAATTTTTTCCATCTTTCTTTGGGGCGGCCGGCATTGTACAGACTGCGCCTTTGGGCAGGCTGTATTCTTTATACAATTCCCCGTCCGCCGTATAAAAACTCACATTTTTGTATTCCTTTGGAACTTCCTTTTTCTGCGCCCTGTCCAGTATTACAGTCCGGGTTTCTGAAACGCTTCCCGCATTCCCGTTTGGGTGCTTAAATTTCTGCGTAATTTCCACTGACAAAATTCCTTTTTTGTAATCCGCGTCCAATATGGACACGGTAATATCGGAATCGCTGTTTGCCTGTATCAAAAGCGCCTTTAAAAAGTCCGCTACCAAATACTCATTATTTTCGGCCATACCGTTTTGTTCCTGCAATACGCCGGACAGGGACGAATCAAGCGCCCCTGCCAGCATAAGGGCGGCTTCGCTCTGCCTGGCCTGCCTTCCATACATCGTCAGCATCATTGCGGTAACAAACACGGCCAGCAGGCCGCACGCCATTCCAAACGCAATTTTCTTCATACGGTATCCTTTCTCAATTGCCCGTTACCGGAATCCGGTACTGTGCGGCGGCGGTTTTATGCTCCCGATCCGCCGCTTTTACTTTGATGGTGTAAATTCCCGGGCGCGGAAAGACAAAACGGTCTGCCGGATATGCGGCGGCCTGATTTTTCCGATCCTCTTTTGACGGGTACATAATACTGTCTGCGTCGCTGTCCAGCACGTCTGTAACCGTTACAAAAGCTTCCTGCCCATCCGCGTCCAAAGCCGAAAACATTTTATTTAGGTTCATTTTCTCCTGCGACAGAACCTTTGTATATTGAAATACGATTTCAGGCTTCTTTCTGGCCGCAACAGACAAAACCGTATCCACATCCAAACCCTGCCCTGCGTCCGCTCCGGCAGTTCCTTCCGCCGCTTTCGCATAGGCTATCCGGATAAACCCGGTATTTCCGTCCACACGTATGCCGGACAATATCCCAAAGATGAAAAACACTGCCGCGCAGCACAACACCGTCCTGCCATACTGTTTCATTAAAACTGCCATATATCCTCCTTTAACACGCCGCTTCCAGGCACATTGCCACATATGCACGCAAAAGCCCGGTGTCCGCGCGGGAAAGCAAAAGCAATACCGCCCCTATCACCAGAAGCGCAGCCACAATGCTAATCGCCAGTTCGCCGCCATGG
>CAJTLD010000027.1:0-3327 GCA_910577065.1 uncultured Lachnospiraceae bacterium | reverse complement strand
TCCATTTCCACCGCTCCCTTCTTTTATCCTAAAATGCCGTAAACGCCCCCAGCGCCGCGGCAGCCATTCCAAGCGCTGCGGCGGAAAGCAGTACGTATAATATAGCTTCTCCATAGTCTTCCAATAATCCGTGATCCATTTGTTCCTCCTATCTTGCAAAACCCCGCAGGGTATTTGCCGTCTCTACGCCTAAAAACGGCAGCCTGCTCGTGTATTTTACCGTAACATATGCGGATACGATTTCTGTATCGTTTGCCGCAGGGTTTTGTTTTGTATATGTCTTTTTTGTCCCGTCTCCGGCGGCAACTGCGATGCTGACCTGATAGCTGCTTGCCTCGCCCGCCTGAATGCAGGCGTTCATTACGGACGGGGAAAAATTACTGTTCTGCAGTTCCTGTATCACGTCCTGCTTATAACTTAAGGCGCGGGTTACGTCTGCCTGGTAGTTTAAGATGCCTGTCCCCAAAAACACCACCAGCGCAAAGAAAAACACTCCCATAAAAGATTTTATTACTGTCGGCATAAATCCCCTCCTTTTCTAACACAAACCTGCCGTCATAAACGCAATCGTCACAAGCGTCATATCCGCGACCAGCTTCCCTCCTCCGATGACAGACGGAAATAAAAACTGCCAGTAAAGCGCGGCAAGACGCCCGTCGTTTGCCAGCCTTTCACTCTGGCTCATCAGGGATGCATTTTTCGTCAGTATTTCGTCAATCTGCATATCCGCGTCGCCTCCCCGGCCGGAAGAAATAGAGTAAAGCATCCCCATTGCAGACTGCACTTCAATCAGCTGAAATTCCCGCATAAAATTCATATACGGCTCGTTGGATTCGGGATTTTGCATAATTTTCGCCTGCATTTCCTCCAGGCTTTCCTTTAAAATGGCAGGCGCTTCTTCCAACGACTTTGCAATTGCCGCGTTTACATTTTCCGAAACCTGCAGCAGCAGGGAAATTTCCATCAGCCACTGGGGAAACGCTTTTGCAATTTCCTGCGCGCACCGCTTTTTTGCCAGGCCAAATCCGATTTTATGCTGACACAACATCAGCGCGGACACGGGAACGCAAGCCGCCGCCAAAAACTTCCGGCCCGACAGCAAAAATAATATGCCTCCCCCGGCCGCAAGCGCAGCCCACCGTATTCCCTTTTTCTTTTCACGCCCGGCATCATAATTTTTTACCTTCCGGTACAGCTCCGCCTGCTCCTCTTCCGTCATGGCTAGTTCGTTGCGCAGCCAGTTGACGGATGCAAGCGTATCGGCTTTAACATAAGTGCGCACGGATATCAGTATCATAAGCGCCGTACCGATTTTATAAACCTTAGACGACGTAATATCCACAACCGGGGCAAATTTTGTAATCATAAGCGGCGTAAACAAACAGACTCCGCAGACAAGCACAAGCGCGATATTCACCATACGCTGCCTGTTTTTGCACTCCTTTTGAAATTTACACGTCTCGGTTTCCCAAACAGCCCTGCCGGACAGAAGTATCTTGATAGAAGACTCATAATCCCCGCCTATTTTCTCGGTTTTTAACATCAGGGTATGGGCGTCCTTTAACCTCTGGCACCGATAATTCTGTTCAATCCTTTTCAGCCCGTTTTCTAAAGAATTTTCCTCGGAATACTCATACAAAATATACTGGATTGCTTCATTTATTGTTGCGCGCATCGGGGAATCTTTTGGAATAATTTTTTCCACGTCCTGCAGAGCCGTAATAATCCTGGGCATTTTCTTAAACGAGTAAAGCGCCTGCTCAATATACAGGTTTACATCAGAAAAACGCTTCTGTTCATACATATTGCGGTAACTGTTGATAACGCTTCTTGGCGCCATAGACATTCCCCCGGCCGCAACCGCGCACACTTCGGGCCAATCCAAACGGAATACAATTCCTGCCAGAACAGAAACCGCCAGAACCGCCAAATACACCAAAACGGTGTTTCGAACGGAATATGTATAACCGTATCTGGCAATTGCCGCAGAAACGTTCTTCGGGTTTAAGTAATACAAAAACGATTCTTTTTTTCGCATCCTGCGCCTCCTTAAAATACATACGCATAAGGTTCCTTTACCCCGGCCCGCTCCATCCTCTTTTGAATGGAAGCGGGAAGCGCGTCCGTTACCGTCTGCCCGTCGCTGACCATGAGATAGGCGCGGTTTTGCCCGTCTTCGCGGTCAAAAAAACACATCTGATCGATATACCTTTTTTTCCTGCCGTCCCCCGCCTCTTTTATCCGAAGCAAAATCCCTATATCAATAAAATCATAAATATCGTTTATCATCCGATCCGCATCCAGGGAGTTTTGGATCATATTCATAAACCGATCGGGGATTTTGAGCACATTGTCGGTATGGATGGTCGTAATTCCCTTCACCCCGGTTGACCAGCACTCCAACAGAGACTTTGCCTCTTTGGAACGCGCCTCCGACAGCATAATCCAGGAAGGGTTGAGACGAAGGCACGTTTTAATCGCGTTCGTATAATCCATTGCCGTCACGTTTCCTCTTTTGGCCGCCCCCTGGCTCTCTTTTTTCACCTTAATCGCAATACAGTCGTTTCCCGGATAAAGCTCGGCATAATGCCATTCCGGATTATCCTCAATTGTGATCACTTTGTCCTGCGGGCGGATATAGCCGGACAAGAATTTGGCAAATTCCGTTTTTCCCACCCCGGTATCCCCGCATATTACAAAATTCATTTTTGTTAGGACACAGTTTACCAGCAAAGAAAGCGTTTTTCTGTCGCAATATCCCTGCGCAATCAACCCTTTTGCATCGTACCGCGGCACTGCGGGCGCCTTGCGGATACAAAACGCCCTCCCCGTCGTCGTCACGGTTTCATGCACCGCCGTAATGCGGAGTTCATCCGATTCCGCTTCCAGAATCGGATTCGCCGGATTAAACTGCCGTTCCACCGCCATACTTACTTTGTTCATAAAGACTTCTAAAAACTTAGGCGTCACCAAAGACGCATCCTCTTTTACCTTTACTTTGTGGATATCCGTCAGCCACAGATCTGTTCCGTTATAATCCACATCTGTAATAGACGTGTCCCGGATAAAAGGCAGTAAAGGTCCAAAGCTTTCATCGTCTAATAAAGCGGATCTGTTTTTCAATTCATCCATATTTTCCTCCGCAATGCTTTACGGCTTTGGTATGACTCCGCCTGCGCTGCTGTAGAAGTTCTCAATCAGCTTCGAAAACGCCTGATATACTATGCTGCTTGTATCGCTGCCAATCACCAGCGTAATAATTCCAATGACTGCAACAATTGCCAAAACGGTTATAATTGTCGACCCATACTGTTTAAAAATTTCATC
>CAJTLD010000026.1:8310-24827 GCA_910577065.1 uncultured Lachnospiraceae bacterium | reverse complement strand
AGCTTCCTGCCGATGCTGCCGCCGCCTTCCACCGCGGCTTTGGTCGCTTCAATGTGGCTGCGCAAACGCACCGTCTCTTCATCCACGCAGATTTTGTCTGCATAAATCGTAACTTCCGTTATAATCCTGCCTTCGTCGATCTGCTTGTCGGCAAGAAGCTCCCGCACCTTTTCTTCCAAACGCCTGCGGTACTCCGCCAAAATAGCCGGGGCATGGCTTTCAATATAATCTACATATTGAAGCATACCGTTTAGCTTTTCGCTTAAATCCGCCGCTAAACGCTTTCCTTCCTCAATCCTGCTTTCTACAAACTGCCCGCAGGCATCCCGCAGCGCTTTTTCTAAGATAACCCAAAGTTCTTTTTCATCTGCGCTTTGCTCTTCCATCGTAAACACTTCCGGATAGCGCGAAAGGGCGCTGGTGCGGATATCGTTTTCAAGGCCGAACCTCTCTGACATCTGCTTTAGGTACTTTAAGTAAGCCGCCGCCACATCTTCATTGTATTTTACCGCAAAATTCTCTTCGGTATAATCCTCATAAGAGATAAATACGTCCACCTTGCCCCGGTGAATATATTCTTTCAGCAGGGCGCGTATGGCGCTTTCAAAAAAACTTAGTTTTTTCGGCATTTTAATGTTGACATCTAAATACCGGTGATTTACGGATTTTAGTTCCACTGTGAATTTGCGTTCGTGCTCCATAACCTCACAGCGGCCGAACCCGGTCATACTCTTAATCATGCAGGCCTCCTACCGCCTTTTGGCGAAACATTTCCATGCATCTGTCTGTTTGTATCCTATATGCATAGTTGTATTTATTATATAAGATTCCTGGCCATTCGTCAAATTATCTCCCATACATTTTTACATATTTACGAACTTTTGCCGCCAGTTTTTTCGTGATCTGCCTGCGCTTCATTCTCCATTTCCAGTTCTCCCCAAGCGTAGACGGCGTATTCATGCGCGCCTCGTTTGAAAGTCCCAGGATATCCTGCATCGGCACAACCGCAAGATCGCTTACGCTTGCCCATGCGCCGCGCATCATGCCCCAGTTGTAACCCTCTTTCCTGGTCAGGTTAAAATACTTTTTGGCAAATTTTACGCTGTCCTTTGGCGCAGTCTTCATCCAGCCCATAATGGTATCGTTGTCGTGCGTGCCCGTATAAACTACGCTGTGGCTCTGGTAATTATGCGGCAGGTAATCGCTTTCTTCCCTTGTGTCAAATGCAAACTGCAGTACCTTCATGCCCGGGAAACCGGAATCTTTTACAAGCTGCAAAACGGAAGGCGTCAAAAATCCCAAATCCTCCACTATAATATCCAGCTTTCCAAGCTTTTCTTCCAGCGTTTTAAACAGTTCCATGCCAGGCCCCTTTTTCCAGGTTCCGTTTCTGGCCGTCGTATCTAAAGCCGGAATGGCATAATAGGAATCAAATCCGCGGAAATGATCAATTCTCACCACATCATAAAGCTTAGACATAGCCCGGATGCGGTCTGTCCAGAACCGATAGCCATCCTGCTTCATCACATCCCAGCGAAACAGCGGATTGCCCCACAGCTGCCCGTCTTCGGAAAAAGCGTCCGGCGGGCCCCCTGCCACTTCTATGGGATTTTTCTGCTCATCCAGATAAAACTGATCCGTATTGGCCCACACGTCGGCGCTGTCGCCCGCTACATAAATCGGCACGTCCCCTATAATAGAAATCCCTTTTTTATTGGCGTAAGCCTTTAAGGAACGCCACTGCTTAAAGAACAGAAACTGCAGCATTTTATAAAATTCTATTTCGTCGGCGTACTCGTTCTTCGCCTCTTCTATCGCCTCCTGTTCCCGAAATTTCCATCCGCGTTTCCATTCCTGCCAGGCTGCGCCGCTGTTTTCGTCCTTTAACGCCATAAACAAGGCGTAATCATCCAGCCACGCCTGTTCTTTTTTGCAAAAAGCATAAAATGCCTTCGGTTTTCTGGCCAAAAATCGCGCGTATGCTTTTTTCAGCAGATCATAGCGGTTTTCATATAAAATCCCGTAATCCACCTTTGTCTCGTCCGCCCCCCAGGAATAAGAAGAACATTCTTCTTCCGTCAAAAGGCCGTCCCGGCAAAGCAGTTCCAAATCAATAAAATAGGGATTGCCGGCAAAACTTGAAAACGACTGGTACGGGGAATCCCCGTAGCTTGTCGGGCAGACCGGCAAAATCTGCCAGTACGTCTGGCCGGCTTCCGCCAGAAAATTTACAAACCGCTTCGCTTCCTTTCCCATCGTCCCTATACCGTACTTGGAAGGCAGGGATGAAATGTGCATCAGTATTCCGCTTGTCCTCATATGGTTCCATCTCCTCATTTTTGATATAAGCTTATTTTACAGCATCAAAAAGCAAATAGCAACCGGACTGCGGTTAAATTATGGATAAAAGGGCTGCTAAATTGCCTCTTCTGCCTTTACTTGCCCGATGGGAAAACAGCAAATCACAATGGCAGCAGGTACAGGCCTGCGTCGTGGAAATCCGTTCTTTTTTTACGCCCGCTTCCATCAGTACAATTTCATTTGCCCGCCACAGATCCAGCTGATATTTCCCGTTTCCTTTTGCCGTTAAGATCTCGTTCTTTCTCCCGGCAAATTCCCGCTCAAATTCCTCCGCCACGTCCGCCCCAACCTCATAGCAGTCCCGGCAGATAGAAGGCCCTATGGCGCAGACGGTATCCTGCGGGTCTGTGCCAAACTCCCGTTTCATGGTTTCAAGCGTAACGCGCCCTATTCTTCCCACCGTACCGCGCCAGCCCGAATGGCTTAGCCCAATCGCCCGGTGAACCGGATCGACAAAATAAAGCGGTACGCAGTCCGCAAAAAACGTAATTAACGTCACCTGCGGGACATTTGTCACCATCCCGTCCACATCCGTAAATCCTTTTTTTCCGGGTTCCGGGACGCTTGCGTGTTCTCTTCCCACGCGCACTACGTTTGCGGTATGCGTCTGATCCGCGCACACAAAGCTGCCATACGGCACGCAAAGCGCCTGCGCCAGCCTGCGGTAATTTGTTTTTACGGCTTCTTCATCGTCTCCCCTTGAAAAACTTAAATTCAGCGAAGCATATATCCCCTGGCTGACGCCGCCTTTGCGCGTCGTAAACGCATGTTTTACAAATCCCGTTTCCTCAAGAGCCGGAAACACAAAAAGCGGCATCGCATCGCCCTGATCCTGCGAAAACGGGCGCAGTACCGGAACCGAAACTGACTGCATCAAAATCGCCTCCCTTTCTTTTACATCTGAAAATCAAACGCGTTTTTAATATGCGTTATACCATCTTCCCCGCCTGTAATCGCAACCACGTCAAAACGGCAGGGAACCCTATCCCCATAGCCGTTTTTACCGCAATAACAGAAAGCGGCCCTGCAAATCTTCTTTTGCTTCTTTGCAGTCACCGCTTCCAACGGATCTCCGCAGGAAGTATCCCTGCGGTATTTTACTTCGATAAATACAAGATATCGGCCGTCTTTGGCTATAATATCAATTTCCCCAAAACGGCTGTAAAAATTCTGCTCTAATATCCGATATCCCTTCCCGGCCAGATATCCGGCTGCCTTTTGTTCGTATACCGCGCCGGCCTGTCTGTTATTTTTTGCCAAATCCCTTCCCCCGTTTATCTGCCAAGCTTAGAACGCAGCCTGTCCATGTCGTCTACAAATACCAGGATTTCCGCTACAACGTCGTAAAGCTCCGGCGGTATGGTATCGCCGATTTCCAGTTTCGAAAGCGTATGCGCCAGCTTGTTGTCTTTGTATAAAGGCACATTTTCTTCCTGCCCTTTTTTAATAATCCGCTCCGCCAGTTCCCCTTTCCCTGTCGCCAGGATTTTGGGGGCCGCGTCCCCCGGCTCATAGGCAAGGGCGACGGCTGTTTTTATTTTTTCGTCCTCATTCCATCTTTTCATATCCTCACGCCCTGACATCAAATGAATACCGGTGTACCATGCCGCCTGCAGAAGGCATGCCCTGCTTTAGCATGTCTTCGACAAAATTTACGTCTTCCTGCTGGTTTTTGACCTCAATTTTAGCGTGGAAGCCTTTTTTTGCCAGACGTTCCTCCAATTGATCCATATGCTCTAAGATCAACTGGTATGACATATCGTCCGCCAGATAAAAATCCGCCTTCACATTCTTTTGGCACAGCCGGACCGAAACATCGGTGGAACCCAGATGATCCAAATCCAGATGCAGAAACGCCGTCAGTTCATCGTCCTTTTCCCGCTTTTTCCGTTTGTCCGTATAGACGTAAATATCACTGTGGGCGTTTTGGCCCGCTAATTTTAACGGAATCTGGACATAGGCAAAATTCTGGTTGATTTGGTTCATAAACTGGATATTACTGCGCACGTTTGAGGCCGTATGGGACAGCTGCGGCGTATCCTGGCCAAATGCCTTTAAAACTTTTTCCATCTGCGCCATCTGGCGGTCTAACCGTTCATACAGTTCGCTAACCTTATGTTCTCCCTTTAACTCCTCCGGCTTTAACAGCCACTGCCGCTCCATAACGCTGCGGATTAGGGCGCGGTATTCTTTCGACGAAGCCAGCTGCAAAAGCGCCTGCCTGCTGAACGGGTTTTTACTGGCAAATGCCTGTTCCAAAAACTGCAGCAGTTCTTTCTGCGTCAAATCGCCAGAGAGAACGCCGTCCGAAAAAACGGTCGTATTGCGTGAAAGTTCCGTAATCTTAGAAAGCTTTTCACCCAAATGGGCCAGTTCTTCCGGCCCAAACAAATCCTTCAAAAGTTCCGGCGTATCTTTAACTCCGGCCTGCCCTCCTTCATTTGAGGCGGCCTGGCCATGCGCCGCGCCGGTATCCTGCGGCGCATGGGCCGCTTTCTTTCCAAAATCCGCTTCTTTTAGCAGCATATCCGCCGCGTCTGCAGGCGCTTTGCCCGCGGCCTGCTCTTTTGCCTGTGCGCTCGGCTCTTTTTCCTGTAAAGCTTCTAACAGCGCATCCCCTGCCGTTTTGGCGTTTTGCAGGCTTTTTGCCTGCGTGCCGTCCGCGGCTTCTTCTGCGCCTTCCGCCTGCGCGCCTGCGGCGGCCTTTTCTGCCATGCCTTCCGGATTGGCCGTTTTTTCCTGAACTAAGACGGTTCCATCCTCCACCTGATTTGCTTCCCCTAAAAACACTTTTATCATCTGCCGGTTTAACTCCAAAAGTTCTTTGAGATCCCCGCCGCTTCCCGCCAATCGCTCCGGTATGGCTTCCATAACGGATTCCAGCTGATCTAAAATGGCATACTGATCCGACTTGTAATTTTCAAACTGGGCAGCCATCTCCTCTGTCACGGGAATCCCCAGCTTTGCCATCTGTACAATTGTAGCGGCGTCCATCCGCTCATTGCCCATAACCAGTTTTGCCATCTGCAGAAGGCTTTGTTTGTCAATCGGCATGGACTGTTCCATCATGCTGTTGACCATGGTTACCATCCTGCCGTTTGCCGGAAGGTTCGCCGCTTTTAAGGCGTTTAACAGCGTCGGGTTTGCCATCCCGGACTGCGAAAACGGGCGGATTGCAATCTGCGCCCCATTATTCGAACGCACCTGAAAAAACATAGATTCCCCGACGCGGACCGTTACGCCGGAATCCAGCCTGGCCTGAATAGTCTTGCCGTCCGAAAGCCCCAGCGTCACTACGCCGTTTTCCATATGGTTGACGCTGCCTTCAAAAATATTCCCCACCGACATCTGCTGAAGGGAAGAGGTAATCTGCCGGATGCCCTGGACTCCCCCGGATAATTCCGTACCATTTGCAAGCGTCCTGTTGTATTGGTTCAACATATCCGTAATCTGCATATTTTTTACCCCTGCACAAAATTTTTGATAAACGATCTGCGGTGAATAGGCGTAGGGCCAAGCGACCGGATCGCCGCAATATGCTCCGTAGTACCATATCCTTTGTTGGCTGCAAAACCGTACCCCGGCAAAAGAACGTCATACTCTTCCATTAATCTGTCCCTTGTCACCTTTGCAACGATACTCGCCGCGCCTATGGAGATACTTTTTTCGTCCCCTTTTATAATCGGCGCCTGACGGATTGCAACTTCCGGAATCGTCACCGCGTCATTTAATAATATATCGGGCGTTACGCTTAAATTATGAATAGCCTGCCGCATGGCTTCATAGGTTGCCTGCAGAATATTGATTTCATCAATCCGCTGCGGGGAAACCATGCCGATTCCCACAGCCACAGCCTGTTCTAAAATCACGTCGTAAAGTTCTTCCCTCTTTTTTGCCGAAAGCTTTTTAGAATCATTGATATATAAAATACCGCAGTCTTTCGGCAGAATCACCGCGCCCGCCACAACTGGCCCTGCAAGGGGGCCGCGCCCCACCTCGTCAATCCCGCACACCGCGCCAAACGGGGCATACTGCTTTTCATAAACTTTTAAGCTTTCGATACGCTCCCGTTCTGCTTCCTGCGCCTGTATGCGCTTTTTTGCCTGCTCCACTAATTTTATCACGCCAAGGCGCGCGTCGCTTTGATAAGCCGCAATAAAAGAAGGCAGCGTTTCTTCACATGCTGCCTTAAATTCTGTCCTGATTTCATTGATACTTTTGTGTTCCATCTGTTCATCCGCTCCTGCCCGGCACTTCTAATGTAAATCTGCCTATTTTGCCGCTGCGGAACTCGTCCACAAGAATCGCAGCCGCTTTGCCATAATCCGGTTCTCCTCCCCTGCCCAAACAGTTCCTTATCCGGGCAACCGCACCGAGCGCCTGCGGGGCGTCCTCTTCTTCCGCAATCCCATACCTTGCGGCAAGGCTGCCCGGGTACTCCTGCATAAGAAACCGGATCAGTTCCAACGACAACTCCTGCGTATTTAAAATTTCATCCCGGATCGATCCGATGAACGCCAGATGAAGCCCTACCTCCTGATCTTCAAATTTGGGCCACAAAATTCCCGGCGTATCCAAAAGTTCCACCTGCCTGTTTAAGCGGATCCACTGCCTGCCTTTGGTCACGCCCGGTTTATTTCCGGTTTTTGCGCAGGCTTTGCCCGCATAAGTATTGATAAACGTGGATTTGCCCACGTTTGGGATTCCGACTACCATTGCGCGTACCGGACGGTTTAAAATACCTCTTCTTTTGTCGCGTTCTGTTTTTTCCCTGCAGGCTTTTGCAATGGTATTTTGTATTTCTTTCATGCCGGCCCTGCTCCTTGCGTCCACGCAAACCACGAAATATCCCTTTTCCTTAAAGTAAGCGCTCCATACCTCATTTTTTTTGGGATCCGCCAAATCCGCTTTGTTCATCAGCACCAGACGGGCTTTGTTTTTGCCTAACATATCAATATCCGGATTCCGGCTCGATAAAGGGATCCTGGCGTCCACCAGTTCTATAATCAGATCAATTAACTTAATATCTTCCTGCATCTGACGTTTCGCTTTTGTCATATGCCCCGGGTACCACTGAAACTGCATAATGTTCTCCATTCCTATTTTTTCTTGATAAACCCAAAATCTTCATACGGGGACACAATAAACCATGCTTTCCCAATAATATGCTGTTTTTTAACGTTGCCGATATTGGCATACCGGCTGTCTTCGCTGTTATTGCGGTTATCGCCCAGTACAAAATATTCATCCTCAGCCAGAAGAATTTCTTCCGCTGCCAGTTCCGGATCCAAAACGGCGTCTGTTTCCACAGCCTCTTCAAACGGCTCCCCGTTGACATAAACGGCCCCGTCTTTTATTTGCACCGTATCGCCCGGCACGCCGATAACACGTTTTACGTAATAATGGGATTTTTCATTTCCGTTCGGCAAAAACACGATGATATCGTTTGGCTTCGGATCGGTGAGCAAATAAATAAAACGGTTGATTAAAATTTCCTGCCTGTTCTCTAATACCGGCATCATGGACTGGCCGACCACGCTCGTACGCAGTCCGATATAGTAAACAAATACAAATGAAATCCCAAGTACAATTGCAATTTCAATACTCCATGCAATTACTTCTTTTATCACAGGGATATTTACTTTCTGTTTTTCCCGGCCAAAATGTAATCCGCTTTTTCTTCTCATATCTGCCTCTGTATGCTGTCTTTTGTTTTTGTATCCGTTAAAAAACAGCCGTACCTGCCTGGAATTTCTCCAAAACAGGATACGGCTCTTTATTGCATTCGCTGCAATGTTTATTTTTTTTCTTTCACTTTAGCAGCTTTTCCGACGCGTCCCCTTAAATAATATAATTTTGCACGCCTTACTTTACCGTAACGCACGATTTCAACCTTTTCGACGTTCGGAGAATGTAAGGGCCATGTTTTCTCCACGCCTACGCCGCTTGAAAACTTACGTACCGTAAAAGTCTCACGGCTGCTGCCGCCCTGCCTCTTTAATACGATGCCTTCAAATACCTGGATTCTTTCACGGTTTCCCTCTTTGATCCGGCCGTAAACCTTTACCGTATCCCCGACATGAAATTCGGGCACTTCCGCTTTCATCTGCTCTGCTTCAATGTTTCTGATGATTTCACCTGTGTTCATTTTATTTCCTCCTAATTCGTCCGATGTTCTTAATACCTAAAGCTTTTCCCGGCATGTGCGGTATTAGCACATCCTAAAAAAGGCGCCGTAACAGAGGACCATCGCATAATTAATACAACTATAAGACTATACCACAATTTTTTTGGGGATGCAAGAAAAATTTCACTCCGCCGGCATCGTAATTGTGATTTTCGTCCCTTCCTCCTCCTTGCTTTCAATCCGTACCCCATATTCTTCCCCGTACAAAAGCTTCAGCCTGTCGTCCACGTTGTTGATGCCAATCCCTGTAAGATGCTCCTTTTTGCTGCGCTTATCCTTCGTCTGCACGCTCTTTAACTGTTCCGGCGTCATACCAATACCGTTATCCGCCACTTCAAAGATCAGCCTGTCTTCTTTTTTCCTGACAAAAACCTGGATATTGCCTCCCTTTCCTTCCGGAAACGCATGAAAAAATGCGTTTTCCACAAAAGGCTGCAAAATCATTTTGGGCAGGAGGCTCCCGCTGCAGTTGTGCGCCACAAAATATTCGGTCTTTATCATATCCCCATACCGCACCTGATTGATCAGGACGTAATTTTTCAGGTTTTCAATCTCCTGGGCAACTGTGATGCATTCCTGCGTATTGCTGATGGTATTGCGCAGAAGCTGTACAAATGCGTCAATGACGCGTGTGGAAAGTTCGGCGTTTCCCTGCCAGATCAATATTTTAATGGTAGCCAGCGTATTATAGACATAATGCGGGTTAATCTGCATCTGGAGCGCATGGATTTCCGCAATGCGCTTTTCCTTTTCAAAATCAATCAGTTTCTGTACGGATTCATCCAAAAGACGGATCATCTGGTTGTACGTCTCGGTCAGTTCCCTGATTTCCTCCGTTCCCTCTATCCGGACAAATTCACCGAGGTTTCCGCTGCGTACACGCCCCATTTTATCCGCCAGATGCGCCAACGGTTTTGTCTGCTGCCGCACAAATACAATCACCAAAAACAAAATAACGCTTGCCGAAAACAATGTAAAAAATACAATGCGCGCCATATTGTAGCTTTCTGCAAAGGCCGCCTGCGGATTAATAATCCCTATTAAATGGTAATTACTGCTCCTTAGTTTCTGGAACAGGATAGTGTCTACTGAATTTCCGTCTTTTTCCTGTTTCCGGTAAATTCCTTCCGATTCCATTTCCGCCGCAAGCCGTTTGACGTAACGCTGCCTTTTGGAATCTGTTTTTAGGTAATCCGGCTCATTTGAGGAAATCACTTCCCCTTCTCCGTTTAAGACCACGATATCGCTCGTGGACGAAGTGAAATAATTGTACATTTCCCTGAATTCCTGTTCCTTCATGGTAATATACAAATACCCCAAAACCGTTTCTTTTTCATATACCGCGCAGGCCATTACAATGACGGGCTCCGATTTGGTAACGTCGCTGTAGCCCGACTCCTGGTACTCGCATACCAGCTTTCCCGGCTCCTGTCCGGCCTTTTGGGTTACCGGGCTAAACAGGATATCACTGGCGGATACTGCCAGCTTATCCGTCCAGTTGTAGACATAGCTTTTCCCCTGCGTACTCACAAGCATCACATTTAACTGCGTATAATCCGAAAGGCGGGTTTCTTCCATTTCTCTTTGCATATAATAAATATTCCCCCGTTCCTTAACGGATGCCGGATTTTCTTCCATTAGATAATTTTTTACCGGCTCGCTGGAACTGATGGTGCTTGAAATTCTCCAGATATCTTCATAAAATTGACAGAACTGCCGATCAATCTGATTGAATATTTTCTGCTGTGACTCTGAAAATATCTTTGCAAATACTTCTTTTGATATGGACTGGTTCATAAAATGCAGAACCGCCGCAAGCCCGAGTATCCCCAGGGAAACTGCCAAAACCAGCTTAAACATCAGCGTATTTGCTATTTTCCGCCACTTCACTTACGTTTCCCTCCCCGCTTTTTTCCGATACCTGCCCGGCGATACGCCTGTCATCTTTTTAAAAACCCTGCAAAAATAACTTTGATCCGTGTACCCGACCTCGCTTCCCACTTCTGAAATCGTCTTCGCCGTATGGAGCAGTTCGCTTTTGGCCTTGCCAATCCGGATTTTATTCAGATAACCGCTGAACCCCTCCACCGTATTTTCTTTAAAACAGGTGGAGGTATACGAATAACTGAATCCAAACTGCCTGGCCAAATCCATCAGCTTTAGATCTTCCGTATAATGCGTTTCTATGTATTCTTTCATCTTTTCCATGTGGATATGGGTCAGATCACACTGCCTGCCCTCAGAAACGCCGGGCTTTGGCACGTATTTGCGGATAACCGCAAGAAACGCCTCCACGTCCTCCGATGTATCAATTTCCCGGAAGCATCTGTCGCGCGTTTCTTCCCCTGCCCCGCCAATCCGTTCCATTTCAACAAAATAATTAAACAACAGGTTTTTGGCCAGGTTTTTTATTTTATACTCGTCCTCATGCATTTTTGCAAGTCCCTCAATGTAAGAAAGAAACATCAAAACCGCTTCATCCAGTTCCAGGTTTTCCAAATATCTGGAATACAACTCAAATTCAAACTTCTCCCGTTTCTGTTTTTGGAGTTGTTCTTCCAGTATCACCAGGCTTTTTCCCGGAAAATAGAATTTCAAGGAAAGCGTCTTTTGCACCCCGTCCAAAAAAACCATACGCGTTTCCTGAAAATCCGTATACGCCCAGCTTAGCGCCGCAAAGAAATTGTTATCGTATTGTTTCATTTTATCCGCAAATGATAAGATCCTTCCATGGCAGTCCGCGTCCTCTTCATCCCTGTAATTTATGATCAGGCACAAACTGTCTTCTTTTGGCACGACAGAAAGCATCGGAAAACCGGCAAATTCCCGGAATGTGTTTTCGATTTTCCGCCGGACGGCCGCCGGCTTTTCTTTGGGCATAGATTTAAGGCCGACTCCCAAAATCCGGTAAACCGGATGCGGCAGCTTCCCGGCAAATACCCGGTTGTCAAGCCTGGCCTGGTAACCGCCCATATAGCGGGTCAGCTGCATTTCATATGACGTTTTCCCTTCCCGGCAAAACTGCACGTCCGGAATTTTTGCCGCGGTGTCCAAAAGCGTTTTTAACAGGCTTTGGGCATTTAACATGGGCTTTAAGATATAATCCGAAGCCCCGTTTAAAAGAGCCGTTTTTACATATTCAAACTTGTCGTAACTGCTCAGTATAATAAGCTTGACGCCGGGGCACTCCTTTTGCAGCCGCATGGAAAACTCCATCCCGTCCATCACAGGCATTACGATATCGGCCAGCACAATATGAGGGCTGCATTCTTTGACCATCTTTAGCCCTTCCTTCCCGTCTTTTGCCTCGCCGACAATCAAAAACCCCTCTTTTTCCCAATCCATTATATGTTTGATTCCCTGGCGCATAATCTGCTCGTCGTCTATAATAAGAACCTTACAATATTCTCCCATTTATTGTTCCCCGACTCCTTTGTCTGCCGTTTCCGCAGCCGCAAATGTACCTTCCAGCACAACGTCCATGTCTACGCCGTCCATAATTTTCTGAAAGGCTTCTTCCATCCTGGTTTCTATTTCATACGTATCTTCCCCGTAATTTACCGTGGGCACTTCCTCTACCCATTCTGCAAAATCCTCAAAAATCTTCTGCCCACCGAAAAAAGCGACTCCTTCTCTATAATTTTGGGTTTTGGAAGCTGCTTTTAATGTGCTGACCAGATGGATTTCTTCCACCAGCCTGTCCATCAGTTCCACATTGGACGCAAACGTCTCTTTCAAAAAATTCTTGGCCTCTTCTTCATGGCCTGCATCCTTAAGCACATACCAGCCGCCTCCCCCAAGAGACGACGCATTGACAGAAGCTTTGACCCCTTTCATCCTGGGAATTTCCGCAACCGCCCATTTTCCTGCCTGATCCGCTGCCTTTTGCAGGGAAGGCGATACCCAGCACCCCGTCGGGACGCTTGCCACCTCCCCGCTGTTAAAGGCCCCTACAAACTGGTTCCAGTCCGCAATATGCACTGCAATCCCTGCGTCGACCATTTTTTTATAAGTGAGGATTGCCTCCCTTAGCACGCCGTTGCCCACAATATTCTGTCTGCCGTTTTCATCCGTATACCAGGAACCGGCGCTTTGGAGCATCATGCGGATCTGCCCCAAATCGCCCGGATTTAATGACAGCATATACTTCCCAGTCTTTTCTTTAACGGCTTTCCCAATTTCGATATATTTATCCCAGGTCAGGTTTTCCATATCTTTTCGGCTGTACCCTGCCTGTTCGATATAGTCCGTCCGATAAAACAGCGCCGCAACGCCGCAGTCAAACGGAATCCCGTACATATCCCCGCCCATCTGGTTCATTTCTGTTTTGTACGGGGCAAAATCATCTGCATCCGCAATATCCGAAAGGTTTGCAAACTTTTCGGAATAATGATGCAGATACCACGGAATCCGGTAATCTTCTATCAGTACAATATCCGGCAGTTCATCAAAAACGCCGGATGCGAACGCGGTATTCAGCTTTGCTACAATATCATCCTGCGCGACGGTTACGACCCGGATCACGGAATCCGGATGCTCTCTTTCGTAAATTTCCTTTGCCGCTTTTGCGGCGGTAATATTAAAAGCTTCATCCCAGGCCCAAATCGTAAGGCCGTCCTCCTCTTCGGGCAGTTTCACCTGCTTTGCATGCGGCTGGCCGTTGCTGCATGACGTACAGGCAAACAGAAAAAATACCATAAGAAGCAGAAACATACTTTTTTTTCTTGTTGTATAATGCCGCATGGCTCCCCTAATCCTTTATGTCTTGATTTTACGGAACAAACATATCCTGCTGCCCAGCATCCCGCAGAACGGCCGAAATATCCGAACTGCGAAATCCCCTGCCGAGCAAAAAACGGTATATTTTTCCGGTTTCCCTGGCGTCAGCCGTATCCGGATCAAAACGCCTCTTTTCTAACAGGCTTTTGATTTGTTCCCGTTCATCGAAACAAAATTCTTCCTGCATGCTTTGATCTATAATCTCTTTCGGCACGCCGCGCCGCAGCAAATCCTGGCGCAAACGCAGCCTGCTGCGCTTATCCTGATGGTTTCGGATATATGTCCTGGCATACCGCCCGTCGTCGAGATAATGATACTTCTGCACATAGGAAACGGCGTCTTCGACCGCTTCCGGCGGATAGCCGCTTTGCAGCAGCTTGTCACAAAGCTGCTGCTTGGTTCTATCCTGACGCTCCAACAGATGCATGGCTCTTTTTACGGCGCGCCTGCCAATAACGCCATGCAGGATATGCTGATACTGTTCTTCTGACAATTCCATCCCCGGTTCCAGGGAAAGCTGCCTTGCCTCCCCTGCATAAAGCCAGAGCGTTTTGCTATTATTCAGGCAAATCCCGATACGTCCTTTTCCGGCGGCCTTATAGTCTGTAATCATGTATCCCATTATGCTTCCGCGGCGCCTTCTTTCGCCTCTTTTGCATAAGCTTCGGCTTCATTTCCCGCCGGATCCGCAGCTTTCTTCCCGGCCTGGCCCAAACCGGCTTCTGCAATTTCTTCCTGCTCCTGCCCGTCCAGGGCAAAGTGCGCTCGCACCTGGCTGTCAATTTCATCCCGGATCTGGGGATGTTCCCGCAAATACTGCTTCGCATTCTCGCGTCCCTGGCCGATCTTTTCACCGTTGTAGGCATACCATGCGCCGGATTTATTTACCACGTTGCTGTCCGCAGCCAGATCCAGGATATCCCCTTCCCTTGAAATCCCCTGCCCGAACATGATATCAAACTCCGCCTCCCGGAACGGAGGAGCCACTTTATTCTTCACTACTTTGATACGGGTACGATTCCCCACAACTTCTCCGGCCTGCTTCAGCGACTCAATTTTCCTGACGTCCAAACGGACCGAGGAATAAAACTTAAGGGCGCGCCCTCCGGTCGTCGTCTCCGGATTGCCGAACATTACGCCGACTTTTTCACGCAGCTGGTTGATAAAGAGCACAATACAATTGGATCTGCTTATAACGGAGGTCAGCTTACGAAGCGCCTGCGACATCAGCCTTGCCTGCAGGCCTACATGGGAATCCCCCATATCGCCGTCAATTTCCGCCTTTGGGACAAGCGCGGCCACGGAGTCCACAATAATAATATCCACCGCGCCGGAACGCACCATTGTTTCGGTGATTTCAAGGGCCTGTTCCCCACAATCCGGCTGCGATATGTAAAGATTGTCTACATCCACGCCGATATGCTTTGCATACACCGGATCCAGGGCATGCTCCGCATCAATAAAACCTGCTATCCCTCCCAGCTTCTGCACTTCTGCGACCACATGCAGCGCTACCGTAGTCTTTCCGCTCGATTCCGGCCCGTACACTTCCACTACGCGCCCCTTGGGCAGCCCGCCGATCCCAAGCGCAAGATCCAGGCTTAAACAGCCAGTCGGTACGGCATCTACATTCATCGTCTTTGCAGACTCCCCGAGTTTCATAATAGATCCTTTGCCATACTGCTTCTCAATATGGGAAATAGCGTTTTCAAGCGCTTTTAATCTATCCTCTTTTTTATCTGACCCTTTCCTGTCCATGGCTTTTTTTTCTGTTTTTTTATCATCCTTTGGCATAACAATCTCCTTTTCACTCAAAATGCAGCAAACTTATGTTCGTTTTTATAGTTATTATGGTAGTACACTTTGTCAAAAAAGTCAACACTAATCTTATATTTTATATGGGATTTGACAACAGTTCGTTACTGTTCACACCCATGGTGTTCACAGTAACGAATCCGGTCTATTTGAAGTTGCCTTACGGCAAGAGGCCGGATTCTGGCCCCATTACTGTATTGGTCTGTAGCCGTGCAGCGCAGTGCACGGCCCAGGAGTGAACAGTAACAACTGTTCAGCCTGCAGCTGCGCACTTGATGCGCAGTTCGCAGCCAATATAGCAAAATAGTAGGGAATCCTGTCCCCTTTGCCGCAGACAAACCTTAAATGCGCCGGATTCTGTAACGGTAAAGCCGGAAGCTGAACGGTTACGGGATCTGGTTATATGCCTGAAAAGAAAAAAGACAGCTGATTGCTCAACTGCCTTTTAGTATAAAATGGATTGCCTCCCTTGTCAAGCAAATGCAGCCTTCAAATCCTCAGCCTGCTGCACGCCGGATACGCGCTTTACAAACACGCCCTTGTCCATCAAGACCATAGTCGGAATACTCATCACCTGGTATTTAAGCGCCAGCGCGGCCTCTTCGTCCACATTTACTTTACAGACCTTCATGGAATCTCCCATCTCCTCCGCAAACGCATCCAGAATCGGCGCCTGCATCTTACACGGCCCGCACCAGTCCGCCCAAAAATCCAACAGTACCGGCACCTCACATGCCAGCACCTCCTGTTCAAAATTATCGTTCGTCACCTTAACAATCGCCATATCTAACGGCCTCCTTCCTTTAATTCCTTCCAAACTCTTCCAGCTTAAGCCCCGGATTTCGCTCCAGCGTCATCCCCACGCTCCATCCATTCACAAAAATAAGCAGCGGGTTCCCCTTCAAATCCTGGATCTTTTTCATATCGGACGTCCCGGTCAGCCGATCCAGTTCCACACTGTCTCCCACAATCCAGCGGATATGCTCATGCGGCATATGTTCCATCCGGATCTCTACATTATATTCATTCGCCAGGCGGTACTTTAACACATCAAACTGCAAAACGCCTACGACACCTACTATGATTTCCTCCATACCCATTCCGTATTCCTGGAAAATCTGAATCGCGCCCTCCTGCGCAATCTGCATAATTCCCTTTACAAACTGCTTGCGCTTCATCGTATCCACCTGGCGCACCCTTGCAAAATGCTCCGGCGCAAACGTCGGGATGCCCTCAAATTGAAATGGCTTTGCAGCCGTCAAAATCGTATCGCCAATGGAAAAAATCCCCGGATCAAACACCCCGATAATATCCCCCGCATAAGCCTCTTCCACAATTTTACGCTCCTGCGCCATCATCTGCTGCGGCTGGGACA
>CAJTLD010000026.1:5698-8284 GCA_910577065.1 uncultured Lachnospiraceae bacterium | reverse complement strand
GCCGCCCTGTACATGCGTCACTTCCATGCCCGCCGTAAACCTGCCCGAGCAAATCCGCATAAACGCAATCCGATCCCTGTGATTTTTATTCATATTCGCCTGGATCTTAAAAACAAACGCCGAAAAATCCTCGTCAAACGGATTTTTATCCCCCTGATCGGACCTCCTTGGCAGCGGTGAAGACGTCATTTCCAGAAAATGCTTTAAAAACGTCTCCACCCCAAAATTCGTCAGCGCCGACCCGAAAAAGACCGGAGAAAGCTCCCCCTTAGAGACCAGTTCCTGCTCAAACTCCGCGCTCGCCCCGTCCAACAGTTCGATTTCCTCCAGAAGCTTTTCATAATTCTCCTGCCCAATCGTATCGGAAAGCGACGCGTCTTCCACCGGAATCACCGTCTCTTCCCCTTCCTTCGTCCCTTTTTGGGTATCGCTGTAAAGCATCACTTCCTTTTTATTCCGGTCATACACACCCTTAAAATTTTTACCCGAGCCAATCGGCCAGTTCACCGGGCAGGTCGCAATGCCAAGTTCCTTTTCAATCTCGTCTAACAAATCAAACGTATCGTTTGCATCCCGGTCCATCTTATTAATAAACGTAAAAATCGGGATATGGCGCATCACACAGACCTTAAAAAGCTTTCTCGTCTGCGCCTCCACCCCCTTTGATCCGTCGATCACCATAACCGCCGAATCCGCCGCCATCAGCGTCCGGTACGTATCCTCCGAGAAGTCCTGATGCCCCGGCGTATCCAAAATATTAATGCAATATCCCCCGTAATGGAACTGCAGCACCGAAGAAGTAACCGAAATCCCCCTCTCCTTTTCAATCTCCATCCAGTCAGACACGGCGTGCCTGGCCGTCGCCTTCCCCTTCACCGAACCCGCCAAGTTAATCGCGCCGCCATAGAGCAGAAACTTCTCCGTCAGCGTCGTCTTCCCGGCGTCCGGGTGGGATATAATTGCAAAGGTACGTCTTTTTTCAATTTCTTTCTTTAAATCAGCCAAAATCATTTCCTCCCATTAAAGTGTTACACGTAAATCCTCAAAAATTCCGGATGGTATCGCTTTCCCAAAAGCATATTCTTCCATCGTCTCCTGCTCAAAATTATAAACCGTCACACACTGCTTCACCGGATCGACAATCCAGTATTCCCGCACTCCCTTTCATCATTCATGCCGCTCTCCCCAACCACAGTCCCTCATTCACACCAAAAACCAACATAAACCACACAACCAACAAACATTCGATACCGTAGCCAGAAGGAGGCTGTGACAGAGGAGGTTGGGTTCCGGGCATTGTGACTGGATTTAGAAGTTCTTAATCCAAAGAACACAGCCTGGAACCCACCCCCTCTGCCACAGCCTCCTCCTGGCGGCGCATCGCCACCACCGCCATCTCCCTCTGCTCCCCATGCCTCTTTTCCACAATCCCCTTCGGATACCCCACACACCCATGGTTCATCCAGGGATCCTGAAAATAATACGCCTCCTCGTCATATCCCACCAGCAGCATACAATGCTCATTTGAAATCCAGGAAAACTTTGTCCCGTCCCGCAAATACCACTCAGGCCCCGGTACCGTCTCCTTCAAATCCAGGCTCGCCCAAAACACCACCGGCAAATCCCGGTCAATAAACCGCTCAAGCAGTTCCCCCATCGGCATCCCCGTAACATCCACGGCTCTTCTTTCCGGCTGAACATCCGCAAATACCCGGTTCATCGCATCCACAATCACCGGCGGATAACACCCAAAAGAATCGCTGTCATACGGGCTTCCCGCAAAACACCGGAAGGGGTCCGGCCCGTACAGCCGCCCCTCCCGGATTATCATCGGTTCTTTTTTCAGATATCGTTCAATAAAATCATCCACCCCGAGCGGTATCCCCAAATACTGCAAAAGCATCACCGCCGACACACTCTCGCACCCGGTCGGATACCGCCTGGTCTGATCAATATAAGGCGTCGCAATCACTTTTTTCATACTTCCGCCTCACTGCCGCATTTACGCTTTAATCCATACAGCACGGCCACCAAAATCACCGCCGAAACGCCCAGCGCAGCGATCCAGCTCTTCGTCAGCCCCGCAATCAGATATCCAATCACGCAAATCACCGCCACAACCATTGCGTACTGCATCTGCGTCTGCACATGGTTAATATGGTTGCTCTGCGCGCCCGACGACGACATAATCGTCGTATCGGAAATCGGGGACACATGGTCGCCGCATACCGCGCCCGCTAAGACAGCCGAAACCGCAATAATCATCATTTCATCGTCCGTCCCCGCATACATAGACACCACAATCGGCACCAATATGGAAAACGTCCCCCATGATGTCCCGGTCGAAAATGCCAAAAACAGCGCAATCCCGAACATAATCGCCGGAATCACAATGCTCGCCGTCATATTCGTCCCGACCGCGCCTTTCACAAATTCCGCAATACCAAGGTTATCGCCCATTCCCTTTAACGTCCATGCAAAAGTCAGAATCAAAATAGCGGGCATCATCAGCTTCGCGCCTTCCGCCAGCGCGCCCATAAAATTGTGGAACGAAATAACCTTCCTCGGCAGATACAGCGCCGCCAT
>CAJTLD010000026.1:0-5659 GCA_910577065.1 uncultured Lachnospiraceae bacterium | reverse complement strand
AGGCTCATTTCCGCGTCACAATTTGCAAACGCGTCAATTACATTGCCTGCCCCGCCCAAAAATCCGGTATAAATCATCCCGAACACCGCCGATGCAATTAAAACCGCAATCGGAAGCGCCAAATCAATGACCTTCCCGTTCGGGTTTACCCGGTCGTTTACCGCATCCATCGTTTCAAATTCTTCCCGCCCGGACGTAAACAAATCCCCGTTTTGGGCATTTTTCTCGTGCTTTCTCATCAGGCCGAAATCGAATTTCCAGGCAATAATCAGAAATACCATAAGAATCGTAAGCAGCGCGTACAGATTATACGGAATCGTCCGCAAAAACAGCTGAAATCCCGTCAGCGAACTGTCTTCTGGCACATACGAATTGACCGCCGCCGCCCAGCTTGAAATCGGGGCGATAATGCAGATCGGGGCTGCCGTCGCGTCGATAATATACGCTAATTTTGCCCTGGAAACCTTGTACTGATCCGTAACCGGGCGCATGACGGAGCCCACCGTCAGGCAGTTAAAATAATCGTCCACAAAAATCAGCATGCCAAGCCCCATGGTTGCAAACAGCGAAGCCTTCTTGCTTTTGATTTTTTTGCCTGCCCAGTTCCCGTAAGCCGCGGAGCCGCCGGACTGTGACATCAGTACAATAATCATGCCGAGCAGCACGTCAAAAATAATAATATTTAAGTTCATATTGCCCGTCATTGTGGTAAACAGCGTTTCAAACGTCCCCCAGGGCGCAAACCCCGAAGTAAACATTGCCCCCAAAAGTACCCCGCAAAACAGCGAGATATACACCTCCTTGGTAATAAATGCCAGCAGAATCGCCACTACCGGCGGAACGAGCGACCACCATGTCCCGTACATAAAAAACCCCCCTTTTCTTTTGTGCACTCCCGGAATCCCAAATCACACGGATCCGGCCATTCCGAACGTACCTGTCCGTTTCCCGTTTCTCTAAAGTATACTCCGTCCCCGGCATTTTGCCGGAATGCCAAACATACCTAAGATCGTCGCCGCGATATCGCAAAAGCCTTCCCTTGTCCCAAAATCCACGCCGGAAGGGACACACCCGCCCGTCATCAGAAGCGGCGTATATTCCCTCGAATGATCGGTCGATTCCGCCGCCGGATCACAGCCGTGATCCGCCGTAATCATCAAAACGTCGTCTGCCCGCATCCGCGCAAGAAGCTTTGAAAGCTGCGCGTCAAAATACGTCAGCGCCTTTGCATAGCCGTCCACGTCATTTCTGTGCCCGTACAGCATATCATAATCCACCAGGTTCGTAAAACACAGCCCTTCAAAATCCTGTTCCAGAAAACGCATCGTCTGTTCGAGCCCTTCTTCGTTGCCCGCCGTGCGCACCGCCTGCGTAATCCCGCGTCCGGCAAAAATGTCCGCTATTTTGCCCACGGATATCACGTCAAAGCCTCCCTCCTTTAACTGGTCAAGCATGGTAATCCCCGGCGGCTCAAGAGAAAAATCATGCCGGTCCGCCGTCCGTTTGAACCGCCCTGCCGTCCCGGTAAAAGGCCGGGCAATCACGCGTCCCACGCCGTGTTCCCCTTTTAAAATCTTACGCGCCGCCCGGCAGTACTCATACAGCTTATCTGTCGGAACGATTTTGTCGTGCGCCGCAATCTGGAAAACGGAATCCGCAGACGTATAAACAATCAAATCCCCGGTTTTAAGATGGCGTTCCCCGTAATCCTTTATCACTTCCGTGCCGGAATACGGCCGGTTGCAAAGCACGCCCCGCCCGGTTGCTTTTTCAAACTCCTTTATGATATCCTTCGGAAAGCCGTGCGGGTACACGGGCAGCGGCGCGTCCGATACCACGCCTGCAATCTCCCAGTGCCCAATCGTCGTATCTTTGCCCTTAGAAAGCTCCTTCATCCGGGCAAACGAGCCTGTGGGAACGGCTTCCCGCTCTCCGATTGAAACGCCTTCGATATTGAAAAATCCCAGCTTCCGCATATTGGGCATGGAAAAATACGGGCTCTCTGACGCAGAACGAAGCGTATTGCTTCCCGCGTCGCCGTATTCCGCCGCGTCCGGCATTTCCCCAATCCCCACGCTGTCAAGTACGATTAAAAAAACCCGTTTCATCCTGCAGCCCCCTTTTCCTTCAACCATTATACTATGCATTCCATCTAAAAACAATAGGGACTGCCGCATTAAGAACTACAACTACAAGACTTCTTAATGCGCCAGCCCTATATTATTTATATCTGCCCGCGTTTACGGAGCCTGAAACGGAATGCAGGCTATCAATGCGGCGTCCTCGTCTTTTGTCGTCACTTCAAATGTCAAATCTTTTTCACCGTCATACAACACCATAATATAGCAATCCGTCGTCCCGTCATCGTGTTCGTCCCAGCTTTGTGTCCCCGTCCACTGCAGGCAGTTTCCCCGCGCGTCCTTAATGGCAATATCCGGATCGTTATAGGGATCGTTGTACGGCTCTTTTCTGAAATCCGGAAGTTTTGCATGGACTACAAGCCCCGCCTTGGTACGGACGGCGTCGATCACCGTAATTCCGTTTTCTTCTTTATTGACGGCAACGGTTTCATTATTGGAAGTATCCACCGTAACCGGAAACCTTAAATGCCATTCTCCCCGCACATCCCCGGTTTCCGTGTATTCTCCCTGCTCATCCCAGCTGTCCCAAAGACTTCCTTTCAGCCTTTTCATCGTCCAGTTCACCACAATGGTATTTTCTTCTCCCGGCACAAAACTCCCGCCTGTAAAATCCGACATCAAATTAATGCTGTCTGCCGATACAAAGGTTCCGTCTTCCGCCTTTTCAAACGGGCTGCTGAAAAAACCTGTCGTTTCCATTCCTTCTATTTCCAGTTTTTCCGTTTCACCGTCCTTAAACTGGGCCACAATTCCGTCCGCCTGCTTTAACCCTTCATGATCGGTTTTTAAAGAAGCCGTATAATATAACATATAGCCGTCACAGTATACGTCCGATACCGAAATCGTTACCCCGCTGCTGTTTGCAGTCGTCGTGTATGCCAAAGCATCCTGCTGTTTGCCGACTTCTTCCTTTACGTCTACCGATTTTTCTCCGATTTTGGTATAACGTTCTATCTCTTCCTCTTCGTATTTTTCGCCTTTGGCATTTTCAATCAGCCTGCCGAATGTGCTGCTGAACATATTCCCTGCCAAAGCGGGATTTGCCGCCCCGATGCCAGTCAGCGCCAGCGCGCACGCCGCCGCAATTCCTGCCGCCATTTTCCACTTTACTGCCTTTTTTGCCGTTCTCTTGTTTTGTTTCATGCCGTTAACCTCCCGTATTATGCGCCGCTTCGCTGCTTCTTTTTCCGTCATGGATAAGTTTAAATTTTCATATTCAGTAAAATCCACTTTAACCTCATTGAGCAATTCATATATGTTTTTGTCCATACTAAGCACCCTTTCCCGCGTGATACTGCCTGCGTATTTTCTTCTTTCCCCTGGACAGGCGGTTATAAATCACCTCTTTTTTCATTCCGGTTTCCCGGCTTACCTGTTCTATGGTATGCTCCTGCACATACAGCTTTAAAAACAATTCCCTGTCCGACGGCTTTAAACATGACAGCATCTGTTCTGTCTCTCTTGAAATTTCCTGTTCTATCAAGCCTGCCAGCGTGCGATCCTCCCAGGCAATTACCGTATCTTCAACATCAACTGTCTGAGGCTCTTTTTGATACTGCCTCAAATAGTCGATTGCCCGGTATTTCGCAATCGCGGCCGCCCAGTTTTTAAATGTATTTTTGCTTTCGTCAAAGAGAGAAATATTCTGCCATATCTTTAACAGCACGTCGTCAAAGCATTCTTCCTGCCGCTCGGGCAAACCAAAAAGATGTTTGCGTATCACCGACATCAAAAGTCCGCCGTATGCGTCTATTACGTAGACAAGGGCTTTTTCGTTCTGCAGCTTTAGCTGTTTTAAAAAATTATGCTTTCCTATTTTCATACATCATCCTCTGAATCAAACCTGCGCGCCGGTCCGTTTTATATCAGTTACACTTACTATTACGGTAATAAAACAGCCAATCTATCCGTTTGCCGAAATTTTCCGGACAATTTCCGTAAAATCAAAAACAAGCTGCCAAAATGACAGCCTGTTTCTTTTTCATCTATTAGAACAGCGTTGATTCCCGGTAAATAATATCTTCCCTTCCGGGTCCGTTTGACACCATGGTAATCGGATATCCAATCTCTTCCTCAATAAATTCCACATATTTTTTACAGTTCTTTGGCAGCTTTTCATAATCCCGAATCCCGCGGATATCTTCTTTCCATCCCGGAAGCGTCTTTAAAACCGGCTTTGCCTGCGTCAGTTTCCCCGTAACCGGGAAGTCCTTCGTCACTTCCCCGTCTATTTCATAACCCACGCAGACCGGGATTTCATCCAGATAACCTAACACATCCAGCACGGTAAAGGCCACATCCGTTGTACCCTGCAGCCTTAAGCCGTATTTGCTTGCCACACAGTCAAACCAGCCCACGCGCCTTGGCCGTCCGGTCTTCGCGCCGTACTCGCCGCCGTCGCCGCCGCGCCTTCTTAACTCCTCCGCTTCTTCCCCGAAAATTTCACTGACAAACGCCCCCGCGCCAACCGCAGAAGAATACGCTTTACATACCGTAATAATCGTTCCGATTTCATACGGCGGAATACCTGCGCCAATCGCTCCGTAAGCGGCTAACGTCGACGACGACGTTACCATGGGGTAAATCCCGTGATCCGGATCTTTTAACGTGCCAAGTTGCCCTTCGAGCAGAATATTTTTTCCGTCTTTTAAAGCTTTGTCCAGATACAGGGAAACATCGCACACATACGGCGCAATCATTTCCCTGTATTCCCGCAACGTCCCAAGCAATGCGTCCGGATCCAAAAGAGGTTTATGGTACAGATGCGCAAGCAGTACATTTTTCATATCGCAGACGCGCTTTACCTTTTCCTTTAAAATATCTTCATAGAAAAGTTCGCTGACCTGGAAGCCGATTTTTGCAAACTTATCGGAATAGAATGGCGCAATGCCGGATTTGGTAGAGCCAAACGACTTCCCGCCTAAGCGTTCTTCCTCGTACTGGTCAAATAAAACGTGGTACGGCATAACAATCTGGGCACGGTCAGACACCAGAATCTTTGGCGCCGGCACGCCCCGATCCGTAATGGATTTGATTTCTTCCGTCAATACCGGAATATCCAGAGCCACCCCGTTTCCGATAATACTTGTCGTATGCCCGTAAAATACGCCGGACGGCAGCGTATGCAATGCAAATTTACCATAATCGTTTACAATCGTATGGCCTGCATTTGCCCCTCCCTGGAAACGGACGATAATATCCGCCTCCTTTGCAAGCATATCGGTTATCTTACCCTTTCCTTCATCTCCCCAGTTCGCGCCAACAATTGCTTTTACCATTCTTTTGTTCCTCCTCATTTTAATCAATAACCAACCCTGCCCGTTTATTGAAGTTCCGGTATCTTCTTGGAACAGGCGACTGCCAGCGCTCCCGGCCCAATATGGCAGGATACGCTAAGCGACAGCGGATCCAATACAATTTCAGAACCCGCAAATGCTGCGGCCACTTCTTCCCGAAACGCTTCGGCCGCCTTCAAATCATACGTATAAGCCATTTCCAGATGCATCTGCTCCCCGGCC